>NZ_JBANLK010000026.1:0-95340 GCF_054968425.1 Paraburkholderia sp. AV2
GTCGCTCACTCAAAGCTGACAGGTTCTGAATAAATTCAAAAACCTGACTTACTTTAGTGTGAGACTCTTGATACTTGTGCTTTCCGACAGACTCCGAAGAATCCACCGGCCCGCCCACCGCATCAAGCGCCCACACCTGTCGGCTGTAAATTTTTAAAGATCGTTCGCAAAAACGCCGCTAAAACTCATCAACTGCCGGCTTCTTCCTGCGTCGCTGCGTCTGCAGCAGAGAAACGAGATTATGGAGACTGCCGGGTGATCTGTCAACAGGTTTTTTACTTCGCTTAACCTGCCGCCAACCTGCCCACCACCCGGAAGACCCCGGCGCCACAAGGCTTTCGCCCCAGGCTTCCCGTCTCCCCGCGCTCTCGTCGAAAGCGCGAAAGACCGAGATTCTAGTGACCCGGTCCCCTTCTTGCAAGCGGTTTTTTTGACCTGACCATCCGGGTATCGCGCAACGCACCTGCCGATCGTCCAGTCCATCCGGATGAAGTCGATCCCAGACCGGCCTCGCTCTACTATCGCCCCGCTCCACGTCATATAGACATATACGCCTGTCGTGATGCTGCGGCACAAACCGATGGCGCGCACGGAACCGACTAGAATACGAGGTTCTCTGCATTCCAAATCACAGATTTATGCGCTCGCGAATCGCCAAACGCCTTCCTCCAGACGCCGACAAACTCGTCGGCCTGTCGCTCGCCCTGTTCGCCTCGGGCAGCCGCACCGAAGACCGATTCTGGGAGGCCAAGCTTGACACGCTGCTAGCGAAGATCGTGCGCAACGGTAACCAGACGACGCTCGACGCCGCACTCGACCATCTGCAGCAAAACCATCCGGACGCCTACGGCGCCCTGGCGGACATGGCCGAAACGCACAGCGAATCGTTCATCGTCGAGCATGAAGGCGCTCAATACGAGGCGCTGCTCATCGCCGCGCCGGTGCTCGCCTGGACACGCTACGTCATCCCGTCGGGGCCGCTGAAGGCCGACAATTCCGACGCCCTTCGCAACCATCTCCAGGCCCACGTGCTGGCAAACGGTACGCGTGTGGCGATGGCGCCCTACCTCTACAGCATCGACCAGTTGCCGCGCCATCACGTCGAAACCTGGCGCCTCGCCCAGCAGCTTTCGCACGCCGCGTTAGGCGGCGCCGCCGCAAAGATCAGTTCCGGCGAACTGCCCGAGACATCCCCCATCCTCGCCGACCCGCGCTTCCTGCTCGCCGTTGTGGCAGCACCGGTCGGCGCCCCGCTCTTCCGCTGGCAGGAAGAGGAGCACAGTTCGCGCATCGAGCGCGGCCAGTGCCTCGAACAGTGGGCAACCCAGGGCGGCGCCAATCTCGCCGTCGTGATGCCGGGCTGCGAGTTCGAATGTCTGCTGCCGGACGCGTATTACTCGGCCTGCCGCGACGCCGACGAGCGTGTACGCCCTCACACGATCCGCACGGCTGTCCGTTACCTGCTCGACACGATCGGCGGCGGCGCGCAAGACCTGCGCGCAGTTGTCGCGGGCTTCGGTGAGCGTCGCATCGACGAATATCGCATCGGCTTCACGCGCCGCGGCAGCAACGACGTCCTCTACGGTGTCGTCTGGCCGCTGTACGGGCGTGAAAACGGCGACGCCGAGATCGACGAGGAACCGACAGAAGAAGGCGCCGGCAGCGGTCCGCTCGAGGAAATCGTGGCGCTGCTGAAGGAGTCGGGCATCACCGAGATTCGCCGTCATGCCGGCCGCTTCGAGCCGGAATATTGCGACGACTGCGGCGTACCGCTCTATGCAGACCCGCTCGGCGAGATAGTCCACGCCGAGATGCCAGAAGATGCTGAGCCCGTGCAGCCACATTTCCACTAAGAAACACGTCATATTCCTACCCGGTCCCGCCTGTGCGCGGGACTTTTTTTTGCCATTTGTCTTATGCCATCTGGACAGGCCGCCACGCTGCAAGCTTTTTGTCATCATGGCGACGTGGTTCCTCGCCAAGCGGCGTGCCCAGTAAATGCGCTGTGCATTCATTTCGAGAGGGCCTCAAAAACAGGAGGGCTTGTCCATGCGGTTCGCAGTATTTAATCCGGATGCCGAACGGCGCGAAGGGCTCAAGGCCCTGCTTAGGCAAATCGACCGTCGCGCACGCTTTAACGATGCTCCCGACTGGCGCAGTGCCGAGCGCGCCATGCAGCGTTTCGCACCGGATCTGTTCGTGGTCGACTGGCATGCCGGCATTCGCGCGGGAGAGCTCCGGAATTTCGCGAATCGCTACCGTAGCCTGCCGATTGCGGTCATCGTGGACGCAGAAACGCCCCCCACCGCGGTCCGCGACCTGCTCGCGGAAGGCGCACGCGGGATCATCCGTCGGACTACCGATTCAATTTTGATCGTCAAGCTGCTCGAACTCATCCTGCTTGGCGGCAACCATCTACCGGCCGATGTCCTCGCCGCGCCATGGCCGTCGCCGCAGCCGGCGCAACAGCCGGCGAGAAGCGACACGACGACGCGCCCTCGCCGCCCCGTGGTCCACCTGTCGCCGCGTCAGCAGCAGATTCTCCGTTGCGTCCACATGGGCAGCACGAACAAGATGATCGCCCGAGCCCTCGGCATTAGCGAAGGCACCGTCAAGATCCACCTGACCAGCATCTTCCAGCAGCTTGGCGCACCCAACCGGGCGGCGGCCGTCGCGATCTACAACGGTCTGCTCGCGAACCAGCTCGAGGTGCTGCGTGTCCAGATGGACCGCGCGCCCAAACCCATGCACGGCGAGCATGGCCCTATGCCGCTGCGGCCGCGCGAAACCGATTCGTTCCGGTACCCGTTGCTGACAGGCGACACCGCGCCGCCGCTGGCGATGGCTGCGGAACCCGATTGTCCGTGGGGAGAAACCGGGTTAGCGCAGTGCAGCGAGCCTGGCCTCGACAGCGACGGCGCCGACGACAATCCACCGGGGCCACCCTGCGCACACGTTTTGTCATCCAACGAGTAATATGAAGCCATGGGGTTCCTGTATACGCCGCTTCCGCTGTGGGTCGTCATCGGTGGGTGGATTGCCGCCGTGGGCCTGCTCGCGCTCGCGGTATGGAACAACCCGTTCAAGCGTCTCCAGGACGCTACGCTCCAGCACGTATGGCTCGCGATCGTCGTAGCCGTATCCGTGCTGTGGGCGAGCAATGCATGGCTCGAAGACGGCACCGTGCTGCATCTGCTCGGCGCAACGCTCGTCGTGACGCTGTTCGACTGGGACCTCGCACTCGTTGCGATGGCGGCGGTCGTCGCACTCGCGGCGCTCGTCTTCGACACGCCCTGGGACGGCGTCGCGCTCAGCTTCCTCGTATTCGGCGCCTTTCCGGTCGGAGTTTCGGCTTTGCTGCAACGAGCCTGCATCGCGTGGCTGCCGCGCAATCTCTTTATGTTTATCGTAGGTCAAGGCTTCGTCTCTCCGGCGATTGCCGTGGCCTGCGCAGCGTATCTCGCGCTCGGTACTCATATCGCCCTGAACGGCGACTCGATGGTCGTCGTGCCGGTCGGTTATGCCTTCAGCGTGTTCCTGCTGGCATCCGGCGAGGCCTGGTTCACTGGCATGGCTACGGCATTGATCGCCGTCTATCGACCGGCCTGGGTCACGACCTACGACGTGCGGCGATACCGGCTAGGCGGTCCACGCACCTGAGAACGCCCTCCGAAGATCAGGTCGTCTCTGCGCTACACACCAGTCTTCGCATCGCGCGTAGCGCCGCAGCACGAAGCGGTCTCGTGCACACCGTCCCGGCGACGGCACGGCCTTACGTAGGCACAAAATAATTGTTTCAGAATTGAACTCGCCCACGCATCGCAAGCTCTTATTGAGCCTGACGTCCCACCCCGCTTCGACATTAACCAGATGGACCGCAATTCCGCATCTCGCCGGTTGCTGACAATGGCCGGCCGACTGGCAGCATGCGCCGCAAGCCTCGCGCTTGCCCTCGCACTGCCCGCCAAGGCCGATCAACTCGATCAGCACAACGACCTGGTCAACACCTACATCAACCAGATGCATGCCGATCCGCTGGTCGCCGACTGCGCCGCGCATGGCAACTTCGTCGCCAGCACCTCGACGGCGCTCGACCACGTCGAGTTTCCCCCCTCGTCGTTCGATACCGCCCATGCCACCGTCACCCCATGGAACGATTCGTTCGACGAAGGTAAGCAGCGCGTGAAGGTCGATACGATCGTGACGGTCGACGGCATCGGGATTCCGCACGATAGCGACGCTTCGCCCTACGACCTCAAGTTCCGCTGCGGCTACGTGGGCAATCAGATGCTCGCCTTCAGCTGGAACGACCCCGTACCGCCGGCGCGCGCTCGTGCGGAGACCGGCGGGTCGTCGCACAGCAATGCGCACGGGCATGGCAAGCACTCAACGAAGAAGTCGACGGGCAAGACTTCGAAAAAAGGCACATCGAACAAGTCGAGCCGCAAGCCGGGTTCGTCCTCGAAGAAGACAACCGCGAAAAAGACAGCCTCGAAAAAGACAACGACGGCCCAATAACCGCCCACCGGCGCGGGCCAGCAAAAAGGGGGAAGCGACCTGGATCGCTTCCCCCTTTTCTCGTCTACCCCGCTCGTTACGCGAACGTCTCGACGTGATGCAGGATGGCCTGCAGCATCGCTGCGCCAAGCGCGGCGCTGCGCTCGCCATTCCAGCCCACGCGCTCGTCCGGCAGGTTGGCGTTGTCCTTGAACGGCATCTCCAGCGTCAGCGAAAGGCAGCCGTAGCGGTGGCCGATGTATTTGGACGCGAGCTTGAGCGCGTCCTCCCGGTAGCGGCTCGACTCGTAGCCGTGCTGGTCCTGAAAGTCAGGGCTCGCGATCTTGAACGCGTCGATAAACGCCTTTTGTTCGACACGCTGCTGCCCGGTGAAGCCCGGCAGCATCTCCGAACCGGCAACGAATACGTACGGCAGCGACTCGTCGCCATGGATGTCGAAGAAGAGATCGACGCCCGTGGCCTCGATCGCCTCTCGCACCACCAGCACCTCCGGGCTGCGCTGCGCGTCCGGCTCCATCCATTCGCGGTTCAGGTTCGCCCCGGCTGCATTCGTGCGCAGGTTGCCGTGCACGCTGCCATCGGGGTTCATGTTCGGCACGATGTGGAACACCGCGCGGTCGTAGAGCTTGCGCGCCACCGGGTCGCCCGCCCAGTCGCCCCAACCGGCGAGCCGCTTCACGAGCCCTTCGACGAACCACTCGGCCATCGTTTCTCCCGGATGCTGGCGCGCGATGATCCAGACCGTCTTCTTCGGCTTGCCGTCCGGTGTGGTGTCGCCCGCCGTGCCGAGCGTGAGCAGCGACATGGGCCGCCCCTCTCCCGTCTGGCCGAGTTCGGTCAGCGTGGCATGAGGCAGTTGCTGCAGTGCGCCGAGGAACTCCGAATGACGCTCCTCGCTGTACGGCTCGAAGTACGCGTAATAGACGCGATCGAAATCGGGCGTATGGTCGATCGTGAGCTTCTGGCCGTCGTACGAAGTCGGCACGCGGAACCAGTTCACGCGGTCGTAGCTCGCCGCCGCCTGGTAATTGCGCCATCCCTCCGGAAATGCGCAGGCCGCCGCGTTCTCGAACGTCATCACGCAGCGCTCGCCGCGCGCGCCCGAGAGCCGGAAGTAGAACCACTGCGCGAACTCCGACTGATTGTCGGAGCGCACACGCAGGCGGATATCGTCGGCGCGTCCGCACGACAGGACTTCGATCGCGCCGGCGTCGAACTGGCTGGTAATGGCTAGGGTCATGACGGTTCCTCTCGCTTATTCGGCAATGCGCCGGCGAAATATCCAGGTCGAGTCGTTGGATGCATCGGCATCGAATGCGTAGCCTTCGGCGTCGAAACCCTTGAGCGCCTGAGGCTCCGAGATGCGATGCTCGACCGCATAGCGCGCCATCAGGCCGCGCGCACGCTTTGCGTGGAAGCTGATGACCTTGTAGCGGCCACCCTTCCAGTCCTCGAACACCGGTGTGATAACCGGCGCCGCCAGCTTCTTGGGCTTGACCGACTTGAAATACTCGTTCGACGCGCAGTTCACGAGCACGCGCGCACCCTTCGTACGCCGGGCGTTATGGTCGAACTGGGCGTTCAGTGCGTGGGTGATGCGCTCGCCCCAGAAGGCATAAAGATCCTTGCCGCGCGCATTCTCGAAACGCGTGCCCATTTCGAGGCGATAAGGCTGCAGCAGGTCGAGCGGGCGCAGCAGACCGTAGAGGCCCGAGAGCACGCGCACGTGCTGCTGTGCGTAGTCGAGATCGGCGGCGGAGAGCGAGCGGGCCTGAAAGCCCTCGTACACATCGCCGTTGAACGCGAGCACGGCCTGCTTCGCGTTGGCCTGGCTGAACTGTTTCGACCAGTCGGCGTAACGCTGGAAATTCAGCCGTGCGAGCGGATCGGATAGGCTCATGAGCGTGCCGATCTGCTGCGGCGAAAGACGGCGCAGGCCGTCGATCAGTTCGGCCGCGTCGTCGACGAAGTCGGGAATCGTGTGGGTTTCGACGTGCGCCGGCGTGTCATAGTCGAGCGATTTGGCCGGCGACAGAACGATTATCATAGAGCGCTTGCAATGTCCAAAGGCGAAAGCCCGATTGTAGCGAATGTCCAGAATGACCGGTTTTCCGCCCCAGGCGCCCGCCCACGCCATCTCGGTAGTCCTCGATTCGAATGTGTGGATCGACATCCTCGTGTTCGACGATCCGCATACGCGTCCGATACGCGCCGGCCTTGAAAGCGGTGCGCTTGGCGCCGTGATCGACGCACGCTGCCTCGCCGAACTCGCGTATGTCCTCGACTACCCCCAGTTCGCAGGACGCGGCATCGAAAAGGCCGACGCGCTCGCCGCCATCTCGCGCCTCGCGCGTGAAATCGTGCCGCCCGCGCTCCCCGACGACGCGCGGCCCCTGCCGCAATGCCGCGACCGGGACGACCAGAAGTTTCTCGAACTCGCGCGCGCGAGCGGCGCGGCCTGGCTCGTCTCGAAGGATCGCGCCGTGCTCAAGCTCGCGCGGCGCATGGCGCGCGACTTCGGCTTTCGCGTGGCAACGCCTGGCGTCTTCGTTGCCGAAACGGGGCTTGAAGCAGGATTTGAAGCGGGACTTGAAGCGAGGCTCGACGGCACCGGAACCGACGCTACCTGAAGCCAGTCAACGGGCACTCCCGGAACAAGCGCAGGACACCCGCACGAACCCGCGCCGATTTGCCTAAAATCAGACTTTCCCGCTCAACCCAGACCCACTGCCCGTCCGCGCCATGAACGCACCGCACTCGTCGAACGAATCGCCCGCCACGCCGCTCACGCCCTCATTTCCTTCGCGTCTGCCGAACGTCGGCACGACGATCTTCACGGTGATGAGCGCGCTCGCCGCTGAAAAGGGCGCAGTCAATCTGGGCCAGGGCTTTCCCGACTTCGACTGCGACACGCGCATCGTCGATGCCGTCGCGCAGGCCATGCGCAGCGGCCACAACCAGTACCCGCCGATGGCGGGCGTGCCGACGCTGCGCGAAGCCATCGCCGACAAGATCGCCCAGGTGTACGGCCGTCGCTACGACGCGGCGAGCGAGATCACGGTGACGGCAGGCGCGACCCAGGCGATCCTCACGGCGATCTTGTGCGCGGTTCACCCCGGCGACGAAGTGATCGTAGTCGAGCCGACCTACGACAGCTATCTGCCGTCGATCGAGCTCGCGGGCGGCAAGCCCGTATTCGTCACGCTGGAGGCGCCCGACTACGCCATTCCGTTCGACCGCCTGGCCGCCGCCATCACGCCGAAGACGCGCCTCATCCTCATCAACACGCCGCACAACCCGACGGGCACCGTATGGCGCGCCGAGGACATGCGCAAGCTCGAAGCCATCGTGCGCGGCACCAGCGTGCTGATCCTCTCCGACGAAGTCTACGAACACATGGTCTACGACGGCGCGCCGCACGAGAGCGTCGCGCGCTATCCAGAACTGGCGGCGCGCAGCTTCATCGTGTCGAGCTTCGGCAAGACCTATCACGTAACCGGCTGGAAAGTGGGGTACGTCGCCGCGCCCGCGCCGCTCACCGCGGAATTCCGCAAGGTCCATCAGTTCAACGTGTTCACGGTGAACACGCCGATGCAGGTGGGTCTTGCGCAGTATCTGCGCGACCCGAAGCCGTATCTGGAGTTGCCGGCGTTCTATCAGAAGAAGCGCGATTTCTTCCGCGCAGGCCTCGCGAACACACGCTTCAAACTGCTGCCGTGCGAGGGCACGTACTTCCAGTGCGTCGATTACTCGGCGATCAGCAGCCTTTCCGAAGCCGAGTTCTCGAAGTGGCTCACGACCGAGATCGGCGTGGCCGCGATCCCCGTGTCGGCGTTTTATCGCGAGCCGCACGAATCGGGCGTCGTGCGCTTTTGCTTCGCAAAGCAGGAAAGCACGCTCGCGGCCGCGCTCGAACGGCTCGCGCGGCTCTAACGGCATCCATGCGCGATGAATCCGCGGACGACATGGCGTTCCCGATCATCGCGCGACGCAGCGAGGCGCTGCGCACGCGAGGCGCACCGCGTACGCCTCGCGACCGTTGCACTGCCGTTACGAGTTCGCGTCGATATACGCCTTGCGATCCGCGTTGACGCGCTGCGCCGACGGCCGCTCACCCACCAGCTGCGCGTACGGCTTCCAGTCGATGCCGGCCTCGACCACCATATCCTCGCCATAGACCCGCTGCGTCGCCCTCGCGACGAGCGGCAAGCTCACGTAGGCCGCCGTGTCGACCACGCCGAACCGCTCGCCCGCCACATACGGCGTGAACTTCGCGAGACGCCTGAAGGCCGCGAGATAGCGGCGCAGACGCTTTTGCGCCGTCGCCTTGACCTCGTCGCTCACCTTGCCGCCGAAGAACGCCTCGCTGTAGAGTTCGCGCGCTTCGAGTTCAAGGTGCGTTTCGACGAAGGTGATCAGTTCGCGCTCCTTCGCGGCCTCCCACAGATCCGCGGAGAAAATCCGCTTCTCGGGGTAGCGTGCGTTCAGATATTCGACGATGACCGCCGATTCGCACAGAAAGCCATGCTCCGTTTCGACGAACGGCACCTTTCCTGCGGGCGAGTGCGCAAGCAAGGCCTCGTCGAGCGGGAGCTTGTTGAAAACTTCCTCGAAGGGAATACCGTGCTCGAGCAGCACGAGCTTGACCTTGTTGTAGTAGTTCGAGAGCGCGAATCCATGCAGCTTGATCATCCTCATTCCTCCTTGGGGTCAGGCGACTGCCGATACAACGTCGCCGATCTGTTTTCGTGAAAATGTACGACCGTGCTATTCTAGGACAATCATGGAGCGAAGTTTCTAATGGCTTCCCATCATTTCAACATTGAGACACCTGGCAAAGCCAACGAACCGAACGAGGCCCGCGTATGAGCGCCGAACTCCGCAGTGCACGGCCGCAAGGCCATGAATCGACGCTCGTCCTGACGCTGTCGAATCCCGGCGCGCGCAATGCGCTGCATCCCGACATGTACGCCGCCGCCATCGAAGCGTTCGACGCCGCCGAGCGCGATGCCTCGCTGCGCGCGATCGTGCTGACCGGCGCCGATCATTTCTTCTGTGCAGGCGGCAATCTGAACCGCCTGCTCGAAAACCGCGCGAAAGATCCGTCGGTGCAGGCCGCCAGCATCGACACGCTCGCGAGCTGGGTCACGGCGATGCGCCAGTGCAGCAAGCCGATCATCGCCGCGGTGGAAGGCGCGGCGGCGGGCGCCGGCTTCTCGCTGGCGCTGGCCGCCGACCTCGTCGTCGCCGCCGAAGACGCGAAGTTCGTCATGTCGTATTCGCGCGTGGGCCTCACGCCCGACGGCGGCGGCTCGTGGTTCCTCGCACGCGCGCTGCCCCGTGCGCTCGCGACCGAACTGATGCTGGAGGCCAAGCCGATCGGCGCGGCGCGCCTGGCGGAGCTCGGCGTCGTGAACCGTCTCGCGAAGCCGCACGGAGCGCTCGACGCCGCGCTGGCCTGGGCCGACGACCTCGCGAAGGTCTCGCCGAACTCGGCCGCGCGCATCAAAGGCCTCGTCAATGCGGCGGAAACCCAGCCGCTTGCCGACCAGCTCCTTGCCGAGCGCGAGAGCTTCGTCGCCTCGCTGCATCATCGCGACGGGCTGGAAGGCATTACGGCGTTCCTCGAAAAACGTGCTCCAGTCTACAAGTAAATGAGCGGCTTCCAGATGCCCACGCGCCGGCGCATTTTTCTGATGCGGCATGGCGACGTCACCTACTTCGACGGCTCGGGCCGCGCGATCGACCCCGACACGGTGCCGCTCAACGAAAACGGCCGCGCTCAGGCAACGGCCGCCGGCCGGGCGTTCGCGTCGCAGAACGTGCGCTTCGACCGCGTGATCGTGAGCGGCCTCAGGCGCACGGTCGAGACGGCACAGCTTGTGCTCGCCGAAACGGGTCAGCAGATCGAGCTCGAAGTCCAGCCGGCGTGGGAAGAGATACACGGCGGACGTCTTGCCGAGATCCCGCCCGACGAAGTGGAGAGCGCCTTCCTGCGCGTATTCGAAGGCATCGTGCCTGAAACCACGCGTTTTCTGGGCGGCGAAACGGTGGGCGAGCTGCTCGACCGCGTGCTGCCCGAAGTCGCGAAGCTGCGCGCCGATCCGTCCTGGGACACCGCGCTGCTCGTGCTGCACGGCGGCGTGAACCGCGCGATCCTTTCGCATGCGCTCACGGCGGGAGGCCGCACGTTCTTCGGACATCTGGCGCAGGCCACCGGCTGCATCAATGCGCTCGACGTCGGCTCGGCGCCCGCAGACTGGGTCGTGCGCCTGCTCAATTTCTCGCCGCCGTCGCCGCTCCATCGCGACGTGCGCAACACCTCGATGGAAATGCTCTACGCGCAATTTTTGCGCTACCGCCCACAGGGCTAGCGCTCGGCGCCCGAACAGCATAAGGGAGACAGACATGGCGCAAGCCACCCCGGATGGAGACGCCCCGAAGCAACCCGACTACTCGGCATTCGAGGGCACGCGCCCCGTCGCCGAACGCCAGCGCTTCGACACCGAGGCGCTCGCCGCCTGGCTGGCCGCCCACGTCGATGGGTTCGCCGGGCCGTTGACGGTCGAACAGTTCGCCGGCGGCCAGTCGAATCCCACTTTCAAGCTCGTCACGCCAACGCGCACCTATGTGATGCGCGCCAAGCCGGGGCCGAAGGCCAGGCTGCTGCCGTCGGCGCACGCCATCGAGCGCGAATACCGCGTGATGGCCGCGCTCGGCAACACCGACGTGCCCGTCGCCAGGATGCTCGCGCTGTGCGAAGACGAAGCCGTGATCGGCCGCGCGTTCTACGTGATGGAATTCGTCGAGGGCCGCGTGCTGTGGGACCAGTCGCTGCCCGGCATGACGCGCGCGGAACGCGCGGCGATCTACGAGGAAATGAACCGGGTGATCGCCGCGCTGCACAACGTGAAGCCGGAGGCAATCGGGCTCGGCGATTACGGCAAGCCCGGCAATTATTTCGCACGCCAGATCGATCGCTGGAGCCGCCAGTATCAAGCGTCGGAGACCGAACCGATCGAGGCAATGCATCGCCTGATCGAGTGGCTGCCGCAGCACATGCCCGACGATACGGGCTCGCGCATCTCGGTCGTGCACGGCGACTACCGGCTCGACAACCTGATCTTCCACCCCACCGAGCCGCGCGTGCTCGCCGTGCTCGACTGGGAGCTCTCGACACTGGGCGACCCGCTTGCCGACTTCTCGTACCACTGCATGGCCTGGCACGTCGATCCGGCGCAGTTTCGCGGCATAGGCGGACTCGACTGGGCCGCGCTCGGCATTCCGGACGAAGAGGACTACGTACGGCGCTATCGCGAGCGTACCGGCCTCGAGATTCGTGGTGACTGGAACTTCTACCTGGCCTACAACATGTTCCGCATCGCCGCGATCCTGCAGGGCATCATGAAACGCGTGGTGGACGGCACGGCGGCGAGCGCCCAGGCCGCCGACGCAGGCAGCCGCGCGCGGCCGATGGCGGAACTCGCGTGGCACTACGCGCAGCAGGTCCGTTGACACCGCGATACCGATAGCGGCACGACAGCTCATTTCAAGGCGAGGTCACAGATGAACTTCGATTACACCCCGAAAGTTGAGGCACTGCGCAAGAGACTGCTCGCGTTTTTCGACGAGCACATTTACCCGAACGAGTCCGTCTATCACGCGGAAGTCGAGCGCAATCGCGCGAACGGCAACGCGTGGGTGCCGACGGAAATCGTCGAGAAGCTGAAGATCAAGGCGCGCGAAGCGGACCTGTGGAACCTGTTCCTGCCCGATTCGACGCGAGGCGCCGGCCTGACGAACCTGGAGTACGCGCCGCTGTGTGAAATCATGGGCCGCGTGTACTGGGCGCCGGAGGTGTTCAACTGCAGCGCGCCCGACACGGGCAACATGGAGACCATCGAGCGCTACGGCACCGAGGAACACAAGCGCCAGTGGCTCCAGCCGCTGCTGGAAGGACAGATCCGCTCGGCGTTCCTGATGACGGAGCCCGACGTCGCCTCGTCCGACGCGACCAACATCCAGACCCGCATCGAACGTGACGGCGACGAGTACGTGATCAACGGCACGAAGTGGTGGTCGTCGGGCGCCGGCGACCCGCGCTGCGCGATCTACATCCTGATGGGCAAGACCGATCCCGAGGGGCCGCGCCACGCGCAGCAGTCGATGATCCTCGTGCCGGCCGACACCGCCGGCATCACCGTGCGCCGCCCGCTGACGGTGTTCGGCTACGACGACGCCCCGCACGGCCACATGGAGATCGCGCTCGAAAACGTCCGAGTGCCCGCCTCGAACATCCTGCTGGGCGAAGGCCGCGGCTTCGAGATCGCTCAGGGGCGTCTCGGGCCGGGCCGCATCCATCACTGCATGCGCCTGATCGGCCTCGCCGAGCGCGCGCTCGAACTGATGGCGAAGCGCGCGTTGACGCGTGTGGCGTTCGGCAAGCCGGTGGCCCAGCAGACGGTCACGCAGGAACGCATTGCCGAGGCGCGCTGCATGATCGACCAGGCGCGCCTCCTCACGCTCAAGACCGCGTACATGATGGACACGGTCGGCAACAAGGGCGCGCGCGGAGAGATCGCGATGATCAAGGTGGTGGCGCCGAACATGGCCTGCCAGGTAATCGACTGGGCGATGCAGGTGCACGGCGCGGCGGGTGTGAGCGGGGACTTCCCGCTCGCCTACGCGTACGCCTCGGCGCGCACGCTGCGTTTCGCGGACGGTCCCGATGAGGTCCACCGCAATGCCATCGCCAAGCTCGAACTGGCGAGGCATATGGACGCCGATGCCGCCTCGCGCGTCGAGATGCCGGTCACGCGGTCCTGAAGCGGCGCCCCGCCTGCCCGGCTGCGATCTGTGCGCCGGGCGGGCGCCGTGATCCCCACGGTCATTGCCCATTCGGCCGATGGCCCTGACGTCAACGCGGACTCCTGTTCGCCCTCGGCAGCGCCCGCCGAACTATGCTAATTTCCGCGAGATCCGGCGAGGCGCCAAAGGCACGCCCGCCGCCCTTCTATCGCGCCATGGAGCCACGATGATCGACGTCTACAGTTGGGCCACGCCGAACGGCCACAAAGTCCACATCATGCTGGAAGAGACCGGCCTGGCGTACCGGGTGCATCCGGTCGATATCGGCGCGGGCGACCAGTTCCAGCCGGACTTCCTCGCCATCAGCCCGAACAACAAGATTCCGGCGATCGTCGATACGGAAGGTCCGGCGCGCGAGGACGGCAAGCCGTTTTCGCTGTTCGAATCGGGCGCCATCCTCATCTATCTCGCCGCGAAGACCGGCAAGTTCATGCCCGAGGATCTCGCCGCGCGCTACGACGTGCTGCAGTGGGTGATGTTCCAGATGGGTGGCCTCGGGCCGATGCTCGGTCAGGCGCACCACTTCCGCATTTACGCGCCGGAGAAGATCGAGTACGCCGTCAATCGCTACACGAACGAAGCCAAGCGGCTCTACAACGTGATGGATACGCAGCTCGGCAAGACCGAATATCTGGCAGGCAATGAGTACACCATCGCCGATATCGCCGCGTTCCCGTGGACGCGTTCGTGGCAAAACCAGGGCATCGACCTCGACGCGCTGCCGAACGTGAAGCGCTGGCACGAAGCCATTGCGGCGCGCCCGGCGGTCAAGCGCGGCGTCGAGGTGCTGGCTTCGGCGCGCAAGCCGATTACCGACGACAAGGCACGCGAGGTCTTGTTCGGCGCGACGCAGTACAAGAAGCACTGAGCACCGCGCGCGCAAACGGACTCTGCAAAAAAGGGGCGCCCGGCCTTCACGGCCGGACGCCCCTTCTTCATTCATCGCGCCTGGATGCGCTCAGAAATAGTGCCGCGTGAGAAACTCCGCGACGCACGCGGGCCGCTCGCCACCTTCGCGCTCGATGGTCACGTCCCACGTTACCTGTACGCCGCCGTCGCCGACCTCGCTCACTTCCTTCACGCCGAAGCGCGCCCGCACCTTCGCTCCCACGGGCACCGGTGAAGTGAAGCGCACGCGGTTGAGCCCGTAGTTGACGCCCATGCGCTGACGCATCTGCACGGTCTGTTCGAGCAGCGCCGGGATCAGCGAAAGCGTGAGAAAACCATGCGCGATCGGACCGCCGAACGGCGACTCGCGGCGCGCGCGTTCCGCGTCGACGTGAATCCACTGATGGTCGCCGGTGGCATCGGCAAAGCCCAGTACCTGCGGCTCGCCTACTTCGATCCAGCCGCTCACGAACGGCGCGCCGCCTGCAAGCGCGCGCAGCGCGGCAAGGTCGGCGATCTGCACGATACCGCTCTCGCTCACGATGCGCTCCCGGTTTGGCCCACGCCAGGATGGCGCAATCCGAACAGCCCTTTCGAGCGCACCGTCACGACGGTCTCGCCGTGCTGGTTGACGCCTTCCCAGCGCGTTTCGACGATACCGCGATCGGGCTTGCTCTCCGACACGCGCTTGCTGACGATGGTGTTCTTCATCGTCAGCGTGTCGCCGACGCGCGTCGGCTTGAGCCAGCGGATCTCGTCGACGCCGGGCGAGCCCATCGAGGTCGAATCGCGCAGGAAGTGGCGCACGAGCAGCCCCATCATGACCGAGCACGTGTGCCAGCCGCTCGCCACGAGGCCGCCGAACATCGACGCCTCGCCGCCCGCCTCGCTCACGTGGAACGGCTGCGGATCGAACTGCTCCGCGAAATGCACGATCTCGTCGCGCGTGAACGTATGCGAGCCGACTTCATACGTCTTGCCCACTTCCAGGTCTTCGTAGCTCAAGCCCATCGTTGCTTCCCTCGCTGCTGCCGCGGTGTTCACGCCGCCGCCTTCGCAAAGCCCGGCAGCGCGGCGAACCGCTCCAGATGATGATCGACGTCGCCAAGCGTCGTGTCGATGATCGTGAGGCGCTTGAACAGATGCGCCGCGGCGACCTCGTTGGTGACACCCATGCCACCGTGCAGCTGCACGGCCTGCTGGCCGACGTAACGCGCCGCCTGCCCCACGCGCACCTTCGCGGCGGAAATCGTGCGGCGGCGCTCGTCCGGCGACTCGCTACTGTAACGCGCCGCGGCAAGATACGTGAGCGAGCGCGCCTGCTCGGCGTGGATCAACATTTCGGCCATGCGATGCTGCAGCGCCTGGAAACGCGCGATCGGCACGCCGAATTGCTGACGCGTTTTCGTGTACTCGACGGTCGCGTGATTGAGCGCATCCATCGCGCCGACGGCTTCCGCGCACAGCAGGAAGGTCGCGTAGTCGGCGATCTGCTCGAGCGTTGCCGCGCCCACCGAGGCATCGCCCAGACGCCGCGCGGGCGTGCCGTCGAACCTCAGCGTCGCGGCACGCTGGCCATCGATCGTGCGGTAATCGCTCACTGCAACACCCTCGGCGTCGCGGGCCACGACAAACAGCGCGATGTCGCCACCAAGACGCGCCGGCACGATCCAGTAGTCGGCCTGAGCGCCATGCTGCACGACGGACTTGGCGCCCGAAAGCGCAAAGCCGTTGCCGGTTTCCTTTGCCATGGTCTCGATCGAGAACAGGTCGTAACGCGCATCGGGCTCGTGAAACGCCACGGCAACGCGCGCCTCGCCTGCTGCCACGCGTTCGAGCAGTTGCGCGTTCTCGGGCTGCGCGGTTCCCGCCAGCCTGAGCGCCTCGACACCCACCGCCGTCGCCCAGTAAGGCTCGACCACGAGCGCGCGGCCAAGCTCCTGCATGACGACCAGCATGTCGAACGGCGTGCCGTCGAAGCCGCCCTGGTCCGCCGGCACCGGCAGCGCCGTGAGACCGAGTTCGACGAACGCGCTCCAGTGGTCGGCCGAGACACCTTCAGCCGTCTTCACGATCGCCTGGCGCGCTTCGAAGCCGTAGTTCTTGTCGAGATAGCGACGCAGTGCGTCGGTGAGTTGCTGTTGCTCTTCGGTGAAATTGAAGTTCATGCGCCGCTCCTCAAAGCCCCAGGATCATCTGCGAGATGATGTTCTTCTGGATTTCGTTCGACCCGCCGTAGATCGACGTCTTGCGATAGTTGAAGTAGTAAGCCGCGAGCGGGGCCGCATCATCGTCGCCGCCGGCCGCATGTGCGTCTTCGCCTTCGAGGAAGGCCGGATCGAACGGTGCGGCGAGCGGGCCGACCGCGTCGACCATCAGCTCGGTCAGCGCCTGCTGGACCTCGGTGCCCTTGATCTTGAGCATGGACGCCTCGGGACCGGGCCCGCGCCCGGCGCCTTCGCTCGCGATCACGCGTTCGACGGTCACCTCGAGCGCCATCAGCTCGATCTCGACGGCGGCGACGCGCGCCGCGAAGAGCGGGTCTTCGAGCAACGGCTTGCCGTGCTTCTTTTGCTTGAGCGCGAGCTTCTTGAGGAACGCGAGTTCGCGCTTCGAGGCGCCCACGCGCGCGATGCCGGTGCGCTCATGACCGAGCAGATACTTCGCGTACGTCCAGCCGCGGTTCTCCTCGCCCACCCGATTTTCGACGGGAACCTTCACGTCCTCGAAGAACACTTCGTTCACCTCATGCTCTTCGTCGAGCATGATGATCGGACGCACGGTGATGCCTGGCGTCTTCATGTCGACCAGCAGGAACGAGATGCCTTCCTGCTTCTTCGCAGCCGGATCGGTGCGCACGAGGCAGAACATCATGTCGGCGTGCTGGCCCAGCGTGGTCCAGGTCTTCTGGCCGTTCACGACGTAGTGATCGCCCGAATCGTCCTGGACCCGGACGGCGCGCGTGCGCAGCGAAGCGAGGTCGGACCCGGAGCCGGGTTCGGAGTAGCCCTGGCACCACCAGTCGGTTCCCGCCAGGATGCGCGGCAGATAGTAGCGCTTCTGCGCTTCGTTGCCATACTTCATAATCACCGGCGCGACCATCGACACGCCGAATGGCAGCACCGGCGGCGCGCCGATGCGTGCGCACTCCTCGTCCCAGATATGACGCTGAGCGGTGTCCCAGCCCGGGCCGCCGTACTCCACGGGCCACGCGGGCGCGGACCAGCCGCGTTGACCGAGCAGCTTGTGCCAGCTCGCGATGTCGTCACGACTCAGACGTTTGTGGTTGAGAATCTTCTCGCGCGCGGCTTGAGGCACGTTAGCCTCGAGCCAGGCGCGGATTTCGGCGCGGAATGCGTCGTCGGCGGGGGAATAATCGAGATCCATGCGCAGTGTCTCCTGGCCGCGGCCGGTGCGGGACAACCCCGCGCCGCGGCGAAGACCCGCAGGATTACTGCAGCGAGTCCTTCAGCGCGGCCGGAACCGGCAGCGGCATCACGTCGATGCCTTCTTCGACGAGGGCTTGCGCATCTTCCGCGGAAGCGACTCCGCGGATGTTGCGCGACGGCGCTTCGTTGTAGTGAATACGCCGTGCCTCCTCGGCGAAACGGTCGCCCACGTTCTCCGTCTTCTCCAGGACCTCGCGCAGTGCGCGCATCGCCTTAGCCTGCCAATGCGCCGCGCCATCCGGGGCAGGCCGCTGGCTCGCCTCGGCGGCACCCGACAAATTTAGCCGGGGTGCGGACGGCAGGCGGCTCACTTCCTTGGCGCCGCACATCGGACATTCGACCAGCTTGCGAGAAAGCTGCGACTCGAAGTCGTCAGCGGACGCGAACCAGCCTTCGAACCGATGGCCGTCTGGACACTGTAAATCGAGAACCTTCATGGGGAATCGGGGCTTGGCAACGAGTGTAGCGCAAAATGACGATTTGTGAACGACCGTTCGTAAATTTTCCGGCAGGCCGTTCTCGGCGTAACCATTTATTGTAGCGCTGCGTAGCTTGCGCCGCTCATGCCCTCAACCCTGCTCGATCTTGCCCAGCGGCCAGGTTCCCGAGAGTGCCTTCTCGAGCCAGAACGTGCCGATGATCGTCTTGACGTCGGTGATCTTGCCGTTGCGCACCCATTCGAGCAGTTCCGGCACGGTCGCCGTGAACGTCTCCAGGAACTCGCCTTCGTCGAGCTTCGCCTCGCCCGCGGTCAAACCGCGCGCGAGATAGATGTCGATGAATTCCGTCGAGTACGAGATGACCGGATGAATCTGGGTCAGGTAGAGATACTCGCGCGCCGTATAGCCCGTTTCTTCCTGAAGCTCGCGTTTCGCGCAGGCCAGCGCTCCTTCCTGCGGGTCGAGCTTGCCGGCCGGAAACTCGGTCATCACGCGCGCGAGCGGATAACGGTATTGACGCTCCATCAGCACGCGGCCGTCGTCGAAAAGGGGGATCACCATCACGGCGCCTGGGTGCACGACGAATTCGCGCGTCGCGTGCTTGCCGTCGGGCAACGCTACCGTGTCGCGTTTGAGGGTCAGGAAGTTACCCGAATAGAGCGTCGTGCTTTGCACGCACGTCTCGGCAAGTGCCGGGTCGTGTTTCTGATGTTCAGCCATTTTGAACCTCTGGATAGCGCACAGATGCGGCAGTGCAAAGAGAGTGCCCGCGCCTCATGACAAAACGAGGCGCGTGGGACGCAGATTACGCCGGGCGGCGCTTGACGAGATATTGCCAGGTGAAGCCGGGGAACGCGAACACCACGAACAGGCTGAACGTGATGGCGTAGAACTGCCAGCCCTGATCGAACCGGTTGCCGGCGCGCGCTTCGAACATGAACCCGAACGCGCCGACCACAAAATACAGCACGATCAGTTCGGCGATGCGCAGCCACGCGCTCTTCTTCTGGGTGCGCAGCGACACGACGCCGAACAGCCGTTGATTGACGAACGGCAGGTTGGCGCCGGCGAGCGCCAACAGCACGATAAACCAGCCCGCTGCCGACATTACAGCGGCAGCGTATGCGCGACGGCTCGCAGGCAGAGCGACATCAGCGGACCAGGAAGGATGCCGAGCACCAGCACGGCCGCACCGTTGACCGTGAGCAGCGCGCGGTTGAACGTATGGCCTTCGATCGGCGCCGTGTCGTTCGGCGCGTCGAAGTACATCAGCTTCACGATACGCAGGTAGTAGAACGCGCCGAACAGCGACGTGATCACCGCAAGAATCGCGAGCCAGGTCAGGCCGGCGTCCATCGTCGCTTCGAGCACCGCGAGCTTCGCGTAGAAGCCCACCGTCGGCGGAATGCCGGCGAGCGAGAACATCATGAGCAGCATGACGAACGCGAACACTGGGCTGCGCTGATTCAGGCCCTTGAAGTCGTCGAGCGTTTCGGCTTCGAAGTCGCGGCGCGTCAGCAGCATCACGATACCGAACGCGCCGAGCGTCGTAAGCAGATAGATGATGCTGTAGAACATGGCCGAACTGTAGGCGCTGGCCGCCCCGCTCGCCTTGCCGTCCACGATGCCGGCCAGCAGGCCGAGCAGCACGAAGCCCATGTTCGAGATCGCCGAGTACGCCAGCATGCGCTTGACGTTGCGCTGAACGATACCCGTGATGTTGCCGACGATCATCGAAAGCGCGGCGAGGATGATGAGCATTTCCTGCCAGTCGACGGCGAGCGGCAAAAGTCCCATCACGAGAAAGCGCACGGCCCACGCGAAAGCCGCGACCTTCGGGCCGCCGCCGGTAAGCAGCGTCATTGCCGTTGGCGCGCCCTGATAGACGTCAGGCACCCACATGTGGAACGGCACCGCGCCCATCTTGAACGCCACGCCCGCGACGACGAACACCACGCCGAACAGCAGCACGATGTCGTTGATGTGGCCCGACGCCACGGCCTTGAGCACTTCGTTCAGTTCGAGCGAGCCGGTCGCGCCATAGAGCATCGAGATGCCGTACAGCAGGAAGCCCGAAGCGAGCGCGCCGAGCACGTAGTACTTCATCGCGGCTTCGTTCGACTGGCCGGTATCGCGGCGAATCGCGATCACGGCGTAGAGCGAGAGCGACATCAGCTCGAGGCCGAGATAGAGCGTGAGGAAGTTGTTGCCCGAGATCATGACGAGCTGACCGAGCAGCGAGAACATGCCGAGCAGGAAGAACTCGCCCCGGAACATGTCCCGGTCTTCCAGGTACTTGCGCGAATAGACGATCGACACGGCGTAGCCGAGCGACACGACCGCTTTCATCGCGCTGGCGAACGCATCGACCACGTACATCCGCGAGAAGTAGTAGTACACGTGCGGATCGAACGCATTCGCCGCGAACCAGATGCCGGCCACGAGCGTGGACAGCAGTGCGATGAGGTACGTCGTCTTGCGGCCCGAGGGACCGGTGAACGTGTCGTTGAGCCACGCGACGACGACGGCGGTCATCACCAGCGCGTCGGGCAGCAGTTCGTTCATAGGGGCGTTTGGCATAATCTTTAAGTCCTCCGCTCGGTATTACTGCGACAGCGGCAGCTTCGACACTGCGACGTGGGAGAGGAGGTTATCCACTGAAACGTGCATCACATCGGTAAAGGGCTTCGGGTAGATGCCCATGAAAAGCGTCAGCAGCGCGAGCACTGCCAGCATGAGGTACTCGCGACGGTCGATGTCCTTCAGATCGCGGACGTGGTCGTTCACGACCGCGCCGAAGTACACGCGCTTGTACATCCACAACGTATAGGCCGCGCCGAGTATCAGCGTGAACGCTGCCGCGAAAGCGATCCAGAAGTTGAACTGCACCGCGGCCAGAATCACCATGAACTCGCCGACAAAGCCCGACGTGCCCGGCAAGCCGCAGTTGGCCATGGCGAACAGCATCACGAGCGCGGCGAACTTCGGCATCGTGTTGACGACGCCGCCGTAATCGGAGATCTGGCGCGTATGCATGCGGTCGTACAGCACGCCGATACAAAGGAACATGGCGCCCGAAACGAAGCCGTGCGAGATCATCTGGATGATCGAGCCTTCCATCGCCAACTGCTGGGATGGGCCGAACATAAAGAAGCCGAGCGTGACGAAGCCCATGTGGGCGATCGACGAGTACGCCACCAGCTTCTTCATGTCCGCCTGCACCATCGCGACCAGTCCGATATAGATGACCGCAATGAGTGACAGCGTGATGATGAACGGCGCGAGATAGTGACTCGCGTCGGGCGTGATGGGCAGCGAGAAGCGCAGGAAACCGTACGCGCCGAGCTTCAGCATGATCGCGGCCAGCACGACCGAACCGCCCGTGGGCGCCTCCACGTGCGCGTCCGGCAACCACGTATGGATCGGGAACATCGGCACCTTCACCGCGAAGGCGAAGAAGAACGCGATGAAGAGCAGGATCTGCGGCGTCATGCCGAGTCTCGCGGCCTGCCACGTGGCGAGATCGAAGGTGTGCGTCTCGCGGTACATGTACAGCAGCGCGACCAGCATCAGGAGCGAACCGGCCAGCGTATAGAGAAAGAACTTGAACGCCGCGTACACGCGATTCGGGCCGCCCCAGATACCGATGATGATGTACATCGGGATCAGCGTGGCTTCGAAGAACACGTAGAACAGCAGGCCGTCGGCGGCGCAGAAGACGCCGATCATCAGCCCCGACAGGATCAGGAACGCCGCATAGTATTGCGCAACGTTCCTCTGGATGACCTGCCAGCCCGCGATCACGACGATCACGGTCATGAGCGACGTCAGCACGACGAACCACATCGCGATGCCGTCGATGCCCAGGTGATAGGCAATATTGAACCGCTCGATCCAGACCGACTTCTCCTCGAACTGCAGGGCAGCCGTGGTCGTGTCGAAGCCCGAAACGAGCGGAAGCGTGACGAGGAAACTCAGCACAGAACCGATGAGCGCGAGCCAGCGGTCCGCGCTCGAGCTCCGAAGGGAACCCACTACCAGAACTACGATGCCGAACAGGATCGGCAGCCAGATCGCAATACTTAGAATCGGATATGTGTGCATTCAGTTTCCCTCGCCTTATTTGCCGCCGAGCGTTACAAACAGGGTCAGGAGGCCGAGCATACCAATGATCATGGCAAATGCGTAGTGATAGATATAGCCGGATTGCAGGAATCGAATAACAGTTGCAAACCAGCCGATAAACTTGGCGCTCCCGTTCACGACGCCGTCGATCACGACGACATCGCCCTCCTTCCACAGACCGCGACCGATCGCGACCGCTCCGCGAGCGAAGACGATTTCGTTGATCTTGTCGAGGTAATACGCGTTAGCCAGCAGCTTGTAGACCGGCGAGAACGTACGCGACACGACGGCCGGCAGATCTGGGCGCTTCATATAGAAGAACCACGCCACCACCACGCCCGCGAGCGCGAGCCACACCGGCAGGCCGGAGAATGCATGCGCACCCATCGCGGCCCAACCCTGGAACTCCTGACTCATGTCGGCAAGTCCCGGGTGGTTCTGGCCGATGAAGATGACGTTCTGGAACGCCACGCCCGGCGAGAAAAAGCCGCCGTAGAGCAACGGCTGGATCGCATAGGCGCCCGAAATCACCGAAGGAATCGCGAGCAGAACGAGCGGCACCCAGATCACCCACGGCGACTCGTGCGGCTCGTGCGCATGGTGGTGATCGTCGTGGTCGTGGCCGCCATGGGCCGCCGCATGGGCTGCCTGCGCGGCCTCGATGCCCATCGGCGACTCGGGATGCTTTGGACCGCGGAAGCGCTCGGCGCCATGGAACACGAGGAAATACATGCGGAACGAGTACAGCGCCGTCACGAACACGCTCGCGACCACCGCGAAGTACGCGAAGCCCGAACCTGCCAGGTGCGAGGCCTTCACCGCATCGATGATCGAATCCTTCGAATAGAAGCCCGAGAAGAACGGCGTGCCGATCAGCGCGAGCGAGCCGATGAGCGAGGTGATCCACGTGATCGGCATGTATTTGCGCAGACCACCCATGTTGCGCATGTCCTGATCGTGGTGCATGCCGATGATGACCGAACCCGCGGCGAGGAACAGCAGCGCCTTGAAGAACGCGTGCGTCATCAGGTGGAAGATCGCGACCGGATAGGCCGACACGCCGAGCGCCACGGTCATGTAGCCGAGCTGCGAGAGCGTGGAGTACGCGACCACGCGCTTGATGTCGTTCTGGACCACGCCAAGGAAGCCCATGAAGAGCGCGGTGATGGCGCCGATCACGACGATGAACGAGAGCGCCGTTTCCGAGAGTTCGAAGAGCGGCGACATGCGCGCGACCATGAAGATACCGGCCGTCACCATGGTTGCCGCGTGAATCAGCGCGGAGATCGGCGTCGGGCCTTCCATCGAGTCGGGCAGCCAGACGTGCAGCGGAAACTGCGCCGACTTGCCCATCGCGCCGATGAAGAGGCAGATACAGGCCACCGTAAGCAGGTTCCACGAGGTGCCTGGGAACGTCAGCGTGGCGAGCTCGTTACCCTTCGCGAACACGTCGCTGTAGTTCAGCGAGCCGCCATAGGCAAGCAGGAGACCGATGCCGAGCAGGAAGCCGAAGTCGCCCACGCGGTTCACGAGGAACGCCTTCAGGTTCGCGTAGATGGCGCTTTCACGCTTGAAGTAGAAGCCGATCAGCAGGTACGAGACGAGGCCCACCGCTTCCCAGCCGAAGAACAACTGCAGGAAGTTGTTGCTCATCACGAGCATCAGCATCGAGAAGGTGAAGAGCGCGATGTACGAGAAGAAGCGCTGGTAGCCGTCCTCGTCCGCCATGTAGCCGATGGTGTAGATGTGCACCATCAGCGACACGAAGGTCACGATGACCATCATGAGCGCCGTGAGCGAGTCGACGAGGAAGCCAACTTCGAACTTTAGCCCGCCAACCGACATCCATTCGTACACGGTCGCGTTGAAGCTCGCGCCGCCGAGCACGTCGAGCAGCGTGATGCACGAGAGCACGAACGCGATCGCGACGCCGAGAATGGTGACCGTATGCGCACCCGCGCGGCCCACGGTCTTGCCGAAGAGACCGGCAATCAGGGAGCCGGCAAGGGGTGCCAGCGGAATCGCCAGCAACAGGGATTCGTTGAGTGTTGTTGCCATAGCCGCCTGCCTTAGCCTTTGAGCTGATCGAGATCCTCGACGTTGATCGTGTCGAGGCTGCGGAACAGAGTCACAAGAATAGCCAGACCAATCGCGGCTTCCGCTGCCGCAACCGTTAGCACGAAGAACACGAAAATCTGTCCGTGTATATCACCCAGATAGTGCGAGAACGCGACGAAATTCGTGTTCACCGCCAACAGCATCAGCTCGATCGCCATCAGGATGATGATGACGTTGCGCCGATTCAGAAAAATGCCGACGATCGAGATCGCAAAAAGGATCGCGCCGAGGACGAGATAATGGGCCAGGGTCAACATGGTTCGCTCCTCCGCGCTTTAAGCCTTGGTACCGGCCGGGGCGTCGCCCGCGGCGGCGCCATCGGTTGCCTGCACCGTTTCCGGCACTTCCTTCTCCGGCTGCATCTTCACGAGGCGCACGCGATCCTGACGGCGCACGCTCACCTGCTTCGCGACGTCCTGGCGCTTGGAGTCCTTCGGCTCGCGCACGGTCAGCGCAATCGCCGCGACGATCGCCACGAGCAGCACGAGACCCGCCACTTCGAACGCGAAAATGTAGTCGGTATAAATGATCTTGCCGATCAGATGCGTGTTCGACACGGCCGTTGCGGCAGCGGCCGACGTATCGGGCACGGGCTGCAAGGTCGCGCCGTAACCACGCCACAGGATCAGCGCGGTCTCGACCACGATGATGCCGCCCACGATGGTCGCCACCGGAATGAAGCGCTTGAAGTCGCGGCTCAGCACGTCGACGTTGATGTCCAGCATCATCACCACGAACAGGAACAGCACCATCACCGCGCCCACGTAGACGAGCACCAGCAGGATCGCGAGGAATTCCGCCTCGAGCAGCATCCAGATCGCGGCCGCGTTGAAGAACGCCAGAACGAGGAAGAGCGCCGACGCAACGGGGTTGCGCGACGTGATCACCTTCAGCCCTGACAACGTCAGCAGCAGGGCGAAGATGTAAAACAGGACGGTCGTGAATTCCATGATTACGGGTTCATCGTTGAGGCCATCTTAAGGCGGGTTGCGCGGCGCAGGCTGGCGGCCAGACCAGGGAGCGTCGCGCCGCGGCGTTTCGGGCTGGGGAAAGGTGCCGTTTTCCGGCACAGCCCTTCCCCACAGCCGGCCCCGCCGCGGGCCGATGCAGCGTCAAACTGAATATCAACGGTACGGTGCATCCGCTGCCTTGTTTGCTGCGATCTGTGCTTCGTAGCGATCGCCAACAGCCAGCAGCATGTCCTTCGTGAAATACAGATCGCCACGCTTCTCGCCGTGATACTCGAGAATGTGCGTTTCGACGATCGAATCGACCGGGCAGCTCTCTTCACAGAACCCGCAGAAGATGCACTTGGTCAGGTCGATGTCGTAACGTGTCGTGCGGCGCGTGTTGTCCTCGCGCACCTCGGATTCGATCGTGATCGCGAGCGCGGGACACACGGCCTCGCACAGCTTGCACGCGATGCACCGCTCTTCGCCGTTCTCATAGCGGCGCAGCGCGTGCAGGCCGCGAAAGCGCGGCGAGATGGGTGTCTTTTCTTCCGGGAACTGCACGGTGAACTTGCGCTTGAAGGTATAACGGCCAGTCAGCGCGAGACCTTTGAGAATCTCGGTCAGAAAAAACGTCTTGAAGAAGTTTTGGATAGCGTTCATTGCGTCGCCCCTTATTTCCAGATGCTCAACGGCGACATGTACCAGAAGCCGACGACGATCAGCCACACCACGCAGACCGGAATGAACACTTTCCAGCCCAGACGCATGATCTGGTCATAGCGGTAGCGCGGCAAGGTCGCGCGCGCCCAGATGAACACCGAAAGGAGACAGAAGACCTTCAGCACGAGCCAGAACACGCCCGGGATGAAGTCGAGGAAACCGAACGGCGCGCTCCAGCCGCCGAGGAACAGCACCGAGGCCAGCGCCGAGATCACGATCATGTTGATGTACTCGGCGAGGAAGAACAGCGCGAACGCCATCCCCGAGTAATCGATCATGTGACCCGCGACAATTTCCGACTCCCCTTCCACCACGTCGAACGGGTGGCGGTTCGTCTCAGCCAGACCCGAGATGAAGTAGACGACGAACATCGGCAGGAGCGGCAGCCAGTTCCACGAGAGGAACGTGATGCCCCAGCTCGCGAACATGCCGCGCATCTGCCCTTCTACGATGTCCGAGAGGTTCAGGCTGCCCGAGACCATCAGCACGACGACGAGCGCGAAGCCCATCGCGATTTCGTACGACACCATCTGCGCCGCGGCGCGCATCGCGCCAAGGAACGCGTACTTCGAGTTCGAGGCCCAGCCCGCGAGAATCACGCCGTACACGCCAATCGACGAGATCGCCATCACGTAGAGCAGGCCCGCGTTGATGTTGCCGAGCACCGCACCCGCCTGGAACGGGATCACGGCCCAGACGGCGAACGCCGGCACCACCACCATGATCGGCGCGACCATGTAGATCCAGCGACTGGCCTGGGCGGGCTGGATGACTTCCTTGAGCAGCAGCTTCAGCACGTCGGCGATCGGCTGCAGGAGACCGGCGGGACCCACGCGGTTCGGGCCGAGACGCACGTGCATCCAGCCGATCAGCTTGCGCTCCCAGAGGATCAGGTACGCCACGCACAGCAGGATCACCACCGCGACGACGAGAATGCGCACCAGTGCCCACACGGTGGGCCATGCCACGCCGAGCAGCTGGCTGCCGCCTGCATTGATCGTATCGAACAAGCTCATTTAGGCCTTCTCCACCAGCAGTTCACCGAACAGGCTGCCGAGCTGCGCGCCGGCCGGCGTCGCCGCCGAAACGCGCACCACCGTCGGCGCAAGATTCGCATCGCGCGTAGCCGGCGCTGTGACCGACAGGTCGCCCTGGCGCACGCGCACCGCTTCGCCTTCCTTCAGACCGAGCTGGTCGAAAAGCGCGGCCGGCAGACCGACTGTGTTCGCCACGCGTGCGGCCGTCGTGAGCTGCAGCGACTCGGCGCGGCGCACGAGCGGGTCGGCGTGGTAGATCGGCACGTCGGAAATGCGTTCGAAACGGCCTTCGGCTGCCTTCGCCGCAGTGCCCTTCGCGACCGGTGCGCCCGCCCGGTTCGAGAGACGCTGCGCGAAATCGCCGTCTCCCAGCGCCTTGCGGCGCACTTCTTCCGACGTGTCGTATTCGAAGCCGTGCGCGCCGAGCAGCGTGCCCAGCACGCGCAGCACCTTCCATGCGGGACGCGTCTCGCCAAGCGGACGCACCACGCCGTTGAACAGCTGCACCGTGCCTTCGGCGTTCACGAACGTGCCGGCGGTCTCGGTGTACGGCGCGATCGGCAGCAGCACGTCGGCGTACTCGAGGCCCGTCTTGAACGGCGAGAGCATCACGACCATTTCGGCCTGGCCCAGCGCGGCGCGCGCCGCAGCCGGGTTCGCCGTGTCGAATTCGGGCTCGACGTTGAGCAACAGGTAGCCCTTGCGCGGCTGTTCGAACGCTTCGCGCGCGTTCAGGCCGTCGTTGCCCGGCAATGCGCCCACGAGGTAGGCGCCAACCGTGTTGCCTGCTTCGGTCAGGAAGCCGAGCGTCGCACCGGTCGTTTCGGCGATGAACTGCGCCGCGGCATGCAAGCGCGAGAAGTCCGGATGCTGGACGGCAGCATTGCCGAGCAGCACGAAGCGGCGCTCGCCGCTCGCGAGCGAGGCGGCGACCTGCTTCGCACCATCGCTCGCCTGCGTGCCCGCAAAGGCTTCCGGCAACGCGACGCCCTTCGCCTCGGCCGCCGCGGCGGCAATGCCGGCCAGTTCGTCGAGCCACGCCGAAGGCGCGGCGACGATGCGCTGCGCGCCCGGGATCAGCGAGCCGTCGGCCGTAGCCTGCAGCAGCGCGACCTGCGCGCCGCCCTTCGCGGCCTGGCGCAAGCGCGCAGCGAAGAGTGCGTGGTCGCGGCGCAGGAACGAGCCGATCACGAGCGCGGCATCGGCGTACGACAGATCGGCGATCTTCGTGCCGAGCCACGGCGCACCCGTCAGCGGCGCCGAGAAGTCGCTCTGGCGCAGGCGGAAGTCGACGTTCGGCGTGCCGATCGCGTTCGCAAGCTGCTTGAGCAGATAGAGTTCTTCCGTCGTGCTGTGCGGGCTGGCAAGCGCGGCGATCATGTTCTCGCCGTGCTCGTCGCTGATGCCGTTGATGCCCTTCACGACGTAGTCGAGCGCCGTCTGCCAGTCGGTCTCGACCCACTCGCCGCCCTGCTTGAGCATCGGGCGGGTCAGGCGGTCTTCGCTGTTCAGGCCTTCGTATGAGAAGCGATCCTTGTCCGAGATCCAGCACTCGTTGATCGCCTCGTTTTCGTACGGCAGCACGCGCATCACGCGGTTGTTCTTGACCTGGACGATGAGGTTCGCACCGGTCGAATCGTGCGGGCTCACCGACTTGCGGCGCGAGAGCTCCCACGTGCGCGCCGAGAAGCGGAACGGCTTGCTCGTGAGCGCGCCGACCGGGCACACGTCGATCATGTTGCCCGAGAGTTCCGAGTCCACCGTCTTGCCGACGAACGACGTGATTTCCGAGTGCTCGCCGCGGCCTAGCATGCCGAGCTCCATCACGCCCGCGATCTCGTCGCCAAAGCGCACGCAGCGCGTGCAGTGAATGCAGCGCGACATCTCTTCCATCGAGATGAGCGGACCCACGTTCTTGTGGAACACCACGCGCTTTTCTTCGCTGTAGCGCGAGGCCGATTTGCCGTAGCCCACGGCCAGATCCTGCAACTGGCATTCGCCGCCCTGGTCGCAGATCGGGCAGTCCAACGGGTGGTTGATGAGCAGGAACTCCATCACAGCTTGCTGGCCCTGCACGGCCTTTTCGGACGACGTGCGCACGACCATGCCCTGGGACACCGGGGTCGCGCAGGCGGGCACGGCCTTCGGCATCTTCTCGACATCGACAAGACACATCCGGCAGTTGGCCGCAATCGACAGCTTCTTGTGATAGCAGAAGTGCGGGATGTACGTGTCCACCCGCTGCGCAGCCTGGATCACCATGCTGCCCTCGGGCACCTGCACCTTCTTGCCGTCTATTTCAAGTTCAACCATGATGGTTAATCGTCCCTAACCTGTTACCGCGCTATTGCGCTTTCACGCCTGTCGCGGTCTACCCCGTTGCGTCCTGCCACGCGGCTCGCGCCCAACGTGCTGCCTGTCCTGTTCGCCGGCCTTTTACCGTCAAGCGGCCACCGTCTCCGATGCCGCGTGCGAGTCGGCATGTCCGCCGACGAGGCAACGCTTGTTGTGCACGTGATATTCGAATTCGTCCCAGTAGTGCTTGAGCATACCGCGCACGGGCATGGCCGCCGCATCGCCGAGCGCGCAGATCGTGCGGCCCATGATGTTGCCCGCCACCGAGTTCAGCAGGTCCAGGTCTTCCTGGCGGCCAAGGCCGTGCTCGATTCGATGAACCACGCGATAGAGCCAGCCCGTGCCTTCGCGGCACGGCGTGCACTGGCCGCACGACTCTTCGTAATAAAAGTACGAGAGGCGCAGCAGCGAGCGCACCATGCAGCGCGTTTCGTCCATGACGATGACCGCGCCCGAGCCGAGCATCGAGCCCTGCTTGGCGATCGAGTCATAGTCCATGTCGGTCT
Organism: Paraburkholderia sp. AV2; assembly: GCF_054968425.1. Lineage (NCBI taxonomy): Bacteria > Pseudomonadati > Pseudomonadota > Betaproteobacteria > Burkholderiales > Burkholderiaceae > Paraburkholderia > Paraburkholderia sp. AV2. The sequence goes on from NZ_JBANLK010000026.1 coordinate 29,978, forward strand.
GCATCATGATGTCGCCCGGAATGACCGGCGCCGACGAGCCGCCCGGAATCACGGCCTTGAGCTTCTTGCCGCCGCGCATGCCGCCGGCGAGCTCCATGAGCGTCGCGAACGGGGTGCCGAGCGGGATCTCGTAGTTGCCCGGACGCTCCACGTCGCCCGAGATCGAGAAGATCTTCGTGCCGCCGTTGTTCGGCTTGCCGAGTTCCATGTACGTCTGCGGGCCGACCGTCAGCAGGAACGGCACCGCCGCGAACGTCTCGGTGTTGTTGATCGTGGTGGGCTTGCCGTACACGCCGAAGCTCGCCGGGAAAGGTGGCTTGAAGCGCGGCTGGCCCTTCTTGCCTTCGAGCGATTCCAGCAGCGCGGTTTCCTCGCCGCAGATGTACGCGCCGTAACCGTGGTGCGCGTGCAACTGGAACGAGAAGTCCGTGCCCAGAATGTTGTCGCCGAGCAAGCCCGCCTGGCGCGCTTCTTCGAGTGCAGCCTCGAAGCGGCGATACACCTCGAAGATTTCGCCGTGGATGTAGTTGTAGCCCACGGTAATGCCCATCGCGTACGCGCCGATGGCCATACCTTCGATCACGGCATGCGGGTTCCAGCGCAGGATGTCCCGATCCTTGAACGTGCCGGGCTCGCCCTCGTCCGAGTTGCAGACGAGGTACTTCTGGCCGGGGAACTGACGCGGCATGAAGCTCCACTTCAGGCCGGTCGGAAAGCCCGCGCCGCCGCGGCCGCGCAGACCGCCGGCCTTCACGTCGGCGATCACCTGCTCGGGCGGAATCTTCTCTTCGAGAATGCGGCGCAGCTGCTTGTAGCCGCCGCGCGCAACGTAGTCTTCGAGGTGCCAGTTCTCGCCGTTCAGGCCCGCGAGAATCAGCGGTTTGATGTGACGGTCGTGCAACGAAGTCATTTCGAAAGCTCCTCGAGCAACTGGTCGATCTTCTCGCGGCTCATGAAGCTGCACATGCGGTGATTGTTCACGAGCAGCACCGGTGCGTCGCCGCACGCGCCCATGCACTCACCCTCCTTGAGGGTGAACTTGCCGTCGGACGTGGTCTCGCCGAAGTCGATGCCCAGCTTCTCTTTCAGGTATTCGGCGGTAGCCTCGGCGCCGCCGTGCGGGCCGAGCTGGCACGGCAGGTTCGTGCAGAGCGTGATCTTGTGCTTGCCGACGGGCGTTGTCTCGAACATCGTGTAGAACGTGGCGACTTCCTGGACCGCGACAGGCGGCATGCCGAGGTAGTCGGCGACGAACTGCATGAGCTCGGGCGACAGCCAGCCATGCTCTTCCTGAGCAACGGCCAAAGCCGCCATGACGGCGGACTGTTTCTGATCGGCGGGGTACTTGGTCAGCGCGCGATCGATTTCTTTCAGGCCTTCAGCTGAGATCATTTTCAGACACGACTCTTTCAATTCCTACCGTTTCGATTCCCGCCAGACACAAACCTGCCGCGCGTTACATGGACCTGCTCGCTGCGACAGACGTGGCGTTCCCGGTATTTCGCCGCGCACCCTTCCCGATCGGGCGCGCCGGCCATTTGCTGCCTAGCGGTCGATTTCCCCGAACACGATGTCCTGCGTGCCGATGATCGTAACCGCGTCGGCAATCATGTGCCCGCGCGCCATTTCGTTCAGCGCGGACAGGTGGGCGTAACCCGGCGCGCGGATCTTCAGACGATACGGCTTGTTCGCACCGTCCGACACCAGGTAGATGCCGAATTCCCCCTTCGGATGCTCGACGGCGGCATAGGCCTCGCCCTCGGGCACGTGGAAACCTTCGGTGAAGAGCTTGAAGTGGTGAATCAGCTCTTCCATGTTCGACTTCATGTTCACGCGCGAAGGCGGCGCAATCTTGTGATTGTCGACCATCACGGGGCCGGGATTCTTGCGCAGCCACTCAATGCACTGTTTCGCAATGCGAGTGGACTGACGCATTTCCTCGACCCGGACGAGATAGCGGTCGTAGCAGTCGCCGTTCACGCCCACCGGAATGTCGAAATCCATCTGGTCATACACTTCGTACGGCTGCTTCTTGCGCAAATCCCATTCGATACCCGAACCGCGCAGCATCGCACCCGTCAGGCCGAGCTGCATGGCCCGCTCCGGGGTCACCACGCCGATGCCGACGAGACGCTGCTTCCAGATCCGGTTGTCGGTGAGAAGCGTTTCGTACTCGTCGACACAGCCCGGGAAGCGCGTGAAGAAGTCGTCGATGAAGTCCAGCACCGAGCCCTGGCGCGCTTCGTTCATGCGCGCGAGCGCCTTCTCGTTGTGGATCTTCGACGCTTTGTATTGCGGCATCGCGTCAGGCAGGTCGCGATAGACGCCGCCCGGACGATAGTAGGCCGCGTGCATGCGCGCGCCCGACACCGCCTCGTACACGTCCATCAGGTCTTCGCGCTCGCGAAACGCGTAGAGGAACACCGCCATCGCGCCGACGTCGAGCGCGTGCGAGCCGATCCACATGAGGTGGTTCAGCACGCGGGTAACCTCGTCGAACAGCACGCGGATGTACTTCGCGCGGATCGGCGGCTCGATGCCGAGCAGCTTTTCGATCGCAAGCACGTAACCGTGCTCGTTGACCATCATCGACACGTAGTCGAGTCGGTCCATGTACGGCACCGACTGAATGAAGGTCTTGTTTTCGGCAAGCTTTTCGGTCCCGCGATGCAGAAGGCCGATATGCGGATCGGCGCGCTGGATCACTTCCCCGTCGAGTTCGAGCACGAGGCGCAGCACACCGTGCGCTGCCGGGTGCTGCGGGCCGAAGTTGAGCGTGTAGTTCTTGATCTCTGACATGCGACCCTCTTACTGTTTCTTCAGACCGCCGTACCGATCCTCGCGGATCACGCGCGGCGTGATTTCACGCGGCTCGATCGTCACCGGCTGATAGACCACGCGCTTCTGCTCCGGGTCGTAACGCATTTCGACGTAGCCGGAGATCGGGAAGTCCTTGCGGAACGGATGGCCGATGAAGCCGTAGTCGGTGAGGATGCGGCGCAGGTCGGGATGGCCGTCGAACACGATGCCGAACAGGTCGAACGCCTCGCGCTCGTACCAGTTCGCCGAGTTCCAGATCTCGAAGACCGAGGGCACGATCGGCACCTCGTCGTCCGGCGCGAAGACGCGCAGGCGCAGGCGCCAGTTATGCGTGATCGAGAGCAGTTGCGACACGGCGGCAAAGCGCGGGCCGTCCCAGGCCCCGTCGCCGTAAGTCTGGTAGTCCACCCCGCTAACGTCGATGAGTTGCTCGAAGCGCAGCGTGGGGTTGTCGCGCAGATCCTTCGCGACATCGAGGTAGTCGCCCGCTTTCACGACCAGCGTGAGTTCGCCGAGCGCCTCGGTGAGGCTGACGATGCGCGCGCCAAGAGCCGTTTCGAGGTTCGCTTTCAGGGTCTCGAGTTTGCTTGCCATATTGTGGGAGGCACGCGGCCTTTATTGACGTGCGATGGTATTGGTGCGGCGGATCTTCGCCTGCAACTGGATCACCCCGTAGACCAGCGCTTCCGCGGTGGGCGGGCAACCCGGCACGTAGACATCGACCGGCACGATACGGTCGCAGCCGCGCACGACCGAGTACGAGTAGTGGTAGTAGCCGCCGCCGTTGGCGCACGATCCCATCGAGATCACCCAGCGCGGCTCGGCCATCTGGTCGTAGACCTTGCGCAGCGCGGGCGCCATCTTGTTGCAGAGCGTGCCGGCGACGATCATGACGTCGGACTGGCGCGGGCTGGGACGGAACACAACCCCGAAGCGGTCGAGGTCGTAACGGGCGGCGCCCGCATGCATCATCTCGACCGCGCAACACGCGAGCCCGAACGTCATCGGCCACAGCGAGCCGGTGCGCGTCCAGTTGATCAGCTTGTCAGCCGTAGTGGTGACAAACCCTTCCTTCAAGACCCCTTCGATACTCATGTGTTTTCCACTCCAGACGGACGACCAGCAGTGTGCCTGTAGAGCCGCCCTTACGCTATCCGGTGATTAACCCGTCACTCCCAGTCGAGGCCACCCTTCTTCCAGATGTAGGCGAAGCCCAGCAGGAATTCGAGCAGGAACAGCATCATCGACAGGAAGCCCGGCCAGCCGATGTCGCGCAGGGCCACACCCCACGGGAACAGGAACGCCGTTTCGAGATCGAAGATGATGAAAAGGATGGCAACCAGGTAGTAGCGTACGTCGAACTTCATACGCGCGTCTTCGAACGCTTCAAAGCCGCACTCGTAAGGCGAGTTCTTTTCGCTGTCTGGCCGGTTGGGGCCGAGGATCTTGCCGATGGTAACCAGCGCTACGCCCAGACCGAGACCTACGAGGAGGAACAACAGGACAGGGTAATAGGCAGCGAGGTTCAAGGCTATCCTCTATCGGTTGGTTCAGGGTTCCGCAGAACATGTCGCTCCGCGGGGTCACTTCACGTACTTCGCGCTGCGAACAATAAACGAACACGATGCCAGAAGCAAAAATGCCAGCCCGAGCTGAAGCAAGTGGCTGGCATTTTGTAGAATAACATTGGTGCCGACGGCGAGACTCGAACTCGCACAGCTTTCGCCACTACCCCCTCAAGATAGCGTGTCTACCAATTTCACCACGTCGGCACTACATGCAATCCGGGAGGACAATTTTGTTGAAACCCGCGAATCGCTTCAAGACTTAAATTCTAACTTGCCTTAGCGATTTGTTCAATGCACAAAAACAAGTTTTTCTAAATTTATTTCGGCACATCATTACCTGGAGCCGAGCCCGCCTTTGCCGGCGATGCTGCTGCCGGAGCGGATGCGGCAGGCGCTGCAGCAACCACACTGGCAGGCGCTACAGCAGCCGGAACCGAAGCAGCGACAGGTGCCGGAGACGCAGCACCCAACACACCAGCCGACGGCTTCGCATGATACGACCCCAAGTAGGTTAATGCAAGGGTCGAGGCGAAAAAGACCGTGGCAAGAACCGCCGTCGTACGCGAGAGGAAATTAGCGGAACCGCTCGCGCCAAACAGGCTGCCCGAGGCGCCACTACCAAATGCGGCACCCATGTCCGCGCCCTTGCCGTGCTGAAGCAGCACGAGGCCAATTACCCCGATCGCCGACAGAAGCTGAACGACGATAATCAACGTTTTCAAATACAGCATCACACTCACCTGAGTCCTGGTTGAACGCAGCCGGGTCACGGCCTGCGCATACGCGCCTCACGCGCTCATTCAAGCGCGCGGGCGCAACTTCCTAGCCCTTTAACCCGCGACATCCGCGCCCGCCGCAGCGGCCGCGCAAATCGCGAGAAAATCTTCTGCCTTCAACGAGGCGCCGCCGATCAGGCCGCCATCGATGTCGGCCTGGCGGAACAGCTCCGCCGCGTTCTCCGGCTTCACACTGCCGCCGTAGAGCAACAGCACGCCGGCCGCCTGCGCGCCCTTCGCCGCAAGCCGCGCGCGCAGAAACGCGTGCACCTGCTGCGCCTGCTCCGACGTCGCGCTCCGACCCGTGCCAATAGCCCAGACCGGCTCGTACGCCACCACGATACGCGCGGCCTCGCCGGCCGTCAGCACAGCCAGCACGGCCTCGAGCTGCGCGCCGACCACCTTCTCCGTCGCGCCCGATTCGCGCTCTTCGAGCGTTTCGCCCACGCAGACAATGGGCGTGAGCCCCGCTGCCAGCGCGCGCTGCGCCTTCGCCGCCACGAGTTCCGAGCTTTCGCCGTGATACGCGCGCCGCTCCGAGTGGCCCACGATCGCATACGTGGCCTCGAAGTCGGCAACCATACCCGCCGCGACCTCACCGGTGTACGCGCCCTGCTCGTGCGCCGATATGTCCTCCGCACCCCAGGCTACCCGGCTACCGCCAAGCAGCGCCTGAGCCTGCGCGAGATACGGGTGCGGCACGCACACGCCGACACGCACCTCCTGAGGCAGCGCCTCGGCGCCACGCGCGACACCTTCGAGCAGCGCCGCGTTGACCGCGAGGCGACCATGCATCTTCCAGTTACCGACTACCAGCTTGGCTCGTTGATTCGACATTGTTTCGGTTGCGGTTAAAAGCGGGCGCAAAACACGCAATTTTACTGCGCGAAATCGAAGCGGGTCAAACCGCCGCGTTTCGTTCGCGCCCTTTGTCACGCAGAAAGGTGGCGGAATTCAGGCCTGCGACTCTCCATCAGACTAAATCGGCCTCAATCATCCCAGGCGAGGACGATCTTGCCGATATGCTCGCTGCTCTCCATGAGCGCATGCGCTTCGGCCGCCTGCGCCGCGGGAAACACGCGGAACACCACCGGTTTGATATGGCCCTCCTCTATCAGCGGCCATACGCGCTCCTTCAGGTCGCGTGCGATCCGCGCCTTGAATTCGACCGGGCGAGCACGCAGCGTCGACCCCGTGATCGTCAGTCGCCGACGCATGATCTCGGGCAGGTTGACCTCCGCTTTCGCACCGCCCAGCGTCGCGATCAGGACGATGCGGCCACCGTCGGCCAGCGCGGTCAGCTCGCGCGGCATATAGCCGCCTCCCACCATGTCGAGGATCACGTCCACGCCGCGATCGTTCGTGAGCGCCTTCACCACGTCGACAAAATCTTCGCTGCGATAGTTGATCGCCCGTTCCGCGCCCAGTTGCTCGCAGGCGCGGCATTTGTCGTCGGAGCCCGCCGTCACGAAGACGCGATAGCCGAGCGCATGCGCCATCTGGATCGCCGCCACGCCGATACCGCTCGAACCGCCCTGCACGAGCAGCGTCTCGTTCGCGCCGCCCTCGCCCGCGCCAAGCTGGCCGCGCTGGAACACGTTCGTCCAGACCGTGAAGAAGGTTTCCGGCAGCGACGCGGCCTCGATGTCCGACAGCCCCTGCGGAACCGGCAGGCACTGGCCGAGCGGCGCCACGGCGTACTCGGCGTAGCCGCCGCCCGCGATCAGCGCGCATACGCGCTCGCCGATCTTCAGGCCGAACGGATTGTTCTTCTCGTCGATCGTCCCGCCGATGATTTCACCCGCCACCTCCAGCCCCGGCAAATCGGAGACGCCCGGCGGCGGCGCATAGGAGCCCTTGCGCTGGAACACGTCGGGCCGGTTCACGCCCGCCGCCGCGACCTTGATCAGCACTTCGCCCGACTTCGGCTCGGGCATGGGACGCTCGGTCAGCTTGAGCACGTCCGGTGCACCAAATTCGGTAATCTCGACAGCCTTCATCTCGCGTCCCCCTGAGTCTGGATGGCATTGCGCACGCGGCGCCCGCTCCATGCATGAGCAATGTCATACAGACATTCCATCATGAAAAACGGCCGGCGCGCCAAAGCGCTGCCGGCCGTTACAGGCTACCGCATTATTGCTGCGGCTCGCCTTGCGGTGCACTGCCGCCGTTGCCGCCTGCCGCTGCGTCGTTCAGCAGCGCCTTGGCCGACAGGCGCACGCGGCCCTTCTCGTCCGTCTGGATGACCTTGACCTTCACGATCTGGCCTTCCTTCAGATAGTCGTTGATGTCCTTGATGCGCTCGTTGGCGATCTCGGAGATGTGCAGCAGACCATCCTTGCCCGGCAGCAGGTTCACGATCGCGCCGAAGTCCAGCAGCTTGAGCACCGGGCCTTCGTAGATCTGACCGACTTCGATTTCGGCCGTGATGTTCTCGATGCGCTTCTTCGCTTCGGCCATGCCTTCGCTCGACGTGCTCGCGATGGTCACGACGCCGTCGTCCGAGATGTCGATCGTGGTGCCGGTTTCTTCGGTCAGCGCGCGGATCACCGAACCACCCTTGCCGATCACGTCGCGGATCTTTTCCGGGTTGATCTTGACGGTGATCATGCGCGGAGCGTACGCCGACAGCTCCGTGTTCACGCCCGACACCGCCGACGTCATCTTGCCGAGGATGTGCATGCGGCCTTCCTTCGCCTGTGCGAGCGCGACCTGCATGATTTCCTTGGTGATGCCCTGGATCTTGATGTCCATCTGGAGCGCGGTCACGCCCGCTTCCGTGCCCGCCACCTTGAAGTCCATGTCGCCGAGGTGGTCTTCGTCGCCGAGGATGTCGGTCAGCACGGCAAACTTGTTGCCTTCGAGGATCAGGCCCATCGCGATGCCCGCGACGTGCGCCTTCATCGGCACGCCGGCGTCCATCAGCGCGAGGCAGCCGCCGCACACCGATGCCATCGACGACGAACCGTTCGACTCGGTGATTTCCGAGACCACGCGGATCGAGTAGCCGAACTCCTCGGCGCTCGGCAGGCACGCGACGAGCGCGCGCTTGGCGAGACGGCCGTGGCCGATTTCACGGCGCTTCGGCGAACCCACGCGGCCCGTTTCGCCGGTCGCGAACGGGGGCATATTGTAGTGGAGCATGAAGCGGTCGCGGTACTCGCCTTCGAGCGCGTCGATGATCTGCTCGTCGCCCTTGGTGCCGAGCGTCGCGACCACGAGTGCCTGCGTCTCGCCGCGCGTGAAGAGCGCCGAGCCGTGGGTGCGCGGCAGCACGCCGGTGCGGATCTCGATGGGGCGCACGGTGCGCGTGTCGCGGCCGTCGATGCGCGGCTCGCCGTTCAGGATCTGCGAGCGGACGATCTTCGCTTCGAGGTCGAACAGGATGTTGCCGACCGAAGCCTTGTCGGCCGCAACCGTGCCGGCAGCAGCCGCTTCTTCTTCGAGCTTCTTCGAGGTTGCCGAATAGACTTCCTTCAGCTTCGTCGAACGCTGCTGCTTGTCGCGCAGTTGATACGCGGCCAGCAGTTCGTTGTAGGCGATGTCCGTGACGCGCGCGATGAGCGCCTCGTCCTTCGGCGCCGGCTGCCAGTCCCACTCGGGCTTGCCGCCGTCGCGCACGAGCTCGTGGATCGCGTCGATGGCCGTTTGCATCTGCTCGTGGCCGAACACCACGGCGCCGAGCATCACGTCTTCCGGCAACTGATCCGCTTCCGATTCCACCATCAGCACCGCGCGCTCGGTACCGGCCACGACGAGGTCGAGGCGCGATTCCTTGCTTTGCGAGCGCGTCGGGTTCAGCACGTACTCGTTGTTGACGTAGGCGACGCGCGCTGCGCCGACCGGGCCGTTGAACGGCAGGCCCGAGATCGCCAGCGCTGCCGACGCGCCGATCAGCGCGGGAATGTCAGCCGGGATTTCCGGGTTGATCGACAGGACGTGGATCACGACCTGGACTTCGTTGTAATAGCCTTCCGGGAAGAGCGGGCGCAGCGGACGGTCGATCAGGCGCGAGATCAGCGTCTCGCCTTCCGACGGACGGCCTTCGCGGCGGAAAAAGCCGCCCGGGATCTTGCCGGCCGAGTAGGTCTTTTCGATGTAGTCGACGGTCAGCGGGAAGAAGTCCTGACCCGGCTTGGCGGTCTTCGCGCCGACGACGGTCGCGAGCACGACGGTATCTTCGACGTCGACGATGACGGCACCGCTTGCCTGACGGGCGATCTCACCCGTCTCGAGGCGCACATTGTGCTGGCCCCATTTGAATTCTTTCACGACTTTATTGAACATGGTCATGGTCTAGTCACTCCTTACTCGTTGTTATGCTGCGTGGCCTGCCATGGGCAGGCGACACGGCAATACACGGACCGGTGCCGCGCAGGAAGAGGAGTGTTATGCCATTCCAGCGAATCGCGGGTAAAGCGTACGCCCGGCGCGTGACCCGCTGGAATGACACAAAGCTCTGCCCCGTGGACCGGCCCTGCTGATGCTGCTGTTTTAGCCGCTTTTTAGCGGCTTGTCCGACTCTGGTGCTGCCTGTCCTGCCGATGCGCTCCGCCTCGCGCCAGGGCGGTGCCGGGCATCACGAAGCGGACCGTTCAAAAACAAAATGCCTGCATCAGTGGAACTGACACAGGCATCTTTCTGGAAGACCTTCCGGTTACTTGCGCAGACCCAGCTTTTCGATCAGCGCGCGGTAACGATCGGCGTCCTTGCCCTTCAGGTAGTCGAGCAGCTTGCGGCGGCGGCTCACCATGCGCAGCAGGCCACGGCGGCTGTGGTGATCCTTCGCGTGCGACTTGAAGTGGCCAGTCAGTTCGTTGATACGCGACGTGAGGAGGGCCACCTGAACTTCGGGCGAACCCGTGTCACCGGTGCCGCGCGCGAATTGCGCGACGATGTCGGATTTCTTGATATCTGCTACGGACATTTGCTTTTCCTTTAAAGCTAACGGGCGGTCACGGAAGAAAGGCCGTGCCGTGGATTACATCGCCGCGGGCTGCATTCCTGCCTGCCCTTTACGGCGAAGCGCGCATTGTAGCACAGGCCGGGTTTGCCGCGAACCCGGGCATCGCCGGCGAACGCGGGCACTGCGCTCAGGGCCGGTTCATATGGCACGTCGTCGGCAGCACGGTCTGCTGTGGCGGTAATTCCCGCACCGTCCGGAAGCCGTAGCCCGAGCCTTCGTTGTCGTAGCGCACGCCCGGCGTGCCCGCTTTGTCCATTTGCATCACATAAAGGGGCTGGATCACCTGATGATCGTCGGGGCGCATCCACATCGGATGAAAGCCGCTTTCGTCGCCCATGAACCGCAGCCCTTCCAGCGCCTTCGCCACCGCGGTGGGGTCGGCCGTGCCGGCGCGGGTCATGGCCTGCGCCAGCATCTCGACCAGCATTTCCACGCGCAGCATCGGGTAATCGTCCCGCGGGGCCGGGTAGCGCGTGCGGAATGCGGCGTACCACGCGTCGGAGGCGCTGCCGCCGGCGTTCGGATGCCAGTCCGCCACCGCGATCACGCGCTTCACGCCTGCGTCGCCCAGCGCCGCCGGCGCCCCGAGACTGTTGCCGTAGAACGTATAGAACTTCGCGTCGAGCCCCTGCTCCCGCGCGGCTTTCACGAGCAGCGTGAGGTCGTCGCCCCAGTTGCCGGTGACGATGGCGTCGGCGCCCGAAGCGCGGATCTTCGCAATATAGGGCGTGAAGTCCTTGACGCGGCCGATCGGGTGGAACTCGTCGCCCACGATCGCGATGTCGGGCCGGCGCCGAATGAGCGCGGTGCGCGCGAGCGTGCTCACATCGTGGCCAAAGCTGTAATCCTGGTTCAGCAGATAGACCTTCCTGACGGAACGATCGGCGGCGATCACGTCCGCGAGCGCATCCATGCGCATGCCGGCGTGAGCGTCGAAGCGGAAATGCCAGAAGCTGCAGTTCGCGTTCGTGAGCGCGGGGTCGTCGGCGGAATAGTTGAGGAAGACTTCGCGGTTATCGGGCTCGCGCGCGTTCTGGCGCTCGACGGCCGTCACGAGCGCCGCCGCCACCGCCGAGCTGTTGCCCTGGAGGATGAAGCCGATGTGCCGGTCGGCGGCCGCGTGCAACTGGATCAGCGCCGTCGCGGCGCTGCCCTTGCTGTCGAGCACGACCAGTTCGAGCGGATGCCGGCCGTCGCGCAACGTCACGCCGCCGCGCGCGTTGACGCGCTCCACACCGAAGCGAAGATTGCGTTCGACGGCTGCGCCCGCGTCGGCGAACGGTCCCGACATGCCCTCGATCAATGCGAGCCGAATCGGCGCGCCCGCCGGATCCTGCGCCTCGGCCGCCTGAGCCCGCACCGCGCCCGTCGATGCGACGACAAGCGCAGTCCCGAACGCCATCGCAAGCGCGCTCACCCGTGCTCCCAGCCCCGCCGCCGCGCGGCCGATTCGTGCCTTCATACCCTCTTCCTCCGATGTCGCGCCCGACCCAATGCAACCCAACGCAACCCAACTCGATACCCGGCGCGGACGAAGCGCGGATCATAGGGTGCGCAGTGTCAATGCCGCAAGCCCAGGCGCCATTGCGTGTCAAAATAGGGCATTGATAACAATGGCGTTCTTCGGAACATCGCCTTTGGGAGATTCCATGCTCAACCGCTTTACCCGCGCGCTGGCAGCCGGCCTCGGAGCGCTCGCGCTCGCCGGATGCGTGCAGCCTTGGCAGCGATTCCATACGGGCGACGACGCGCAAGCCGTGATCGCCCGCTTTGGGCCGCCGAGCGAAATCTATGACCTGCCGAACGGCGGCAAGCGCCTGATGTGGCCAACCCAGCCGATGGGCGAGACGACCGTCGCCGCCGACATCGACGCGAGCGGCAAGGTCGTGAACGTGCGCCAGGTGCTGCAAAACAGCGAGTTCTATCGCGCCGAGATCGGCAAGTGGACGCGCGCCGACGTGCTCGTGAACTTCGGCCGCCCCGAAGACACGTCCTACTACCCGTTGATGAAGCGGCAGACGTGGACGTACCGGTATCTGGACGACGACATCTGGTACATGCTCTACAGCTTCTACTTCGACGACGACGGCGTTCTTCGGCTCATGCAGAAGACGCCCGATCCGCTGCACGACCCGGACGAGCGCCGCGGTTTCTTCTAATCCGCGGCGATATCTCGCCCAAAAGCAAAACCCCCGCGCTCTCATGCGCGGGGGTTTTGCTTGTGCCCCGAAGCGGTAGACGCAACGGGGTGCGCCGCCGCTTACGAACGCTGCGGATTGAGCTTGTCGCCCGAGTAGAGCTTGTTGAGCGCCGAGATATACGCCTTCGCCGAAGCGGCGACGATATCCGGATCGGTGCCCACACCGTTCACGATACGGCCAGCCTTCGACAAACGCACGGTCACTTCGCCCTGGGCCTGGGTGCCGGTGGTGATTGCGTTCACCGAATACAGCAGCAGTTCGGAGCCGCTGCCGACTTCGGTCTCGATGGCGTTGAGCGTCGCGTCGACCGGGCCGTTGCCGGCCGCCTCGCCCGTCACTTCCTTGCCGTCGGCCGAGAACACGACGCGGGCGTGCGGACGCTCGCCCGTTTCCGAGTGCTGCGCGAGCGAGAGGAACTTGTAGTGCTCCTTCTCCTGCGCCTCGGCCGACTCTTCCGTGACGATCGCGATGATGTCTTCGTCGAAGATCTCGGCTTTGCGGTCCGCCAGTTCCTTGAAGCGCGCGAACGCGTTGTTCAGTTCGGCTTCGCTGTCGAGCTGAATGCCCAGTTCCTGCAGACGCTGCTTGAATGCGTTGCGGCCCGAAAGCTTGCCGAGCACGATCTTGTTCGCGCTCCAGCCCACGTCTTCCGCGCGCATGATCTCGTAGGTGTCGCGCGCCTTGAGCACGCCGTCCTGATGAATGCCCGAGGCATGCGCGAACGCGTTCGCGCCCACCACGGCCTTGTTCGGCTGCACGACGAAACCGGTGATCTGCGAAACGAGCTTCGAGGCCGGCACGATCTGCGTGGTGTCGAGGCCGAGGTCGAGGCCGAAGTAGTCCTTGCGGGTCTTCACGGCCATGACGATTTCTTCGAGCGAGGTATTGCCGGCGCGCTCGCCGAGACCGTTGATCGTGCACTCCACCTGGCGCGCGCCGCCGATCTGCACGCCGGCCAGCGAGTTCGCGACGGCCATGCCGAGGTCGTTATGGCAGTGCACCGAGAACACGGCCTTGTCCGAGTTCGGGATGCGCTCGCGCAGCGTCTTGACGAGGTTGCCGTACAGCTCGGGAATGCCGTAGCCGACCGTATCGGCGATGTTGATCGTCGTGGCGCCTTCGTTGATGACGGCTTCGAGCACGCGGCACAGGAAGTCGAGATCCGAACGGCTGCCGTCTTCCGGCGAAAACTCCACGTCGTTGGTGAACTTGCGCGCAAAGCGCACCGCCAGCTTCGCCTGCTCGAACACCTGCTCGGGCGACATGCGCAGCTTCTTCTCCATGTGCAGCGCCGAGGTGGCGATGAACGTGTGGATGCGGAAGTGGTCGGCAGGCTTGAGCGCGTCGGCGGCGCGCTGGATGTCCTTGTCGTTGGCGCGGGCGAGCGAGCAGATCGTGCTGTCCTTGATCATGCCGGCGATCGTGTGGATCGCGTCGAAGTCGCCGTTCGAGCTGGCCGCGAAGCCCGCCTCGATCACGTCGACCTTCATGCGTTCGAGCTGCTTCGCGATGCGAATCTTCTCTTCCTTCGTCATCGACGCACCGGGCGACTGCTCGCCGTCACGCAACGTCGTATCGAAGATGATGAGCTTGTCTGCTGCCATTTCGGGTCTCCAGGGGGACTTGTTCAGTGTCTAAAACGGATTTCGGGTGTTCGCGCCACCGATGGCGACGCTGACAATGAACGAGGCTTACGGAGGGCGAGCGAGATCAGCGCGGCAGGCGCGCTAGAGCTAGCGCGCTTAGGAGCGCACCGGCTTGAAGAGAAAGAAGGGGGAACGAGATCGTTGCCATGCCGCCGACTATAGCCGGATTCGGCCGATAGTGCAATCGGATGGGCCCCGGAGCGGCCGGGAACCGTAGCGAGCGCCGGAAACGACCGGGGCCGCCGAAAGCGGCCCCGAATGCGGGCGTGCCGGGTCGCGTAAAACGCGCCCGTGCTACCGGTCGCGCGGCGAGGAACGCGCCGGATTGGCGCGACCGCGCGCGGCCTGCCAGGCCCAGAACACGTAGCCCGAGAGGCCATACAGCACGAACAGGCCGAACAGCATCAGCGGCGGATCGGACGAGACGAGCACGAACGCCACCACCACGAGCAGGATCGCCGCGAACGGTACGCGGTGCCGCACGTCGAGCGCCTTGCCACTGTAGAACGGCGCGTTCGACACCATCGTCACGCCCGCGTAGATCGTCAGCACGAACGCCACCCACGGCAGCCAGGCAAGCTTGACCGGCACGCGGTTGTCGGTGGACAGCCAGACGAAGCCGGCAATCAGCGCCGCGGCCGCCGGGCTCGGCATGCCCTGGAAGAAGCGCTTGTCGACCACGCCGATGTTCGTGTTGAAGCGCGCAAGCCGCAGCGCGGCACCGGAACAGTAGACGAAGGCCGCGAGCCAGCCCCAGCGCCCGAGGTCCTTGAGCACCCACTCGTACATCACGAGTGCGGGCGCGACGCCGAACGACACCATGTCCGAAAGGCTGTCGAACTGCTCGCCGAACGCGCTCTGCGAGTGCGTCATGCGCGCAACGCGCCCGTCCATGCCGTCGAGCACCATCGCCACGAAGATCGCGATGGCCGCCACTTCGAAGCGCACGTTCATCGCCTGCACCACCGCGAAGAAGCCGCAAAACAGCGCCGCAGTGGTGAACGCGTTGGGCAGCAGGTAGATGCCGCGCTTTTTCAGGAACTGCTGACGGGCGGCGCGGCGCGTCGCCGCAACGCCCATCGGCGGGTCCTGCAAGGACTTGTTGCGGCGGAACGGCCGCGGCAGCGGTCCGCCCGTCGCATTGCGGGGACGACGCGGTTTGAGTCCGGCCATCGCAACCCTCCTTATGCCGATTGCGTTTGCAGTTCGGCGAGGATCGTCGACGAAGCGGACACCTTCTCGCCGATCGACACACGCGGACGGCTGCCCACCGGCAAATACACGTCGACACGCGAGCCAAAGCGGATGAAGCCGTAGCGCTGGCCGCGCGAGAGCGGCTCGCCCGAACGCACGTAGCAGAGAATCCGCCGCGCGATCAGGCCCGCGATCTGCACCGAGGTGACGACGGTGCCGTCGGCCATCGTCAGCACGACAGCGTTACGCTCGTTCTCGGTCGAAGCCTTGTCGATGGCCGCATTCAGGTAGGCGCCCGGGAAGTATTCGACCTTCGCAACGGCGCCGTCGACCGGCGAGCGTTGCGAGTGCACGTTGAACACGTTCATGAACACGCTGATCTTGAGCGCCTCGCGGTTCGCGTACGGATCGTGCGCGGTCTCCACGGCGACGATACGGCCGTCGGCCGGGCACAGCACGGCGTTGGCCTGGGTCGGGATCGGGCGCGGCGGGTCGCGGAAGAACTGCACGACAAAGATGAGGATCAGCCAGAACGGCCACGCGAGGCCGAACCCTGCGACGGCATGGATCAAGAGCGCCACGACGGCCGCAATGGCGATGAACGGCCAGCCTTCGCGGGCGATGATCGGGTGAGGGTAATTCATGGTGGCTTCGGTGTTTTTTTAAAAACCGTAGGATAGCAAAAGCCGCCCAAGCTTCATCCCACCTGGGCGGCTTTTGCTGGAACTGGCGGCGGCGGCGCGGCGGCGTTGCGAAAAATTCTCCGGCCGCCTGGCCGCACGAGCAAGGTCAGATCAGTTCTTCGACTGGTCGACGAGCTTGTTCGCGGCGATCCACGGCATCATCGCGCGCAGCTTCGCACCGACCTGCTCGATCTGGTGCTCGGCCGTCAGGCGGCGGCGCGATTGCAGCGTCGGGGCGCCGGCCTTGTTTTCGATGATGAAGCTCTTCGCGTACTCGCCCGTCTGAATGTCGGTCAGCACCTGCTTCATCGCCTTCTTCGTTTCAGCCGTCACGATCTTCGGACCCGTCACGTACTCGCCATACTCGGCGTTGTTCGAGATCGAGTAGTTCATGTTCGCGATGCCGCCTTCGTAGATCAGGTCGACGATCAGCTTCAGTTCGTGCAGGCACTCGAAATACGCCATTTCCGGCGCGTAGCCCGCTTCCACCAGCGTTTCGAAGCCGGCCTTGATCAGGTCGACCGTACCGCCGCACAGCACAGCCTGCTCGCCGAACAGGTCGGTTTCGGTTTCTTCGCGGAAGTTCGTTTCGATGATGCCGGCACGGCCGCCGCCGTTCGCTGCCGCGTACGACAGGGCGATGTCACGCGCCGCGCCCGACTTGTCCTGGTGGACAGCGATCAGGTGGGGCACGCCGCCGCCTTGCGAGTAGGTGCCGCGCACCGTGTGGCCCGGCGCCTTCGGGGCGATCATGATGACGTCCAGATCCGCGCGCGGAATCACCTGGCCGTAGTGGACGTTGAAGCCGTGCGCGAAGGCGAGCGCAGCGCCATTCTTGGCGTTCGCGTGCACTTCCTTCGCGTACACGTCGGCGATCTGCTCGTCGGGCAGGAGCATCATCACGACGTCGGCGTTCTTGACGGCTTCGGCGACTTCCTTGACCGCGAGGCCGGCGTTCTCGGCCTTGCTCCACGAAGCGCCGCCCTTACGCAGGCCGACCGTCACGTTCACGCCGCTGTCCTTGAGGTTCAGCGCGTGGGCGTGGCCCTGCGAGCCGTAACCGATGATGGTGACCTGCTTGCCTTTGATGAGGGAGAGGTCGGCGTCCTTGTCGTAAAAAACTTTCATGTCTGTTCCCTGGCGAGAGTACAAAAATAAGCGAAAAAATTGAGAAATCCGGTACTGCCGTATGTGAATCCGACGAATGGCGAGGTGTCGTCACACCTTCAGGATGCGCTCCCCGCGCCCGATGCCCGAGCCGCCCGTGCGGACGGTTTCGAGAATCGCGGTGGCGTCGATCGCCTCGATGAACGCGTCGAGCTTGTCGCTCGCCCCCGTCAGCTCGATCGTGTAAGTCTTTTCGGTGACGTCGATGATGCGGCCGCGGAAGATATCCGCCATCCGCTTCATTTCCTCACGCTCCTTGCCAACCGCCCTGACCTTGATCAGCATTAGCTCGCGCTCGATGTGGGCGCCCTCGGTCAGGTCGACCACTTTCACCACCTCGATCAGGCGGTTCAGATGCTTCGTGATCTGTTCGATCACGTCGTCCGAGCCAATGGAAACGATGGTCATGCGCGACAGCGAACGGTCTTCGGTCGGCGCCACCGTCAAGGTTTCAATGTTGTAGCCGCGTGCGGAGAAGAGTCCGACCACGCGCGAAAGCGCGCCCGGCTCGTTTTCCAGCAAAACGGAAATGATGTGTCTCATGGTGTAATCCGCGATTTATCCAGTGGAGCTTGACTGCCGCCCTTCCCCGCGAACCCGCGCGCCCTTTGTGTGGACGCGCGCCGCGCGAGGTCGAAACGGCGCCGTGCAAATACCGTTACAGGTCTTCCGAACCGAGCAGCATCTCGGTGATGCCCTTGCCGGCCTGAACCATCGGCCAGACGTTTTCGGAAGGGTCGGTCTGGAAATCGAGGAACACCGTGCGGTCCTTCAGGCGCAGCGCTTCCTTGAGCGCCGGCTCCACATCAGCGGTCTTTTCGATCCGCATGCCGACGTGGCCGTACGCCTCGGCGAGCTTCACGAAGTCCGGCAGCGCATCCATGTACGAATGAGAATAGCGCTTGCTGTATTCGATCTGCTGCCACTGGCGGACCATGCCGAGGTAGCGGTTGTTCAGCGAGATGATCTTCACGGGCGTGTCGTACTGCTTGCAGGTCGACAGCTCCTGAATGCACATCTGGATCGAGCCTTCGCCCGTGATGCACAGCACGTCGTCGTCCGGGTGCGCCATCTTCACGCCCATCGCCGCCGGCAGGCCGAAGCCCATCGTGCCAAGGCCGCCGGAATTGATCCACCGGCGCGGCTGGTTGAAGCGGTAGAACTGCGCAGCCCACATCTGGTGCTGGCCCACGTCCGAACACACGAACGCGTTGCCGCCCGTGAGCTCCCACGCCTTTTCCACCACGTACTGCGGCTTGATGATCTCGCTCGAACGGTCGAACTTCAGGCAGTTCTTCTCGCGCCAGCCTTCGATGTCCTTCCACCAGTCGGCAAGCGCGACCGTATCGGGGCCGTGCTCGGCGTGCTGGAGTTGCTCGATGAGCTCCTTGAGCACTTCCTTCACGTCGCCGACGATGGGGATATCCACCTTCACGCGCTTGCTGATCGACGACGGGTCGATGTCGATGTGAATAATCTTGCGCGGGCGCGAGGCGAAGTGCGCCGGGTCGCCGATCACGCGGTCGTCGAAGCGCGCGCCGATCGCGATCAGCACGTCGCAGTGCTGCATCGCCATGTTGGCTTCGAACGTGCCGTGCATGCCGAGCATGCCGAGGAACTTGCGGTCGCTCGCGCGGTAGCCGCCCAGCCCCATCAGCGTGTTCGTGACCGGATAGCCAAGCAGGTCCGCGAACTGGTTCAGCTCGCGCGACGCATCGGCGAGGATGATGCCGCCACCGGTATAGATATACGGACGTTTGGCCGTCAGCAGCAGCGAAACCGCCTTGCGGATCTGCCCCGAGTGGCCCTTCGTGACCGGGTTGTACGAGCGCAGCGCGATGCTTTTGATCGGTTCGTACGCGCACGGCGTCTTCGACACGTCCTTCGGAATGTCGATCAGCACGGGGCCGGGACGGCCGGTGCGCGCAATGTAGAAAGCTTTCTTGACGGTGGCGGCGAGATCGCGCACGTCCTTCACGAGGAAGTTGTGCTTCACGCAAGGGCGCGTGATGCCGACCGTGTCGCACTCCTGGAAGGCGTCCTGACCAATCGCGGCGGTAGGCACCTGGCCGCTGATGACCACCATCGGGATCGAGTCCATATAGGCCGTCGCGATGCCGGTCACCGCATTGGTGACGCCGGGGCCCGAAGTCACGAGACACACGCCGACCTTGCCGGTCGAGCGGGCGTAGGCGTCGGCCGCGTGCACGGCTGCCTGTTCGTGGCGCACGAGCACGTGCTGAATCTTGTCCTGCTTGTACAGCTCGTCGTAGATGTAGAGTACCGAGCCGCCGGGATAACCCCAGATGAATTCGACCTGCTCGTCGGCGAGCGCCTTCATCAGCACGGTTCCGCCGATGGACTGGCCTTGCTGGCCATGAGGGTCAGATTCGTTTGAAACGGGGGAAACCGACGTGGAGAATTCCGCGCTGGGCATATTCATCGTTCACCTTTCGAATTTTCGGCAAAAAATTGATCGGGTGCTCTCTGCCGGGCTTGTGGCTCGGGTTCAAGCGGCGCGTCCAGTTGACAGATGAGCTTCTTGGGCCACATCCGAATTGAGACAAGTCACTTATGTTGCGAACCGTCGAAGATAGCGACTCGTGCCCCACTGGTCAAGCAATTCTTGCAGTCCATGCATGACGCAAATTCCATTATCTAACCGCAGTCTGGCCGCGCCATTACCCCGTGAGCGCGAAAATTTGCTAGCATCCGCGAGTTTTACGACATTTTTCGAACGATTACGCGTACGCTCTGGTGGCGGCGCCCTGCAACGGATGGCATCAGACAAAGAACTCGCCGATTTTCTGGCGGGCGTCGAGAGACGCGCGTTCAAGCAGACGGTCTACGCCGTGCGGGACGACGACGCCTCGCTCGATATCGTGCAGGACGCGATGATCAAGCTCGCGGAAAAATACGGAGACCGACCGGCAGCGGAACTCCCGCTGCTGTTCCAGCGCATCCTGCAAAATGCGACACATGATTATTTTCGCCGGCAAAAAGTACGCAATACTTGGGTGAGCCTGTTCTCCTCGCTCGGCAACGCCGACGACGAGGACTTCGACCCGCTCGAAATCTTCGAGGCCGAGCAGGGATCCGCGGGCGCCGAAAGCAGCGAACAGCAACTGGAACGGGAACAGGTTCTCAACCTGATCGACCAGGAGATCCAGAAATTACCGGCACGTCAACGGGAGGCGTTTCTCATGCGTTATTGGGAAGATATGGATGTCGCCGAGACTGCCGCCGCGATGGGCTGCTCCGAAGGCAGTGTGAAAACGCACTGCTCCCGGGCTACCCACACGCTGGCACAAGCGCTCAAGGCAAAAGGAATCACGCTATGAGCTCCACTCTCGAAAACAAAGAACTAGAGTTCGTGCGGGAGCTGCGCCGTGCCCTCGACGAGAGTGCCGCCGGCCTGCCCGCCTCCGCTACGGATCGCCTCGCCGCCGCCCGTCGTACCGCGCTCGCCCACAAGAAGGCCGAGCTGGTGTTCGTGCGCGTGCCGGCGCTCGCACCTGCCGGCGCCGCTGTCGGTGCTTCTGCTGGCTTTTCTACCGGCGTCGGAATACCCGGCGGTCTTGCCGCACCGCGCCGCCGGTCGCCGTTTGCGCGCCTCGTGCTCGCCTGGCCGCTCGTCGCGCTCGTGGCGGGCCTCTTCGCCATCGCGTATTTCGAAGATCAGCAGCGCACGGCCGAGCTTGCCGATATCGACGCCGCCATGCTGAGCGACGACCTGCCGCTCACTGCGTATCTCGATCACGGCTTCAACGCCTACCTGTCGCGATCGCATTAACGGGGAGACGCACGGGGTGAGCTACAAGCGCGGCCTGGCCGTAGCGATTGGATCGGTAGTCGCGGCACTCGTGTCGTATGTGGCGACCTATCCGCGCTTTCACCCCGAAGCCGCGCCTGGCGCGGCGGCCAGCACGCCGGCCAGCGGAGCCTCGGTCGACACGTCGATCGCCACGGCCTTTACGCCCCTGCCGGGCCGCAAGGATCCCCTCGCCTGGGCAAATCTTACCGATGCGCAGCACACGGCGCTCGCGCCGTTCGCTCTGGAATGGGACAAGTTCAGCGACGAGCGCCGGAAGAAGTGGCTGAGAATCGCCGCGCGTTACCCGAAGTTGACGACAGATGCACAAAAGCGACTGCATGACCGCATGACCGAATGGGTCCGCATGACCCCCGAGCAGCGGCGTGTCGCGCGCGAAAATTATCAGGTGTCGAAAGAACTGCCGGCGCAGGCGCGCCAGCGTGCCTGGAAGGACTATCAGCAGCTCTCGCCCGAGCAGAAGGCGAAGCTTGCCGCGACCGAGCGCAAGCGCCGCACGGTCGTCAGCGCACCGCCTAGCAGCACCAAGAGCGAGGTCCGCGACATCGACCGCCTCGTCGACGAACGCGATCGCCGCAACCAGCCGCACTCGCCGGCTTCCGCACCGCTGGTGCCGGGCGTGCGCCCGGGTTCGGCGCCGGGCGCCATGAACGCGCCGGCAGCCACCGCGGCAATCCCCCCGGCCGCAAGCTACGCGCCGGCCGCGCCCGCTCCCGTTTCGCCGGCCGCCGAAGCATCCGCGGTGTACAAGGGTTCGTAAGCCCCCTCCCGCTGCTTTCCCCTGGTTGCCGGAACGGGGGCGTTCGCAGGTATGCTTGAGGCATCCTGTCCTCCCCCCCTTTTCCGACTTCCGGCGCCACCGTGACCGAACCCGCCATTGCCGAGGTGCAAGCGTCCCCTTCCGCCACGAACGCCGGGACGCCCCCGTCCATCCGCCGGCGCCTTGCCGCGCTCCTGTACGAAAGCGTGCTGCTGTTCGGCGTGATCTTCATCGCCGGACTCGCGTTCAGCCTCGCCCTCGGCCAGCGCAACGGGCTCACCTATCATCACCTGATGTCGGTCTGGATCGCGATCGTCGCCGGCGTCTACTTCGTCGGCTTCTGGCACCGCGGCGGGCAAACGCTGCCGATGAAAACCTGGCGCCTGCGCGTGGTCGGCCCGCACGACGCCCCGCCATCGCTCCCACGCGCGACGCTGCGCTACCTCGCCGCCTGGCTCTGGTTCCTCCCGCCGCTCGCGCTGCATCCGCTCTTCGATCTCTCGATTCCGCGTACGCTCCTGCTCGCGGTCGTCTGGTTCGCGCTCTGGGTCGCAAGCGCGCGCTTCGGTACGAGCCGCCAATTTCTGCACGACCGTATCGCCGGCACGCGCATCGCCGCCGTGCCGCGCTAGCTCTCGCGGTTTTGCAACATTTCGCAGCACCGCAGGACTGCGTAACAAGAACATCTTGTGACTGTCACGGCACCGTCACGCCCGCATGGCGCAATGCGCGTATTGCAAACCCGCAGCGCGAGCCATGGCCCAGAACCCGACCGCGACCACGCTGTTCCGGCAGACCACCGGACCGGCCACCGACCCCGCCGCTTTTCACTCCGGCTCTGGCGGCGCCACTTTTTCCCCACCGCCGCCGCCGATCTCCACCGATACCGCCACCGGCCCCCACGACGACGACCATCCCGCCCCGCATCGCTACCGCACCATCTGGCTCTCCGATATCCACCTCGGATCGAACGGCTGCCAGGCGAACTACCTGCTCGACTTCCTGCGTCACAACGAGTCGGAATACCTGTACCTCGTCGGCGACATCATCGACGGCTGGCAGTTGAAGAAGGGCTGGTACTGGCCGCAGGCGCACAACGACGTGGTGCAGAAAGTGCTGCGCAAGGCGCGCAAGGGCACTCAGGTCGTGTACATCCCGGGCAATCACGACGAAGCGGCGCGCCAGTTCTGCAACCTCGCGTTCGGCGACATCCACGTGCGCGACGAGGCGTTTCACACGACGCTCGCCGGCAAGCGCCTGTGGGTCGTGCACGGCGATCTGTTCGACGGCGTGATCCAGCACGCCAAATGGCTCGCCTACCTCGGCGACTCGGCGTACACGGTGATCCTCGTGCTGAACCGCTGGTTCAACCGCATCCGCGCGAAACTGGGCTTCCAGTACTGGTCGCTCTCGCAGTACCTCAAGCACCAGGTGAAGAACGCCGTGAACTTCATCTCGTCGTTCGAGCGCGTGATGACGGACGAAGCGCGCCGCCGCGGCTGCGACGGCGTGGTTTGCGGCCACATCCACAAAGCCGAGATCCGCGACATCGACGGCGTGTTGTACTGCAACGACGGCGACTGGGTGGAAAGCCTCTCGGCGCTCGTCGAAACCTTCGAGGGCGAACTGCGCATCGTCTACTGGACGGTGATGCAGGCTCCCGAGGCGCAAGGCGCCTCGCGCAAGGCGCGCATCAGCGCCTGAACGCGCGCCCGGCGATCCGCGAGGAGTGCGGATCGCCTTCGTGCCCGCAGCCGGGCCAGCCTGGCCGGCCGGACAGAACAACCGCAATACGAGAGAGCCGACGACCGATGAAAGTAATGATCGTGACCGATGCATGGGAGCCGCAGGTCAACGGCGTAGTACGGACGCTCAAGAACACGACGCGCGAGCTGATCGCGCTCGGGCATCAGGTCGACCTGCTTACGCCGCTGGAATTCCGCACGATCCCGTGCCCGACCTACCCCGAGATCCGTCTTTCGCTGCTTCCGAAGCGCCATCTGCGCAAGCGCATCGACGAGTTCGGTCCCGATGCGCTGCATATCGCCACCGAAGGCCCGCTCGGCCTCGCCGCGCGCGCCTACGCGATCGAACACGACCTGCCGTACACGACCGCCTATCACACGCGCTTTCCCGAGTACGTGCAGGCCCGCTTCGGCATTCCGCTTTCGGCCACCTATCGCTTCCTGCGCTGGTTTCACAAGCCTTCGCTCGCGGTGATGGCGCCCACGCCGGTCGTGAAGGCCGACCTGGAGAAGTTCGGCTTCACGAACGTCGTGCTGTGGACGCGCGGCGTCGATCTCGACATCTTCGAGCCGATGGATTCGAAGGTGCTCAACACGGCACGCCCGATCTTTCTCTATGTGGGCCGGGTGGCCGTGGAGAAGAACGTCGAGGCGTTCCTCAAGCTCGATCTGCCGGGTTCGAAGTGGGTCTGCGGCGAGGGTCCGGCGCTCGCCGAGCTGAAGTCGCGCTATCCGCAGGCGAACTACCTCGGCGTGCTGAGTCAGCCGGAGCTGGCCAAGGTCTACGCCGCCGCCGACGTGTTCGTGTTCCCGAGCCGCACCGATACCTTCGGCCTCGTGCTGCTCGAAGCGCTTGCCTGCGGCACGCCGGTCGCCGCTTATCCGGTGACGGGCCCGATCGATGTGCTCGGCAACGGCCACGCGGGCGCGATGAACGAGGATCTGCGCGAAGCTTGCCTCGAAGCGCTCAAGATCGACCGCGCCACGGCGCGCGCATGGGCCGAGCGCTTCTCGTGGCGCGCCGCGTCCGAGCAGTTCGCGTCGCACCTCAAGCCGCGGCCGCGCACGACGATGCAGGAATCGAGCGCCACGGCCTGAAGCCGGGAGGTTCGCGATGACCCGGCCTTCGACTGCGCGCGTGCCCACCCGCGAGGGCGCGCAGGATCAGCCCACCAACACCCCCAAGGCGGTTGCCGCGGCGGATGCGTCCGGCGCAGCGACCCGGGCGGCGTGCGATACTGGTGCGACCGCTCGCACCGCCATGCCGCCACGCTCGCCTTCACCGCAGGGATCCGCCCAGCCCGCCGCCGTCGCGCTGCAGCGGCGCGCCGCGCCCGATCATCCCGACAACGCGGCCGGCGCTGCCGTGGACGAAGCGCCCCAGCCGCCGCTCTCGCACCACGACGCCGCCGAGCCCGTCGATCCGCACGAACCCCACGAACCGCTCGGCCCGGACGATCCGCTCGCGCCGCCGCCGTTCAATCCCTACAAGGGCAATCGCGGCGTGACGCGCGCCTGGCACGCGCTCAAAAACTCGATTGCAGGTTTTCGCGTGGCGATCGAGGAGGAAAGCGCGTTCCGCCAGGAACTCACGCTCGCGGCCATTCTCCTGCCGATCGGCCTCGTCATCCCGGTGGAGCCCGTGGCGCGCGTGCTGCTGCTCGGTTCGGTGATGCTCGTGCTGATCGTCGAACTCATCAATTCGAGCATCGAAAACGCCATCGACCGCATCGGCCTCGAGCGCAACGAGCTCTCGAAGCGCGCCAAGGACCTCGGCAGCGCGGCCGTCACCGTGGCGCTCGTTCTCTGCGTGATGACATGGGGGCTGATCCTCGTGCCGCTCTTCGGACCGCCGCTCGTACGCTGGCTCGCCTCGCTGTAAACCCTGCCGCGCGATGCCGGGCGCATGGGTGCCCGCGCCCCGCTCCCGTTACGATTCCTTACAGGCCGAATCGTCGGTTTATAATCGTTCGATAGTCTTGAAAAGACCAACCGTATCCGGGCTGTCCACGCAGCAGCAAACCTGCAGCAGCGCGCAAGCCCGGCACTTTCTGGGCCGGACGACATGGAAGCCAAAACTCCCCGCCGTACACGCGAACGGATACTCGAACTCTCGTTGAAACTGTTCAACGAGATCGGCGAGCCCAACGTCACCACGACGACCATCGCCGAGGAAATGGAAATCAGTCCAGGCAACCTGTACTACCACTTCCGCAACAAAGACGACATCATCAACAGCATCTTCGGCCAGTTCGAGCAGGAGATCGAAAAGCGGCTGCGCTTTCCCGACGACCATCGGGCAACCATCGACGAGATGTGGGCCTATCTGCAGTACATGGTCGATTTCACGTGGCGCTACCGCTTCCTCTACCGCGACCTGAACGATCTGCTCGCGCGCAACCGCACGCTGGAGATGCACTTCAAGCAGATCATCAGCCACAAGGTGCACTTCGCGAAGCAGTTCTGCGAGCAGCTCGTGGCGGACGGCGAAATGGTGGCCACGCCCGCCGAGATCGACGTGACGGCGACCAACATCGGCGTGATCGCCACCTACTGGCTCTCCTACCAGTTCGTGATGAACCCGCGCAAGTACAACGATCAGGAAGCGATTCGCGACGAGCTCCACCAGGTGAGCGTGCAGATCGTTTCGCTGATGGCGCCCTACCTGCGCGGACGCGCGCGCCAGCTTTTCGACGACCTCGTCTCGGGCAAGCTGGAAAAGCGCGAGTTCTACGACTACCTGCCGCCGCGCGACGGCGCGGCGCGTGACAACAAGGACGTGCGCGAATGAAAGCGGTCTGTGTGTATTGCGGCTCCTCGCACGGAGTCAGTCCCGTCTACACCGAAGCGGCCCGCGCTTTCGGCCGGGCACTCGTTGCGGCGGACCTCGGCCTCGTCTACGGCGGCGGCAAGGTGGGCCTGATGGGCGTAATCGCCGACACCGTGATGGCCGAAGGCGGCCGCGCGATCGGCGTGATTCCCGAACTGCTCGTGAACAAGGAAGTGGGCCACGAGGGACTCTCGGAGCTGCACGTCGTGCCCGACATGCATCATCGCAAGAAGATGATGGCCGATCTCTCCGATGCGTTCGTCGCCATGCCCGGCGGCGCGGGCACGCTCGAAGAGCTGTTCGAGGTCTACACGTGGGCGCAGCTCGGCTATCACCACAAGCCCGTCGCGGTGCTCAACATCGACGGCTTCTACGACCCGCTCATCGCGCTGCTCCGGCATACGGTACGCGAGGGCTTCATGCGCCAGACCTACTTCGATCTGCTGCAGGTCGACAGCGAGCCCGCCGCGCTCATCGAGAAGCTGGAACGCTACCGCGCGCCCGCGCAGGACAAGTGGTCCGATATGCGCGAGAAGGTCTAGCCCGACCGGATTCAATCCCAACCCTTCACACGATGGGGACACACCGATGAGCAAGGTCGTCCTGATCACCGGCGCGAGCCGCGGCATTGGCCGCGCGACCGCCCGGCTCCTGGGCGCGCGCGGCTGGACCGTGGGCGTCAATTATCAGCATAACGAACCGGCCGCCGAGGAAACGGCAGCCGAAGTCGGGCGCGCGGGCGGTCACGCACGCGTGCTGCACGGCGACGTGTCGAACGAAGCGGACGTGATCGCGATGTTCGAGACGCTCGAACGCGCCTATGGGCGCATCGACGCACTCGTCAACAATGCGGGCATCGTCGCGCCGTCCACGCCGCTCGCCGACATGAGCGCCGAACGCATGAAGCGCGTGTTCGACGTGAACGTCTACGGCGCGTTCCTGTGCGCACGCGAAGCGGCACGGCGCATGTCGAAGGATCGCGGCGGCGACGGCGGTGTCATCGTGAACCTGTCGTCGGCGGCGTCCCGGCTCGGCTCGCCCGGCGAGTACGTCGACTACGCCGCCTCCAAAGGCGCCATCGACACGATGACGATCGGTCTGGCCAAGGAACTCGGCCCGCAAGGCATACGCGTGAACGCGGTGCGTCCCGGCCTCATCGACACCGAGATCCACGCGAGCGGCGGACGCCCCGAGCGCGCGGCCGTGCTCGGCGCGCAGACGCCGCTCGGACGTCCCGGCAGCGCCGACGAAGTGGCCGAAACGATCGTGTGGCTGCTGAGCGATGCCGCCTCGTACGTGAGCGGCGCGCTTATCGATGTGAGCGGCGGGCGCTGAATCAGTACGCTTCCCCGCTCGCCCCACGCTAGAACGACGAGCCCGGCTCGCTCAGGAAAGCCCGTTCGGCTTCGCTCGACGCGCGCCCCAGTTGCGCGTTACGGTGCGGAAAGCGTCCGAAGCGCTCGATAACGCTTGCGTGGCGCACGGCGTAGTCGTAGTAGCTCTCGCCGTGAGGCTCGTGCCGCGGTTCGCCGCGCAGTTCACCGCGCAGTTCACCGAAGAGGCGCAGCGACTCGCGCTGCGCCTCCATCGATTCGGCATGCTCGAACGGCAGATACGCGAACACGCGGTGATAGAGCGTAGGGAGCCTGCGGTCTTCTCCGCTTGCCACGAGGCGCTGGGCCATGCCAAGGGCACGGCCGTCGGCGGCGAACGCGCGCGGCGTACCGCGATGGCAGTTGCGCGAGAACTGGTCGAGCACGATCACGAGCGCGAGCGTGCCTTCAGGCGTCGCGGCCCACGCGTCGAGTTCGCCCGCGCATGCCGCATTCAGCAAAGCACCGAAGCGCTCGCGCAGCCGCGCATCGAACGCTTCGTCCTTCCGAAACCACATCTTGCGCGCCGTGCCGTATTCGGCCGACCCCGGCGCGCCGAACCAGAAGTCCAGCACGTCCCGCACATCGGGCAAGGCCTCGCCTTGCGTCATGCGAGTTCCAGCACGAGGCGCCGCGTGCGTGCGCTCTTCTTCTCGAGCTTCGCCACGCGCAGCGCGCCGATCTCGCTCGTGTTGCGGACGTGCGTGCCGCCGCAGGGCTGCAGATCCACGCTCTCGATACGCAGCAGCCGCACGCGGCCGAGGCCCATCGGCGGCTTCACGCTCATCGTGCGCACGAGTTCGGGGCGCGCCGCCATTTCCTCGTCGGTGATCCACTCCGTCGCGACCGGGTGCGCGCCCGCCACCAGCTCCGCCAGCCGCGCCTCCACCATCTCGCGCTCGATCGGCTCGATCGTCGCGAAATCGAGCCGCGCATAGTCGGTTGTGATGCTGCAGCCGTCCACGGAATACGGCAGCACCGCGCACATCAGGTGGCTCGCCGTATGCAGCCGCATGTGACGGTGACGGCGTGCCCAGTCGATTTCGGCACGCACTGTCTCGCCTGCGCCAAGACGCGCAAGCAACGCCTCCTGGCCGGGGGCGGGCACGTGCAGAGCGTCGTCCGGGGTGGCGCCCTCGAACTTCGCCTTGCGCGTGTCGGCAATCTCGATGCGCGTGCCGTCGCCGAGCACGAGCGCTCCGGTATCGCCGGCCTGGCCGCCGCCGAGCGGATAAAACACGGTCCGGTCCAGACGCACGCCGTCCTCGCCTACGGCGACGATCGTGGCGTCGCAGTGCGTCAGATAGGCATCTTCGCGAAACAATGCGCGGGTAGTCATGCTTCGAGTCTCCTGTCGACCGCACTTGGCGCTTTAGCGCTTAGTGCGGTCCCATGCAAAGCTGTCGACCGCACCTGGCGCTTTAGCCCTTAGCGCGGTCCCATGCAAAGCGGTTTATCGTGCCAGCGCCACATTATGAGCCGCACGCGGGGCGTGCCGAAATGCAGTTACCGCGTGCCCTGCCGGACTGTACCGGCGGGTGAACCGGGCCAATCGCGCCAGAACGGCCCTGGCGCATCACCTCAACCCGGACGGTTACGCATCCAGTCGGCGGTATCGAAAAACGAATGCAGCAGGCGTTCGCGCAGCGGCTCGGGCAAACCGACGTCCTCCATCGCCCAGGCCATGCAGCGCAGCCACTGGTCGCGCTCCGACGAGGCGATCGCGAACGGCAGATGCCGCGCGCGCAAACGCGGATGGCCAAAACGCTCGATGTAGTGATCGGGGCCGCCAAGCCAGCCGCACAGGAACCAGAACAGCTTGTCGCGCGAACCGTCGAGCGTCGGCGGATGCAAGGCGCGAATGCCTGCGAAGTCAGCTTCGAGGTCCATCAGGTCATAGAAGCGGTCGACGAGCTCGCGCACGCGCGCCTCGCCGCCGACGAGTTCGAAGGCCGCGGGTTGCTGCGGCGCTTCGTCGGCTGGATCGGTCATACGGAAAATCGATGCAAAAACGTTGAGAATGGGCCCGACGCAGAGACGCTCAAGCCGAAACGACGATTTTCGCATAGCGGCACGTCGGCGGCTGCGCGCCGCGCTGACGCGGGTCCGCCGCTTATGTGCGCCGCGCCAGCACGCGCCTGTCGTCGTCGATCGTCAGCGCGACGGCCTCGCCCTCGCGCATCGGCCCGTCGAGCCGCGCGATCACGACCGGGCCCACCATCGTGCGCACGCTGGCCAAATGGACATCGCCCGCGCCTTGCGTGCCTACGCGATGCCGCACCACCGTGCATTCCTCTATTGTGCCCAGCGAAGCGGGTTCGCTCGCCCAGTCGGCCGCGCCGCAACGCGGGCAGCGGTAGCGCGCCGGGAACGGCGCCTCGCCGCAAGCTCGGCAGCGAAAAATCGTCAGGGTCGTTTCGTTCATGCCGTTTGCCCCTCCAGCACCACCGCATTCGCGCACATGCCGTATCGATACTGCACCATGCCGTAGCCGCTTACCAGCGCGCGCCGGGCATTGCCGACCTGACGCGCGCCCGCTTCGCCCTGCAGTTGCGCGATGGCCTCGACGAGGCCATGCATGCCGCCCGCCGCCCCCGCCTGCCCCGCCGAAAGCTGACCACCCGACGTGTTGACCGGCAACGCCCGCGAGGCGATGCGGGCGATCAACGCGCGCAGGTCTCCGTCGGGCGCGAAACCGAGATCGGCTAGCTGGATCAGCGACATCACGGGATAGTCGTCGTACACCGAGATCACGTCGATATCGGCAGGGCCCACACCCGCCTGCGACCAGAGCGCGGGAGCGAGCGTGGCGAGTCCCGTTTGCAGGCCGTCGCCCGCCTGGTGATCGGGGTTATAGCAGCACTGCAGCGCGCGCACCCGTACCGGCGCGCTTTGCGCACCGGCCGTAATACGGTCGGAGCGCGCCACCACGATCGCATTCGCACCGCACACCACCGGCACGCAATCGAAACGCCCCAACGGATCGGCCACGCGCGGGGCGACCAGGTAATCGTCGAGCGTCAGCGGCGTTCGATATACGGCTCCGGGATTCATGGACGCCCATTCGCGCTGCGCCACGCACAGCGCACCGTAATCGCGCGCGTCGAGACCGTGCCGCCGGGCATGCCGCTTCGTTAGCATGGCGAACAAACTGTTCGGGCCGCCGTTTTCGAGCGGACGCAGGTAGCGGCGCGTGGTGAGGTTGTAGTGCTCCACGAGCTGCCTGAAATCGGCGGCCTCGAAACGGTCCCCACTCAGCAGCACAATGACCTCGGCATCCTCATTCTGTATCGCGCGGACCGCGTGATGCAGCATGTTGATCGCGCTCGCGCCGCCGTGGCAGTCGTCCATGCACCAGCGGGGGCTCAGGCCAAGCCGCCAGGCCATGTCGATGGCGTGATCGGGTGCGAGCGTGAACGACGCCACGCCGAGGCCGTCCACGTCGCGTGCCGAAAAGCCCGATTGCGCGAGAGCCGCGTCGAACGCCTGGGCCAGCAGGTCGCCCGTGATGAGATCCGGCGCCTGCCGGCGGTACGGCACTTCGACGCCACACACAATGGCCGCGCCTTCGAAATCGCGCTGCATGCTGCCTCCTTGCTTGACAGTCGATGGCTTTTATTATCCAATAAAACACATGAAATTTCATATTTTCGAATCTAAAGGGTTTACGCGTAGAACGCCAGATCGCCCGTAAGCCCCGCAGACCGGATCATGCATCCTCCGCCTGACAGGCGGACAGGAGACGCCCCATGACATCCCGCCAACCGGCTGTCACGCAAGGAGCCGAACGATGAGCACCGCAACCGTCGCCGATGCTTTCGAGGTCGTGGTCGAAGCGGTGCAGCCGCTTACGCCGCACGTCACCGCCTTCCGGCTGCGCGCCGCCGATGGTCATGCGCTGCCGGGCTACACGGCCGGCGCCCATGTGCGCGTGGAGGTCCATCCGCAGGGCCAGACCGACTGGCGGGCGTACTCGCTCGTGGACTTCGCGGGCAACGCCGCCGCGGAACATACCCCCGATCACTACCTGATCGCGGTGCGCCGCGAAGACACCGGTGCCGGCGGATCGCGGTGGATGCACGACGAAGCCCAAGCCGGCCGCACGCTGCGGATCACGTCGCCCGCCAATGGGTTCTCGCTCGGCGCCCGCGACGATGCCGTCCTGATCGCGGGGGGCATCGGCATTACGCCGATTGCCTCGATGGCCGCGGCCCTCGCCGCACGCGGACATCGTTTCGCACTGCATTACACCGGCCGCTCGATCACGCAGCTCGCCTTCGTCGACGAAATACGCGCCATCGCGGGTGACAGTCTGCATCTCTACGGTGACGACGCCGTACTCGCGGCGGATCGCTTCGATCTCGCCCGCCTCATCGACACCCTCGCGCCCACCCAGCCGCTCTACCTCTGCGGCCCGCAAGGCCTGATCGACGCCGCCATCGCGCTCGCCACGGCACGCGGGTGGCCGCGCGAGTCGATCCGTTCCGAACTGTTCGCAACCGTCGCGCCGCAAACCGGCGACACCGCCTTCGAAGTCGAGCTGCGCCAGTCAGGTGTGACGCTGCACGTCGCGCCCTCGCAAACGATCCTCGATGCAATGCTCGCCCACGGCCTCGATCCGCTCTACGACTGCAAGCGCGGCGAATGCGGCGTGTGTCAGGTGAGTGTAATCGAGGGCTCGGTCGATCATCGGGACTACTGTCTGAGCGAAAGCGAAAAGCGCGCGGGCAAGCTGATGCACCCTTGCGTGTCGCGCGCGTGCGGCACGCGGCTCGTTCTCGACGCGTAACGACGCACGCTTTCGCCATCCCTGTTGCCATCTACTGCCCTTTCCACGCCCAGGAGCTCTCCATGCCCCGCTACCGCGAAGACGACGGCGCCCTCGCCGCGCTCGTCGAGCCGGATCAGGTCCATCGCGACGTCTATCTCGACCAGGAAGTATTCGATCTGGAAATGGAGCGCCTGTGGCGCCGCACGTGGGTCTACGCGGGCCACGCGAGTCAGGTGCCGGCGCCCGGGGACTACCTCACCGTCGACATCGCGGGCGAGCCGCTCGTGATGGTCCGCCAGGGCGACGGCAGCCTGCGCGTGCTGAAGAATCGTTGCGCGCACAAGGGAGCCAGGCTCGTCAGCGCACCGCACGGCAACACCGGCAAATTCTTTCGCTGTCCGTATCACGCCTGGACGTACAAGACCGATGGCAAACCGCTCGCGATTCCTCTGAAAAACGGCTACGAAGGCACCCGCCTCGCCGATTGCCCCTCGGGCCAGGGGCTGCATGCGGTCGCCAACGTCGAGACCTGGCGCGGCTTCGTGTTCGTGCGTCTCGCCGATGAAGGGCCGTCGTTTGCCGAATACTTCGGCGACTCGCTTTCGTCCATCGACAACATGGCCGACCGTTCGCCCGAAGGCGAACTCGAAATCGCGGGCGGCTGCCTGCGCTACCTGCACAACTGCAACTGGAAGATGTTCGTCGAAAACCTGAACGACACGATGCACCCGATGGTGGCGCACGAGTCCTCGGCGGGTACGGCGAAGAAGCTATGGGACGGCAAGCCCGCCGACGAACCGAAGCCAATGGCGATCGAGCAGTTCGTGCCGTTCGTCTCCGACTACGCGTTCTTCGACGGCATGGGTATGCGCGTGTTCGAGAACGGCCACAGCTACACGGGCGTGAATTTCTCGATCCATTCGAGCTACTCGGCATTGCCCGACTACGAGCAAAAACTTGTCGAGGCATGGGGCGAGGAAAAGGCGAAGTCCGTGCTCGGCACCGCACGCCACAACACCGTCTATTACCCGAGCCTCACGATCAAAGGCGCCATCCAGGCGATCCGCGTGGTGCGCCCGATCGCGCCCGACAAGACGCTGATCGAATCGTGGACGTTCCGCCTCAAGGGCGCACCCGACGCGCTTCTGCAACGCACGCTCACCTACTCGCGCCTCATCAATTCGCCGATGTCGGTCGTGGGCCACGACGATCTGCACGTCTATCGCGCGATCCAGGAAGGCTTGCGGGCAAGCGGCAACGACTGGGTGAGCCTGCATCGCGACTATCGCGCGGACGAAGCCGAGGCGAAGGATCAAACCGTCAACGGCACGAGCGAGATCTCGATGCGCAACCA
Source organism: Paraburkholderia sp. AV2 (assembly GCF_054968425.1). Lineage (NCBI taxonomy): Bacteria > Pseudomonadati > Pseudomonadota > Betaproteobacteria > Burkholderiales > Burkholderiaceae > Paraburkholderia > Paraburkholderia sp. AV2. The sequence goes on from NZ_JBANLK010000026.1 coordinate 63,664, forward strand.
GTTCCGCGCGTGGGCACGCTACATGGTGCCCGAGCGCGCCCAATGATCCCGAGGACGCACGCGATGACGACATCCCCCGCCCGGCGCGACGCGCTGATCGATTTCATCTACCACGAGGCGCGCCTGCTCGACGAAAAGCACTTCGACGCCTGGTACGAACTCTTCGCCGCCGACGGTCTCTACTGGATCCCGCTCGCGCCGAACCAGCCGGACGGCCTGAACCACGCCTCGCTGATGTACGAGGATCGCTTGTTGCTGAAGCTGCGCGTGGAGCGTCTGAAAGCGCCGCGCGCGTTCTCGCAGCAGCCCGAAAGCCGTTGCCAGCATGTGCTGCAGCGTCCCGAAGTGGAAGCCGCGGACGCCGCCGGCTTTCGTCTGCGCACGCCGTTCATCTACGCCGAAGCGCGCGGCGACGAGCAACTGGTCTTCACGGGCGTCGCGCGCCATCACCTGATCGACGAAGGCGGCACGCTGCGCATTCGCGAGAAGCGTATCGACCTGCTCAACTGCGACGCGGCGCTGCCGTCCGTGCAGCTTTTCATGTGAGGACCCAGCAACGTGTCTGCCGATCGAATCCAACACGAAGCGCTGCCCTTCCCGTCCGTCTACGCCGCGTTTGCGGCCAGCGCGAGACGCTATCCCGAGCACGACTTCCTCGTCGTGCTGCCCGAGACCGCGCAGGTCTACGGCATCGAGTCTGGCGCGCTGCGCTATGGCGAAGCGCTCGAACGCGTGGACGCGCTCGCCGGGCGCTATCGCGCCGCGGGCTTCGGCCCCGGCCATCGCGCCGGCCTGATGCTCGAGAATCGCCCTGCCTTCTTCACGCACTGGCTCGCGCTCAATGCGCTCGGCGTTTCCGTGGTGCCGCTTTCCACCGAACTGCGTGCCGCCGAGCTCGAATACATCACCGGTCACAGCGAACTGGACCTTGCAATCGCGCCCGCCGCGCGTCATGCGGACCTGCGCGCGGCCGCGGCGGCTGCGCGCCGCGCCGTCGTGCTATGCGAAGCGGACACCCACGCGATCCCGCACACCACCACGCCCGCGCGTAGCGGCGTGCCGGACACGGGCACCGAATGCGCGCTGCTCTATACCTCTGGCACAACAGGCCGTCCGAAGGCATGCGTGCTGCCCAATGAATACTTCCTGCTCGCGGGCGTCTGGTACAACCGCATCGGCGGTCTGTGCACGCTGCGGCCGGGAGCCGAGCGCCTCATCACGCCGCTGCCGATGACGCACATGAACGCCATGGCCTACTCGACGATGGCGATGATATTCGCGGGCGGCGCGATCGTCGCACTTGACCGCTTTCATCCGCGCACGTGGTGGGACAGCGTACGCGCCTCGCGCGCGACCCTCATGCATTACCTCGGCGTCATGCCGGCCATGCTGCTGGGTGCGCCTGAGCATGCCGACGACCACCGCCACGAAGTGCGCTTCGGCTTCGGCGCGGGCGTGGACAAGACCCTGCATGCGCCGTTCGAAGCGCGCTTCGGCATTCCCTTGCTCGAAGCCTGGGCCATGACCGAGACCGGCGCGGGCGCCGTCGTGATCGCCAACCGCGAGCCGCGCCATGTCGGCCAGTCGTGCTTCGGCAAGCCCGAGGCGGCGCTGGACGTGCGCATCGTCGGCGATGACGGCACGCCGGTCGCGCCTGGCACGCCCGGCGAGCTCTGGGTGCGCGCGAGCGGCCCCGAACCGCGTCGCGGCTTCTTTCTCGAATATCTCAAGGATGCCGAAGCAACGGCGTCGGCATGGGAGGCCGGCTGGTTCCATACGGGGGACATCGTGCGCCAGGATATCGACGGACATCTGTATTTCGTCGACCGCAAGAAGAACGTGATTCGCCGTAGCGGCGAGAACATCTCCGCCGTCGAGGTGGAGAGCGTGCTGCGCCGGCATCCCCTGGTCGCGGATGTGGCGGTTGCCGCCACGCCCGACCCGGTGCGCGGCGACGAGGTCCTCGCGTGCGTGATGACGCGCGAGCCGCTCGCGGCAGACGCGCTCGACGAGACGGCCGCCGCGCTCACGCAGTTGTGCCTCGCACAGCTTGCCTATTTCAAGGCGCCGGGCTACGTGGCATTCGTGGAGGCCCTGCCGCTCACCGGCACGCAGAAAGTGCAGCGCGCGGCGCTCAAGGAACTCGCGAGCACGCTGCCCGGCACGCCGCGCTGCATCGACACCCGCTCGATGAAACGGCGCCAGGACTGACACCTCGCCCATGAACACCACAGGAATCGCCATGAATCGCGCAGCCATCGTCACCGGCGGCAACGCCGGCATCGGCCGGGCCATCGTCGAGCATCTGCTCGAAGCCGGCTACGAAGTCGTTTCGCTCGACCGGCGCGGCGGCGCGCCGGGACACCCGAAACTGCATGCCATCGAAGTCGATCTGTGCGACGCGGCGGCCACGCGCGCCGTCGCCGCCGAAGTCGCAGCGCGCCACGCGCCCACGACGCTGATCCACAACGCCGGCGTGATTCGCCCTGCGCTGTTGCCCGACGTCGCGCACGACGACCTCATCGCGCTCACGAACCTGCATCTGGCCGCGCCCGTTACGCTCGCCCAGGCCATGCTGCCCGCGATGCAGGCGGAGCACTTTGGACGGCTCGTGCTGATCTCGTCGCGCGCCGCGCTCGGACTCGCCACGCGCACCGCCTACTCGGCGACGAAGGCAGGCATGCTCGGCCTCGTACGCACCTGGGCGCTCGAACTCGGACCGCTCGGCATCACCGCGAACGCGATCGCACCCGGCCCGGTGGAAACCGGCATGTTCCACGAGATCGTGCCCGCGAACAGCGAAAAGGCCGCGCACATGGCGGCAAGCATTCCCGTGCGGCGGCTCGGCCGGCCCGACGACATTGCGCGCGCGGCCATGTTCTTCGCCGCCCCGGAAAACGGCTTCGTTACGGGGCAAACGCTCTACGTGTGCGGCGGCACGAGCACGGGGAGCCTCGCACTCTGAACGCGGCCCGCGTGCATCGGTTGTGCCAGCGCTATTTCGTATGCTGCTCGATCAGTTGCCGCAGCACGCCGACGAACAGCTTCGCGACCTCGGGCGGAAACGGCAACAGCACCGAGGCCTCGTGCTCCAGCGCGAGCGCGACCAGCTCCGCCGCGAGCTTGCCGCCGTGCGGCGTGAGGGCGACGAGCGTGCGCCGGCGGCTGGCCGGATCCTCCTGGCGTACGACGAGCCCGCCCGCCTCCATGCGATCGATCAGCTTGCTGACGGTCGGCTGCTTCGCGAGGATCAGGCGCCCCAGGTCGCCCATCGGCAGCGGGCCGTCCGAGAGGCACGCGAGCACGCGCCATTGCAGCGCCGGAATCTTCTTGCGCGCGAGCGTCGCGTGAAATTCGTCGGAGATGAGGCTGCTCGCGCGCGCGAGCAGCGCGGCAAGATAGGTATCGAGAAAGCGCAGCCCGGCGGCCGGGCCTGATGCCTCGGGCGCCTCGGTCGGTGCCGTAGCCGTCTTCGTGCGGCGCGGCTTGATCGTGTCGGTGGTCATGGTCTTCTGGACGAGAAGTGCCCCGGCATCATAAAGGCAAACGACGAGAAAAACGACGGCAACGGCAGCGAGGGACGCGCGCGCAGACTAAACGCGCACGGCAATCGAGCCGCTCACGCGTCGCGCAGCGACTGCAGCGCGGGCCGCGCGAGCACGTGGCGCAAGCTGATCCATCCGCCCACGCCCGCACAGGCCACGCCTGCCGCGATGCCGGCCGGCACGAGCCAAGGATCGAACGGCAGGTAGAACTGGAACACGCGCGTCGCGAGCTGGGCGCCCACGATCTGGGCGCCGATGGCCGCCATGAGGCCCGCCAGCGCGCCTACCGCGACGAATTCCGCCACCTGCACCGCGCGCACCTGCTGGTGCGACGCGCCCAATGCGCGCAGCAGCGCCGACTCGCGCATGCGCTCGTCGCGCGTGCCGGCCAGCGCGGCATACAGCACCAGCACGCCCGCCGCGAGCGTAAAGAGAAAGAGGAACTGCACGGCGCCGATCACCTGTTCGAGCATGCGCTGAATCTGCGCGAGGATCGGAGCGATGTCGATAGCCGTGACGTTCGGATACTGCGCCACGAGCGAGTCCACGACGCTACGCCGCGTATCCGGCAGATGGAAGCTCGTGATGTAGGTGGCCGGAAAGTCGCGCAGCAGCGCGGGCGGCATCAGCACGAAAAAGTTGACCTTGAACGAACCCCAGTCGAGCTTGCGCACGCTCGTGACGGGCGCCGTCACTTCGAGCCCGGTCACGTCGAACTTGAGCACGTCGCCCGGCTTCACGTCCAGCAGCTTCGCGAGTCCCGCCTCGATCGAAAGCTGCGGCGCGCTCGTTTCGCCATACCAGTTGCCGGCGGTGATGCGATTGTCGTCGGGCAGGTGGGTCGTGTACGAGAGGTTGAACTCGCGGTCCACGAGCCGCTTCGCATCCTCGCTCTTGTAGTGCTCGGGATCCACAGGCTTGCCGTTGATCGAGATGAGTCGGCCGCGCACCATCGGCTCGAGCGCGGCATCCGCGAAGCCGTGCGCGCCCAGCCAGGCCACCACGGCGTCGTGCTGGTCGGGCTGGATGTCGATGAGGAATTCGTTCGGTGCATCGGGCGGGGTCGATTTGCGCCAGCCGTCGATCAGGTCGTTGCGTGTCATCGCAATCAGCAGGAGACACATGAGGCCGACGGCGAGCGCCGTGATTTGCAGCGCGCTCGCACCGGGGCGCCGCTCGAGTGAAGCCAGCGCATACCGCCAGCCCACGCCGGCGCGCACCTGGCCGCCCAGGCGCTCGCTGCGCGCAAGGCGCGCCGCGCACCAGAGCGCGAGTCGCGCGACACCCGCGAAGACGACTAGTCCGATTGCGAAACCGCCCGCCACGATACCGCCGAGCTTGAGTTCGCCAGCGGCAATCACGAGGAGTCCTGCGAAGAGCACGATACCCACGCCATAGGCGGCCCACGCGGTGCGCCCCGCCTCGCCCCACTCGCGGCGCAGCACGCGCACGGGCGGCACGCGGGTGAGCGGCAACAGCGGCGGCAACGCAAAGCCGAGCAGCAGTACGAGCCCGGCCGCAACGCCTTCCAGCGCGGGCAGCGGGCCCGGATATGGCAACTGGACGCTGATCAGATTGCCGAGCCAGACGAGCAATGCGTAGTGGCCCGCATAGCCCAGCACGACGCCGACTGCGCCGCCCAGGAGGCCAAGTCCGAGAAATTCGAGGACGAAGAGCGCGCGCAGCGTACGCTGGCTCGCGCCGAGGCACCGCATGGCGGCGCAACTGTCGAGATGGCGCCGCGTATAGCGGTGCGCCGCCATCGCGATGGCCACGGCGGCAAGCAGCGCCGTAAGGAGCGAGACGAGCGTGAGGAAGTGGCGCGCGCGCTCGAGCGTCTCGCGCACCTGCGGCTGGCCGTCGTGCAGCGATTCGAGGCCCACGCCGCGCATCTTGCCGCCGTCCACGCGGGCATGCGCCCACTCGGCGAACTGTGCGACAGCAGGATCGGCACCCGCGACGAGCAAGCGGTACACGACACGGCTGCCATAGGTGACGAGGCCCGTGGAGGCCAGCTCGTCGGCCCGCATCATGAGACGCGGCGAGAAGTTGACGAACGAGAAGCCGCGATCCAGTTCGCGCGTGATGACCGCGCCCACGATGAAGTTGCGGTTGCCCACCTTCACAGTGCTGCCGATATGCAGCTTGAGCGCGTCGAGCAGTTCGTCGTCCACCCAGACCGTGCCGGGCGGCGGAATGCCCTGGGCCTCGCGATCGGGGGCACCGGGAACGGTTTCGCCGGTCCCGATCCGCAGCGCGCCGCGCAGCGGATACTCCGGCGAGACCGCCTTGATCGCCGCGAGACGCGACAGCGGCTGACCGCCGGCCGCATCGGCGCTCACCATGCTCGGGAAAATAGCCGTGGTCGCGGTGCGCAGCGCGAGCGACCGGGCCTCTCGCAAAAACATCGGATCGACGGGATGGTCGGCACGCACGATGAAATCGGCGGCGATCATGCGGCGCGCGTCGCGCTCCAGCCCGCGCTGAAGGCGGTCGGCGAGAAAGCCCACGCTGGCGAGCGCCGCCACGGCCAGCACCAGCGCGAGGAGCAGCATCGTCAGTTCGCCCGCGCGCCAGTCGCGCGCGGTCATGCGGGCAGCGAGCCGCACGATATCGCGGATGCCGGGAGCCGCCTGCGCCTGCGGCGACCCTGGGCCGCCGTCGCTACGCGCGGGCTTCGCAGGAGACGAAGAGTGAGCGGCGCCGCTCAATCGTGGCGGCTCCGCAGCGAGAAGCGCGAGACCATATGCGCCGCCATGCCGCGAAAGCCGCCTTGCACGCCGCGCCACAGGCGCGGCAGCGCCCACGCGGCGAGCACGAGGAAACCCGCGAGCAGCACGAGAAACAGAAGCGGCACGAAGAACGCCAGCAACAGACCAACGAAGGTAATGCCATCCTCGGCGCTCGACGTGACGACGTTCGAAACCGGCTCCGGCGAGAGATTGATGAGCGCGCGCGTGCCGGCCTTGGCCAGGTGCGCGGTGCCGGCGAGCGTGCCGCCCGCCAGCGCGGCAATCGCGAGCACGGTCGGATCGGCATGCCCCATCGCGCCGGCGGCGAGCACGGCGCCGGCCGGAATGCGAATGAAGGTGTGGAGCGCGTCCCAGAGCGAATCGAACGCGGGAATCTTGTCGGCGAGGAATTCGAAGATGGTGAGCGCGGCGGCGACGCCGATCACCCACGGCGAACCGAGAGCGGCCAGGGTGTCGGGCAAATGGATCAGGCCGAGCCGCTCCATCACGCCGGCCATGAACACCGTGAGATAGAGGCGCAGGCCGCTGCCCCACGACAGGCCCGCGGCAAGCGAAAGGGGTTCCAGCATGGCTTGTCTCCTCGCGTGGCACGGAGAGCCATCGCGCCTGCGGCGCGCAGCAGTGTTATGGGGTTATGACCGTTCCATTATAGCTACGCATTTTGCTGCACCGCAGGTCGGTTTGCCGCGGAAGCAACAGGCGCGGCGCCGCCCCCCCCCCTCTCACACCCCTCTATCAGGCCGCCGACGACAGCTTGAGCCCCACGAGCCCGAGCACGATAAGCGCGGCACTCGCGATACGCGCGACGGAAAGCGTCTCGCCCATGGCGACGATGCCGAAGATGAACGCGCCCACCGCGCCGATGCCGGTCCAAACGGCGTAGGCCGTGCCGAGCGGCAACTGCCGCATGGCCATGGCCAGCAGCCCGAAGCTGCCGAGCGCGGTGACGATGGTGAAAACGGACGGCCACAGCCGCGTGAAGCCGTCGGAGGACTTGAGACCGGCGGCCCATGCCACTTCGAGCAGGCCGGCGATGAGGAGAAGAAACCAGGACATACAGGACGCTCCATGTTGAAAATGGGGTCGTCCCCGCACCGAATAAAAAACTGCAAGGTCGTCCTTACAGATTTGTAATTATAACGCCAGCCGTCCTCCCCTGCTCACTGCACGCCCACCAGCCGGTAACCCACGCCCGTTTCGGTGACGATGTGCTCGGGCTGCGCCGGGTCGCGCTCGAGCTTCTGGCGCAGATGCGCCATATAGATGCGCAGATAGTGGCTGCTCTCCACGTGCGACGGGCCCCACACCTCGCGCAGCAGTTGCCGGTGCGTGAGAACCCGGCCCGCGTCGCGCACGAGCGTGGCGAGCAAGCGGTACTCGATGGGGGTCAGATGAACCGGAGCGCCCGCCCGTGTCACCTGGCGCAGGCCGAGGTCGACGGTCACTTCGCCGAAGCTCACCTGCGGCGCTTCGTTCGCGCCGCCGCGGTTGCGCCGGCGCAGATGCGCGCGGATCCGCGCGAGCAGTTCCGAGACGCCGAACGGCTTGGTCAGATAGTCGTCGGCGCCGGCGTCGAGCGCCGCCACTTTCTCGCTTTCCTGGGTGCGCGCCGAAAGCACGATCACGGGCAGGTCGCTCCAGCCGCGCAGCTCGCGGATCACGTCGAGACCGTCGGTATCGGGCAGGCCGAGATCGACGATCACGAGATCGGGCTTGCGCGTGGCGGCCTCGACGAGGCCCTGCTTGCCCGTCTCGGCGTCATGGACGACGATCCCCTCGCCTTCCAGCGACGCGCGCACGAAGCGCCGGATCTGCTTCTCGTCCTCGATCAGGACGACGGCAATGTTCGGATCACTCATGGGAAGGCTTCGAATCGACTGCGGGTTTGAGTTCGGTGGGAGCGGGGGACGCGGCGGCCGGCTCGCCCTCTTCCGTGTCCGTGGGCAGCGGCGGCGGCGACTCCACGGGCAGCGCGAACCAGAACGAGGCACCAAGCACGCGTCCGTCGTCGTCGACCCGGTTGCCCGCGCCGATTGTACCGCCGTGCGCCTCGACGATTGCGCGGCAGATCGCGAGCCCGAGCCCGATGCCGGGCTTGGCGGATTCCTTCCCGCCGCGGGTGAATTTTTCGAAGATGCGCTCGCCCATGCCGGCCGGCAGACCCGGCCCGTTGTCGTCGATCGTCACGCGCACGAACGGTTCGCCACCGATATCGACGCGCCGCGCTCCGATGGCGAGCGGCGTGTCGGGCGGCGTGTACTTCGCCGCGTTCTCCAGCAGATTCGAGAAGAGCCGCTCCATGAGAACGGCGTCGAGTTGCAGGAGCGGCAGGCCTTCCTCCAGCCTGACCTGGAGGGGGTGGCGCGCGAGCACGCGCCGGCACGCAGCGAGCGCCGCGCCCACCGTCTCTTCGAGCAGCGTCCACTGGCGGTTCAGTTTCAGGCTGCCCGCCTGCAGTCGCGCCATGTCGAGCAGGTTCGTGACGATGCCGGTCATGCGCAGCGCCTCGTCGTGAATCGATTCGATCAGTTCTCCCGAACGTGGATCCTCGGGCGCGCCGGTCGCTTCCCAGGTTTGCGCGAGCATCGACGAAAAACCCACGATCGTCGTGAGCGGCGTGCGCAGGTCGTGCGAGATGGCCGAGAGCAGCGAGTTGCGCAGCCGCTCCGACTCCATGTTCACGAGGGCGTCGCGTGCAATGTCGACGTAGTGCACGCGTTCGAGCGCGAGCGCGATCTGGGCGGCGAACGCGTCGAACATGCGCTGCTGCTCGGGCACCTGCAGCTCGTGCGGGTCGCGTGTGACGACCGCGAGCACGCCGCGCGTGCGCATGGGCGCCTTGAGCGGCTGATAGCGGGCCACCGCGGCCGGCAGCGTGTCGGTGCCGTGGCCGGCCGGCTTCTGCTGGTCGTACACCCACTGCCCCACGTCGGTATCGAGGCTCGCGGCGTCGAGCATGATTTGCGGATCCGGCTCCTCGATCTTCTGCTGGACCTTGTCGACGCTGTCGGGCAGCAGAAGTGCGACGCGCGCGCCGAACACCTCGCTCACGTGGCGGCTGCCGATGCCGACGATCTGCTCGGTGGTCAGCGCCGCCGCCAGCTCGCGCGCCATCGCGTACATCGCCCCCGTGCGCTGCTCGCGGCGCTGGGCAATGCTCGCCTCGCGGCGCAGGCTCGACGTGAGGTGGCTGATGACGAGCGAGGTCAGCAGCATGCCCATGAAAGTGAGCAGATATTGCGTGTCGCTCACCGAAAACGACATGCGCGGTGGTACGAAGAAGAAGTCGAAGGCCGCCACGCTCGCGAAAGAGAGCAGCACGCCGGGCCCGCGCCCGAGCCGCGTCGCCGTGAAGATCACGCCGAGCAGATACAGCATCACGAGATTCGCGAGGTCGATGCGATCGATCAACTGGCTGGAGACCAGCGTGATGCACGCACAGATCACGAGCGCCGCCGCATACGCGCGCGGCGGCGAGCGATGGCCGCCGCCCGGCGCGAAGGCGTCGCGCCAGGCGTTCGCCGCGCGCGCGGCCGCGCCGGCGCCCGACGGCTCGCGCGCTAGCGCGGTATCGCCCGCCGCCGCGCGTACGAGCGTGAGATCGACGTCGCCGGCTTTCTCCGCGAGACGTTCGCCAAACGGCCGGCGCAGCCAGCGCGAGACACCCGTGCGCAGCGAGGCGCCGGCGACCAGCTTCGAGACGTTACGCAGCCGCGCGTAGCCCGCGAGCGTCGTGGCCGCGTCTTCGCCCGCGAGCGTGGCGGTTTCCGCGCCCATCTCCGAGGCGAGCTTCAACGCGCCGAGCGTGCGCTCGCGCGTCGCGTCGGGCAGACGCTGGAGCTTCGGCGTTTCGACATAGACGGCGATCCAGTCGGCCTTCAGGCTCGACGCGAGGCGCGCCGCCGCGCGCACGAGCGCGTTGGCTTCGGCGCCCGGGCCGACGCAAACGAGCAGCCGCTCGCGCGCCTGCCAGACGTGCTGGATCGAGCGGTCGGCGCGGTACTCGCGCATCTGCGCGTCGACGCGGTCGGCCGTGCGGCGCAGCGCGAGTTCGCGCAGCGCGATGAGGTTGCCCTTGCGAAAGAAGTTACGTACCGCGCGCTCGGCCTGCGCCGGCATATAGACCTTGCCGTCGCGCATGCGGTCGAGCAGTTCCTCGGCCGGCAGGTCGACGAGCGTCACTTCGTCGGCGTGATCGAACACGCGGTCGGGCACGGTTTCCCAGACGCGGATACCCGTGATCTGCCCGACCACGTCGTTCAGACTTTCGAGGTGCTGAACATTGACGGTCGTATAGACGTCGATGCCCGCGTCGAGCAACTCGTAGACGTCCTGCCAGCGCTTCATGTGGCGCGCGCCGGGTACGTTCGAATGCGCGAGCTCGTCGACCAGCACGAGTTGCGGCTTCCTCGCGAGCGCGACGTCGAGATCGAACTCTTCGAGCGTGCGGCCGCGATAGGCAATCTGCGAGCGCGGCAGCACGTCGAGTCCGCTCGTGAGCGCGGCGGTCTCGCTGCGCCCATGCGTCTCGACGATGCCCACGACGACGTCGACGCTCTCCTCCGCGCGCCGGCGCGCAGCCTGCAGCATCGCGTAGGTCTTGCCCACGCCCGCCGACGCGCCGAAGAAGATCTTCAGCTTGCCGCGGCGCGCTTTTTCCTCGTCGCGCTGGAGTCGGTCGAGCAGTTCGTCGGGATCGGGACGGTTCATGCGGATCGGATTTCGGGTTGTGCGCTTCTGACCATGCGAGTCGGTGCGCCATGATGAGTCATGCTGATCGTCTCACCGCGGCGTCCGAATGGCAAACAAAACGGCAAACCGCACGCCGCGCTTGCCGCGGCGTGCGGTTGGGTCGGCTGCGCCGGTCAGCCGACCTGCTTGCCGTCGAGCGCGAGGTTCAGCTCGAGCACGTTCACGCGCGGCTCGCCGAAAAGGCCGAACTGGCGGCCCTTCGTGTAGCGATCCACGAGCGCCTGTACGTCGGACGGATTCAGGTGGCGCGCCTTCGCGACGCGCTCGATCTGATACGCCGCCGCCGCGGGCGAAATCTCGGGATCGAGACCGCTGCCCGACGAGGTCACGAGGTCGGCCGGGATCGGCTGCGAGACGTCGGTGCCCGCCGCCTTGAGCGCGGCGATACGGCCTTTGACTTCGTCGGCGAGTGCCGGGTTCGTGGGGCCGAGGTTCGAGCCGCCCGAGCTCGTCGCGTTGTACGGATTCGGCGAGGTGGCCGAGAGGCGGCCCCAGAAGTACTGCGGCGCGTCGAACTGCTGGCCGATCAGCTCGGAGCCCACCACCTTGCCGTCGACTTCGACGAGACTGCCGTTGGCCTGACGGTGGAACACCGCCTGGCCGAACGCGGTCATCACGGCCGGATAGGCCAGACCCGTGAGCGCCGTGAGCACGGCGAAGATCACGATGAGAGGACGTATCAAAGGAAACTGCAGCGATTTCATAGGCTTTCCTGAATGTTCGTGTGCCGGATCAGACCCAGCCGCAGGCAGCAAGGACCATGTCGATCAGCTTGATGCACGGGAACGGCAGGAGAATGCCGCCGAGGCCGTACACCAGCAGGTTGCGACGCAACAGCGACGCCGCGCCGAGCGGCCGGTACTTCACGCCCTTGAGCGCCAGCGGAATCAGCATCACGATGATCAGCGCGTTGAAGATCACCGCCGAAAGGATAGCCGACGCCGGCGAGGTCAGATGCATGACGTCGAGCACGCGCAGTTGCGGATACGTGGTCGCGAACGCCGCCGGGATGATCGCGAAGTACTTCGCGACGTCGTTGGCGATCGAGAACGTCGTAAGCGAGCCGCGCGTCATCAGCATCTGCTTGCCGATCTCGACGATCTCGATGAGCTTGGTCGGGTTCGAGTCGAGGTCGACCATGTTGCCCGCTTCCTTCGCGGCCTGCGTGCCGGTGTTCATCGCCACCGCGACGTCGGCCTGGGCGAGCGCCGGGGCGTCGTTGGTGCCGTCGCCGGTCATCGCCACGAGCTTGCCCTGCGCCTGATGTTCGCGAATGGTCGCGAGCTTCGTCTCCGGCGTGGCCTGGGCGAGGAAATCGTCCACGCCCGCTTCGGCCGCGATCGCAGCGGCGGTCAGGCGGTTGTCGCCCGTCACCATCACCGTCTTGATGCCCATCTTGCGCAGTTCGGCGAAGCGCTCCTTGATGCCGCCCTTCACCACGTCCTTCAGCTCGATCACGCCGAGCACCTGGGCGTTCGCGCCATCCGCGCGCTGTGCCACGACGAGCGGCGTGCTGCCGCGGCGCGCAACGTCGTCCACGGCCGTCTCGACTTCGGCCGGGAAACGGCCGCCGTGCGCTTCGACGTAGTTCTTGATCGCATCGGCCGCGCCCTTGCGGATTTCGCGGCCCTGAAGATCCACGCCGCTCATGCGGGTCTGCGCGCTGAACGCGAGGAACACCGGATGCAGCGTCGCCATGTCGCGCTGGCGAATGTTGAAGCGCTGCTTCGCGAGCACCACGATGCTGCGGCCTTCCGGCGTTTCGTCCGAAAGCGACGCAAGCTGCGCGGCATCGGCGAGCGCTTCTTCATTGACGCCCGGCGCGGCGACGAACGCCGACGCCTGGCGGTTGCCGAGCGTGATCGTGCCCGTCTTGTCGAGCAGCAGCACGTCCACGTCGCCGGCGGCTTCCACGGCGCGCCCCGAAGTGGCGATCACGTTGGCCTGCATCATGCGGCTCATGCCCGCCACGCCAATCGCCGAAAGCAGGCCGCCAATCGTCGTCGGAATCAGGCACACGAGCAGCGCGACGAGCGCGGTGATCGTGACGACGTGCCCCATCTTCGCGGCTTCGACCGAGAAGATCGAGAACGGCAGCAGCGTCGCCGTAGCGAGCAGCAGCACGATCGTCAGCGCCACGAGCAGGATCGTCAGCGCGATCTCGTTCGGGGTCTTCTGGCGCTTCGCACCTTCCACCATCGCGATCATGCGGTCGAGGAACGCCTCGCCCGGGTTCGCCGTGACGCGCACGACGATCCAGTCGGAGAGCACGCGCGTGCCGCCCGTCACCGAAGAAAAGTCACCGCCCGATTCGCGGATCACCGGCGCCGACTCGCCCGTAATGGCCGACTCGTCGACCGAGGCGACGCCTTCGATCACTTCGCCGTCGGCGGGAATCGTGTCGCCGGTTTCGACGAGCACCACGTCGCCGCGGCGCAGGTCCGAAGCGGTCATGATGCGGATGGGCGCCTTCGGATGCGGCTCGTTGAGCTTCTTCGCCATCACGTCGCGCTTGGCCTGGCGCAGCGATGCGGCCTGCGCCTTCGAACGGCCTTCGGCGAGCGCCTCGGCGAAGTTCGCGAAGAGCACCGTGAACCACAGCCAGAGCGAGATCGCGAGAATGAAGCCCGCGGGCGCTTCGGCCTGGCCCATGAGCGCCGCGACCGAGAGGATCGTCGTGAGGATGCTCCCCACGTAGACGCAGAACATCACGGGGTTGCGCAACTGCGTGCGCGGTTTTAGCTTGCGGAACGAGTCCACGATGGCCGGACGCACGAGCGCCGGATCGAACATGGACCGTGTTGCACTATGCTGATTCATTTTCAAGTAGTCCTGTTCAGTGCACGCCCATCATGATCAGATGCTCGACGCCGGGGCCGAGGGCGAGCGCGGGCACGTAGGTCAGCGCGCCGACGAGCAGCACGGTGCCGAGCAGCAGGACGACGAAGAGCGGGCCGTGCGTGGGCAGCGTGCCGCCGGTAACGGCGATGCGCTTCTTGCCGGCGAGCGAGCCAGCGATGGCGAGCACCGGAACGATGGTGCCGAAGCGGCCGAACCACATGGCGATGGCGAGCAGCCAGTTATAGAACGGCGTGTTCACCGAAAGCCCTGCGAAGGCGCTGCCGTTATTGTTCGCGGCCGAGCTGAACGCATACAGAATTTCCGAGAAGCCGTGCGCGCCGGGGTTGGCGATGCCCGCCTTGCCCGCATCGGTCAGCACGGCGATCGAGGTGCCCACGAGCACGAGCATCGGCGTGAGCAGCACGACGATCGCCACCATCTTCATCTCGAACGACTCGATCTTCTTGCCCACGTACTCCGGCGTGCGGCCGATCATGAGACCCGCCACGAACACCGCGAGCAGCGCGAATACGAGCATGCCGTAGAGACCGGAGCCTACGCCGCCGAAGATCACTTCGCCAAGCTGGATGAGCAGCATCGGAACCAGGCCGCCCAGCGGCGTGAGCGAGTCGTGCGCCGCGTTCACCGCGCCGCACGAAGCCGCCGTCGTCGTCACGACGAAGATGCCGGTCTGCGCGATGCCGAAGCGCGTTTCCTTGCCTTCCATGTTGCCGCCGGCCTGCAGCGCGCTGGCGTGCTGGTCGACGTTCAGCGACGTCAGCATGGGATTGCCGGCCTGCTCGGCGTTCAGCTCGAAGCCCACCGCGACCGCGAACGCGATCGTCATGACCGCGAGCACCGCAATCCCCTGGCGCCGGTCCGCGATGACGTTGCCGAACACGAGACACAGCGCGGCCGGAATGATCAGGATGGCGATCATTTCGACCATGTTCGAGAACGGCGTGGGGTTCTCGTACGGATGCGCCGAGTTCGCATTGAAGAAGCCGCCGCCGTTGGTGCCGAGCATCTTGATGGCGACCTGCGAAGCCACCGGACCCATCGCGAGCGTCTGCGTCGCGACCTTCGTGTCGACCGTCACGGCGTTGCCCTGCGCGTCCTTCACCGGGTTGCCCTGGGCGTCGAGCTTGGGCGCGGCGTAGGTCGTGGTCTGCAGCGTCGGCACGTCCTGATACGACTTGAAGTTCTGGATCATGCCCTGGCTCATCAGGAGCGCAGCGATGATCGCGGCCATCGGCACGAGAATGTAGAGCGTCGTGCGCGTGAGGTCGACCCAGAAGTTACCGATCGTCTTCATCGAGTGGCGCGCGAAACCGCGGATCAGCGCGATCACGACCACGATGCCCGTCGCCGCCGAAAGGAAGTTCTGCACGGTGAGGCCGAGCATCTGCGTGAGATAGCTCACGGTCTGCTCGGGCGTGTAGTCCTGCCAGTTCGTGTTGGTGACGAAAGAAACGGCCGTGTTGAACGCGCCGTCCACCGTCATCGGGCCGAACTGCTGCGGATTGGCGGGCAGCCAGCCCTGGATGCGCAGCAGCAGGTAGAGGAACCCGACGCCGAGGACGTTGAACGAGATCGTGGCGATCGCATAGTGCTTCCAGCCCATTTCGGACTCGCGATCGACGCCGGCCAGACGGTAGAGGAGATTCTCGACGGGTGCGAAAAGTCGCACGACACGCGAGCGTCCGTCGAGCACGCGCGTGATATAGCCCGCGACCGGTACGGCGAGCGCGAGCAGGACGACGATGAAAATCCCGGTTTGCAGCAGATTGTTGCCGTTCATTCGATATCCTCCGCGCGCAGCAGCGCATGGACCAGATAGACGAACAGCAAGAGCGTCGCTGCTCCCGACAGCCACAGAATCCAGGTCATGAACGAGCTCCCGTAGTGCTTTGATCCGCGCGCCGGTACTGCATGAGCTTCTCGCAGCCGGCGATCAACGCATATGTGAGCCCCGCGAATACCGCTAGCCCCCCGATGTACAGCACATCCATTGTCGTGTTCTCCATTGACGGATGCCCGGAACAGTAAGGGTTTGCACGTCAAGAACGGATTAAAGATGGAGGGGGTGGTATAAAAATCTCGTAAACATGCGGAAATGGCGCCACAACGAAAAAGGCGCGCTGGCCAGGCCAGCGCGCCTTGATGTCGGCAAACGACTCAACGGTCGTCGTTCAGGAAAACTCAGGGGATCAGGATCGTCGAGCCGGTCGTGCGGCGCGCTTCGAGATCGGCGTGGGCCTGCGCCACGTCCTTGAGCGCGTAGCGCTGATTGATCGACGTTTTCACCTTGCCCGAACTCACGACCTCAAACAGTTCCGCAGACATCGACTCGTAGTCGCTGCGTTTGGCGATATAGCTAAAGAGCGTGGGGCGCGTGAAAAAGAGCGACCCGCGTCCGGCGAACTCCGACGAATCGATCGGCGGCAGCGGCCCCGACGCGTTGCCGAAGCTCACGAACAATCCCAGCGGCGCCAGGCAGTCGAGCGACTTCGTGAAGGTATCCTTGCCGATCGAGTCGTACACCACCGGCACGCCCGCGCCGTTCGTGATCTCGCGCACGCGCGCCGTGAAGTCCTCGCGCGTGTAGACGATGGGATAGTCGCAGCCGTGAGCCTTCGCAATCTGCGCTTTTTCGTCGAAGCCCACGGTGCCGATCACCGTCGCGCCGAGCGCCTTCGCCCACTGGCACACGAGGAGGCCCACACCGCCCGCCGCGGCCTGGATGAGGATCGTGTCGCCGGCCTTCACGCGATACGTGCGGCGCAGCAGATATTGCGCGGTCAGGCCCTGCAGCATGATCGAAGCGGCAGCCTCGTCGCTGATCGCCTCGGGCAGGCGGATCACCTGGTCGGCGCGCAGCACGCGCTCCTGCGCATAGGCGCCCGGCGGCCGCGCGACGTAGGCCACGCGGTCGCCCACCTTGAGATCGCTCACGCCCGGCCCCACCGCGCTCACCTCGCCCGCCGCCTCCATGCCGAGCCCGGCGGGCAGCGGCTGCGGATAGAGGCCGGTGCGAAAGTACACGTCGATGTAGTTCAGGCCGCATGCCGTCTGCTTCAGGCGAATCTGGCCCTCGCCCGGCTCGCCCGCTTCGACGTCCACCCACTGCATGACCTCGGGGCCGCCAGTCTTCTCGATACGGATTGCTTTGCTCATTGTGTCTTCTCCACTGTGTGCGGTGTACGGGCGGTGGCGGGCGGCGGGCGTTCAGGCCGCGCCGGCGAGACGCAGCCGCAGCACCTCCAGCACCATGCGCGCCGTCGAGATATTGGTGGCGCACGGCACGTTGTGCACGTCGCACGCGCGCACGAGCGCGTTGATGTCGGGCTCGTGCGGCTGCGGCGTCATCGGGTCGCGCAGGAAGATCACCATGTCCACGCGGCCCTCGGCCAGTTGCGCGCCGATCTGCAGGTCGCCGCCGTGCGGGCCGGAGAGCATGCGCTCGACCTTCAGGCCATGCGCCGCCTCGATGCGCGAGCCGGTCGTCCCCGTCGCGATGATGTCGCATTGGCGCAGGGCATCGGCGTATTCGCCCGCCAGTTTGACGATGTCGTCCTTCTTGTGGTCGTGCGCGATAAGCGCGACGCGGGTTGGCATGGCTTCGATGCTCCTTCGTTTCGGGTGGTATGGCGTTGAAGTCGGGTTGGGGGTGCCCGGAATTTGCCGGCTCAGAACGTCCCGGGGTAAGCGCCGCCGTCGATCAACCAGTTCTGACCGGTAATGTAGCCTGCATGCACGCTGCACAGGAACGCGCAGGCGCGCCCGAACTCGTCGGGCGTGCCGAAGCGGCGCGCCGGAATCGTCGCGATGCGGCGCTCGCGCACTTCCTCGATCGGGCGGTTGCTGGCCTTCGCCTGGGCGACGATGGTCGCCTGGATGCGGTCGGTGTCGAAGGCGCCCGGCAGCAGATTGTTGATCGTCACGCCGGTGGCCGCGACCTGGCGCGCGATGCCCGCGACAAAGCCGGTCAGGCCCGAGCGCGCGCCGTTGGAGAGGCCGAGCACGTCGATCGGCGCCTTCACGGAAGAGCTGGTGATGTTGACGATGCGCCCGAAACCGCGCGCGATCATGCCGTCGATGGTCGTCTGGATCAGCGCGATCGGCGTGAGCATGTTGGCCTCGAGCGCGGCCGTCCAGGCCTCGTGCGTAAAGCTGCGGAAATCGCCCGGCGGCGGCCCGCCCGCGTTGTTGACGAGGATGTCCGGCTCGCCGCAGGCGGCCAGCGCGGCGGCGCGGCCTTCGGCCGTCGTGATGTCGCACGCCACGGCGCTCACCCGGACGCCCGTGCTCGCGCGGATCGCTTCGGCGGTTTGCTCCAGCGTCTCCCGCGTGCGCGCGACGATCGTGACGTTGACGCCCTCGGCCGCCAGCGCTTCGGCGCAGCCGCGGCCGAGGCCCTTGCTCGCCGCGCACACCAGCGCGCTGCGTCCTGCGATGCCCATGTCCATAGGGTTCGGTCCTGGTCCGGAAAACACGACAATTGCGAATTGCGTAAAAAGCCGCCGCGAACGGCCGCTCCGCCTTTCCGGGATTCTAGAAGAATCGCAGCCGGCGCGCCTGTCCCGTCCGCGCATGCCGGGCATGCGCGGGCGAGGCCCGGCGGACGTCCCGCGCATGTCCGAAAGGAGGCAGTTCCCGTATACTTGCGGCTGTTCCCCGATTCCTCTTGCAGCCTTGCGCGCCCGCCATGAAACAGGACAGCCGCTTCCCCAACCTCTTCATCCTCGACCACCCGCTGATCCAGCACAAGCTGACCCACATGCGCGACAAGGACACGTCCACGCGGACGTTCCGCGAGTTGCTGCGTGAAATCACGCTTCTGATGGGCTACGAGATCACGCGCGATCTGCCCATGACCACGCGCCGCGTGCAAACGCCGCTCGTGGACGTGGACGCGCCCGTGATCGCCGGCAAGAAGCTTGCGATCGTGCCGGTGCTGCGCGCGGGCGTGGGCATGTCCGACGGGCTGCTCGAACTGATCCCGTCGGCGCGCGTCGGCCACATCGGCGTGTACCGGGCCGACGACCACCGCCCCGTGGAATACCTCGTACGCCTGCCGGACCTCGAAGACCGCAACTTTATCCTGTGCGACCCGATGGTCGCGACCGGCTATTCGGCGGCTCACGCCATCGACGTGCTCAAGCGCCGCGGCGTGACGGGCGAGCGCATCTCGTTCCTCGCGCTCGTTGCGGCGCCCGAGGGCGTCGAGGTATTCCAGAAGGCCCATCCGGACGTGAAGCTCTACGTGGCGTCGCTCGACTCGCACCTCAACGACCACGCGTACATCGTGCCCGGTCTCGGCGATGCCGGCGACCGCCTGTTCGGCACGAAGAACTAGGGACGCTGCGGCGTCGTGTCTGGCGCAGGCACCCGCACGCACGCGCCTGCGCTGCCCCTGCAATCCGGCCTTTCCCGCATCCCGGGGCAAGGCCGGACGGCCCCGCCGTGATAAAATTCAGATCCACCTGAACGGGCATCCGGGGCGTTCGCCGCGCTTTCGCGAGCCAATCGGCCCTGGCGCGACCTGGCAGGACAAAGCAGCGCAAAGCCGAACAAGGCGAGACGAAGCCGGCCGGGACGCGCCGCCGGCGGCGCCTCGCGCACGGGCGGGCAAACCGGCGGACAAGACACGCCTGGGTGCCCCGGCCGCGCGCCGCACCAAGGCATTGCGCGGGCGTTGCGCACGAGGCCCGCGCCCGCGAACACGCATCGACAACTGCATATTGCACACTGCACGCGCCCGCGCCGGCGCATGCGACGGAGAAAGGTATGGCGGGTCATTCGAAATGGGCCAACATCAAGCACAAGAAAGCCGCTGCTGACGCGAAGCGCGGCAAGGTCTGGACGCGTCTCATCAAGGAAATCCAGGTGGCGGCGCGCATGGGCGGCGGCGACATCGACTCGAACCCGCGCCTGCGGCTGGCCGTCGACAAAGCCTACGACGCCAACATGCCCAAGGACAACATCAACCGCGCCATCCAGCGCGGCGTGGGCGGCGTGGACGGCGCGAACTACGAGGAAATCCGCTACGAAGGCTACGGCATCAGCGGCGCGGCCATCATCGTCGACACGATGACCGACAACCGCACCCGCACCGTCGCGGAAGTGCGCCATGCGTTCTCGAAGTTCGGCGGCAACATGGGCACGGACGGCTCGGTGGCGTTCATGTTCGATCACGTCGGCCAGTTCGTGTTCGCGCCGGGCACGGCCGAGGACAAGCTGATGGACGCCGCGCTCGAAGCCGGCGCCGACGACGTCGTGACCAACGACGACGGCAGCATCGAGGTGGTGTGTCCGCCGTTCGACTTCCCGAAGGTGAAGGCTGCGCTCGAAGCCGCGGGCTTCAAGGCGGAAATGGCCGAAGTGACCATGAAGCCGCAGACGGAAGTCGAATTCACGGGCGACGATGCCGTGAAGATGCAGAAGCTGCTCGACGCGCTCGAAAACCTGGACGACGTCCAGGAGGTGTACACCAACGCGTCGATCGCCGAGGAGTAAGCGCCGCGCCGACGCGCAAGGGCATCCGCCCCGCCCACGTTTTCCACGGCCGGCACGGCAAGCGCCGGCCGCAACTGTTTCTGGTTCTGGTCTTTCGGGGATACACATGAAGTTACTCGTCGTCGGTTCTGGCGGCCGCGAACATGCGCTGGCGTGGAAACTCGCCCAGACGCCGCGCGTGCAGCTCGTCTACGTCGCACCGGGCAACGGCGGCACCGCGCAGGACGAGCGGCTCGCCAACGTCGACATCACGGACATCCACGCGCTCGCCGACTTCGCCGAGCGCGAGCAGGTCGCGTTCACCGTGATCGGGCCGGAAGCGCCGCTCGCGGCCGGCATCGTCAATGTGTTCCGCGCGCGCGGCCTGAAAGTGTTCGGCCCGACGAAGGAGGCCGCGCAGCTCGAAAGCTCGAAAGACTTCGCCAAGGCGTTCATGAAGCGCCACCACATCCCGACCGCCGCCTACGAGACCTTCTCGGACGCGAGCGCCGCCCACGCCTACGTCGAGAAAAACGGCGCGCCCATCGTCATCAAGGCGGACGGCCTCGCCGCGGGCAAGGGCGTAGTGGTGGCGATGACGTTGGAGGAGGCGCACCAGGCGATCGACTCGATGCTCGCCGACAACAAGCTCGGCGACGCCGGCGCGCGCGTCGTGATCGAGGAATTCCTTGCCGGCGAGGAAGCGAGCTTCATCGTCATGGTGGACGGCAAGCACGTGCTTGCGCTCGCTTCGAGCCAGGACCACAAGCGCCTGCAGGATGGCGACCAGGGCCCGAACACGGGCGGCATGGGCGCCTACTCGCCCGCGCCCATCGTCACGCCGCAACTGCACGCGCGCGTGATGCGCGAAATCATCCTGCCGACCGTGGCCGGCATGGAGAAAGAAGGCATCCGCTTCACGGGCTTCCTCTACGCCGGGCTGATGATCGACGCGCAGGGCAATCCGAAGACGCTCGAATTCAACTGCCGCATGGGCGACCCGGAAACGCAGCCGATCATGGCGCGCCTGAAAGGCGACTTCCCGAAGGTCTTCGAGCACGCCATTGCCGGCACGCTCGACCAGGTCGAGCTCGAATGGGACCGCCGCACGGCGCTTGGCGTCGTGCTGGCGGCGCACAATTACCCGGATACGCCGCGCAAGGGCGACCGCATCAGCGACATCCCGGCCGAAACCGCCGACTCGGTGACCTTCCACGCGGGCACACAGTTCGTGGACGGCAAGCTCGTCACCTCGGGCGGCCGCGTGCTGTGTGTGGTGGGCCTCGCGGACTCGGTGCGCAGCGCCCAGTCGGTGGCCTATGAGACCGTCAACCGGATCTCCTTCGACGGCATGCAGTATCGCCACGACATCGGCTACCGCGCGGTCGGCCGCAAGCAGTAGGCGCAAACGGCCAGATCGTGCCGCGCGGAAATGCGCAGGCACGATCCGGCCGCCATTTCAGCACGCAACGCCTGGAGCACGCTGGCCGCGTCCGGCCTTGTCGTATCGCTGGCACCACAGGTACCGCCGCACGGCGATCCGGCGCCGGCCCGATCGGCGCTACACTGCCGCTGTCGGCCCCGCCAGGCTCGCAGGAACGCGCGACGCCGGCCCCAGAATCAACCCGCGACCAACCCGCGACGCCGCCAGTACGATCAGGGCACGCCGCCCGCTTTTTCACCGATGACCGATTCGACCCGCCCCGGCGCGCAAGACGCGCGCGCCAACTCCGACGGCGCTACCGGCGCCGACAGCGCGGCTGTTCGCGCCTGGCTCTCGGGCCTGCAGACGCAGATCGCCGACGCGCTCGGCGCCTTCGACGGCACGCCGTTCGCCACCGACCGCTGGCAGCGTGCGCCGGGCGAGAAGCTGCGCGGCGGCGGCTGCACGCGCATCCTCGAAGGCGGCCAGTTCTTCGAACGCGCGGGTATCGGCTTCTCCGATGTCGCGGGCGACGCCCTGCCGCCCTCGGCCACGGCGGCACGCCCCGAACTCAACGGACGCGGCTTCGAGGCGATGGGCGTCTCGCTCGTGCTGCACCCGCGCAATCCGTACTGCCCGACCGTGCACATGAACGTGCGCATGCTGCTCGCCACGAAGGCCGGCGAGGCGCCGGTGTTCTGGTTCGGCGGCGGCATGGACCTCACGCCGTACTACGGCTTCGAGGAAGACGCGCAGCACTTCCACCGCGTCTGCCGCGACGCGGTCTCCCCTTGGGGCGAAAGCCTGTACCCGCGCTTCAAGCGCTGGTGCGACGAGTATTTTTTCCTGAAGCACCGCAACGAAGCGCGCGGCGTGGGCGGCATTTTCTTCGACGACTACGCCGAGGGCGGCTTCGAACAGGCGTTCGCGCTCACGAAGAGCGTCGGCGAAGCCTTCCTCACGGCCTATCTGCCGATCATCGAGAAACGCCGCACCCTGACGTACGGGGAAGCCGAGCGCGACTTCCAGGCGTACCGGCGCGGCCGCTACGTCGAATTCAATCTGGTCTGGGACCGCGGCACGCATTTCGGTCTGCAAAGCGGCGGACGCACCGAATCGATCCTGATGTCGATGCCGCCCACGGCAAACTGGCGCTACGACTGGCAGCCGCAGCCGGGCACGCCCGAGGCGCGCCTCTACGCCGACTTCCTGCCGGCGCGCGACTGGATCTGACACCGTGATGCCTGCACTGTGAACCCAGCCTTCCCGCCCCGACCGCTCGCGCGCCGCGTGGGTCTCTTCGGCGGTACCTTCGACCCGATCCACGAGGGCCATCTCGCGCTCGCGCGGCGCTTTGCCGAATTGCTCGACCTCACGGAACTGGTCCTGCTGCCGGCCGGCCAGCCGTGGCAGAAGCCCGAGGTGAGCGCGGCCGTCCACCGGCTCGCGATGACGCGCGCGGCCGCCGGCTCGCTCGTGCTGCCGGGCGTCGCGGTCACGGTCGACACCGACGAAATCGAGCACGACGGCCCCACCTACACGGTCGAGACGCTGCGGCGCTTTCGCGCCCGCGAAGGCAACGCGGACTGCTCGCTCACGCTGCTGATGGGCGCCGACCAGTTGCTGCATCTCGACACCTGGCAGGCGTGGCGCGAGCTATTCGAGCTTGCCCATCTGGGCGTGGCGAGCCGCCCCGGCTTCGATTTCGCGGCGCTGCCGCGCGCGGTGGCCGCCGAAGTTGCCGGGCGCCGGGCGGCACCCGCTGCGCTCGCGGCCACGCCGCACGGCCACGTCGTGATCGACGAACAGCTCGCCTACGACGTTTCGGCCACCGAAATCCGCCGCCGCATCCGCGCGTGCCGCGATGCAGGCGCAAGCGGCGCACGCGAAGGCGGCACGCACACCACCGCGCCCGTTCCCGCGGCCGTGTGGGACTATATTCTTCAACATCATCTGTATCACGGGTAAACATGGACATCCGCAAACTGCAACGCGTCATCATTGACGGCCTCGAAGACGTCAAGGCACAGGACATCAAGGTGTTCAACACCAGCCATCTGACCGAACTGTTCGACCGCGTGATCGTCGCGAGCGGCACCTCGAACCGCCAGACCAAGGCGCTCGCCAACAGCGTGCGCGAGAAGGTCAAGGAAGCCGGCGGCGATATCGTCAGCACGGAAGGCGAGGACACCGGCGAATGGGTGCTCGTGGATTGCGGCGACGCCATCGTCCACATCCTGCAGCCCGCGCTGCGCCAGTACTACAACCTCGAAGAAATCTGGGGCGACAAGCCGGTGCGCATCAAGCTCTCGAACAACACCGGATTCTCGGGCGCGCGCCCGAGCGAACCGATGGACGACGACGAAGAGGACATCGAAGACGAAGCGCCGGTCGCCGTGAGGAAAAAGGCGCCCGCGAAGAAGGCCGCGGCAAAGCCGGCAACCCGGGCAACCGCCAGGCCTGCTGCCAAGAAGAGCGCCGCAAAGCCCGCGGCGAAGGCGGCCCGCGCCCCCGCGCGCAAGACGGCCGCGCGCCGCAGCGCCGGCAAGTGAGCCCCGCCGCCCCTGCCCGATGAAACTGCATATCGTCGCCGTCGGCCACAAGATGCCGGACTGGATCGCCGAGGGCTTCGAGGAGTACACGAAGCGCATGCCGCCCGAGCTGCGCATCGAGTTGCGCGAGGTGAAGCCCGAGCAGCGTTCGTCGGGCCGCTCCGCCGAAAGCGTCATGGCCGCGGAGCGCACGCGCATCGAAGCGGCGCTGCCGAAGAGCGCGCGCATCGTGGCGCTCGACGAGCGCGGCCGCGACTGGACCACGATGCAGCTCGCCGAGGCGCTGCCCGGCTGGCAGCAGGACGGGCGCGACGTGGCGTTCCTGATCGGCGGCGCGGACGGCCTCGACCCGCAACTGAAGGCGCGCGCCGACCTGCTGCTGCGCCTATCGAGCCTCACGCTGCCCCACGCGATGGTGCGGGTGCTGCTGGCCGAGCAGCTTTACCGCGCCTGGACCATTACGCAGAATCACCCCTATCATCGCGTGTAATTGCGGCATCTGCGGCATACTGCACTGCGGCATGCCACGCCGTCGCCTGCCGCCGCGCGCCGCCGTGTCATGCAGCCCGCCCGCCACGCGGCGCCTGTACCCGACCCATCCGGTTTCCGCCACCGCCAGAGACGCTCCGATGTCCTCTACCGCGACTTATCCGTACGTCTATCTCGCCTCGCAGAGCCCGCGCCGCCAGGAGCTGCTCGCACAGCTCGGCGTGCGTTTCGAGCTCCTCCTGCCGCGCCCCGACGAGGACGCCGAAGCGCTCGAAGCCGTGCTGCCCGGCGAAGCGGCGGCCGACTACGTGACGCGCGTGTGCGCGGCGAAGGCCGATGCGGCGCGTGCGCGGCTCGTGGCCGGCGCGCATGCGCACGCGCCCATCCTCACCGCCGACACCACAGTCACGATCGACGGGCACATCCTCGGCAAACCTCACGATGCCGCCGAAGCATTCGCAATGCTCGAACGGCTCGCCGGCCGCGATCATGAAGTGCTCACGGCAGTGGCCGTCGTCGATGCCGAAGGAACCTGCCTGCCCGTCGCGCTTTCGCGCTCGCACGTGCGCTTCGCCCCCGCCGAAGCGGCCGCGATCGCCCGCTATGTCGCGAGCGGCGAGCCGTTCGGCAAGGCCGGCGCCTATGGCATCCAGGGGCGCGCAGCCGAGTTCGTCGAGCGAATCGACGGGTCCTATTCGGGTATCATGGGTTTGCCATTATTCGAAACAGCCGCGCTGCTGCGCGCGGCGCGCATTGACTTCTAGAACAACATCATGAACGAAGAAATCCTGATCAACGTCACGCCCCAGGAGACGCGCGTCGCGCTGGTCCAGCAAGGCGCAGTGCAGGAGCTTCATGTCGAGCGCACGCTCTCGCGCGGACGCGTCGGCAACGTCTATCTCGGCAAGGTCGTGCGCGTGCTGCCGGGCATGCAGTCCGCCTTCATCGACATCGGCCTCGAACGTGCCGCCTTCCTTCACGTCGCCGATATCTGGCATCCGCGCATCGCCGGCGAAGCGCATCAGGCCGTTCATCATCAGCCGATCGAGAAGACCGTCTTCGAAGGACAAACGCTCATGGTGCAGGTCGTGAAGGATCCGATCGGCACCAAGGGCGCGCGCCTCTCGACGCAGGTGAGCATTGCCGGGCGCACGCTCGTGTATCTGCCGCAGGAGCCGCACATCGGCATCTCGCAGAAGATCGAGAGCGAGGCCGAACGCGAAGCCGTGCGTGCGCGCCTGACCGCCGTACTGCCCGCCGACGAGAAAGGCGGCTACATCGTGCGCACCATCGCCGAGGACGCCACGAGCGAAGAGCTCGCCGCCGACGTCGCCTACCTGCGCAAGACCTGGGCGACCATTCTCGCGCAGGGGCAGCGCCTGCCCGCAACGAGCCTGCTCTATCAGGACCTGAACCTCGCGCAGCGCGTGCTGCGCGACTTCGTGAACGAAGAGACGACGCGCGTGCAGGTGGATTCGCGCGAGACCTTCCAGAAGCTCTCGGAATTCGCGAGCGAATTCACGCCGGCTGTCTCACCGAAGCTGCACCACTACACCGGCGAGCGACCGCTCTTCGACCTCTACAACATCGAGGCCGAGATCCAGCGCGCGCTGTCGAGGCGCGTGGACCTGAAGTCGGGCGGCTACCTCGTGATCGACCAGACCGAGGCGATGACGACGATCGACGTGAACACGGGCGGCTACGTGGGCGCGCGCAACTTCGACGACACGATCTTCAAGACCAACCTCGAAGCGGCGCACACGATCGCCCGGCAACTGCGGCTGCGCAACCTGGGCGGCGTGATCATCATCGACTTCATCGACATGGAGAACCTCGAGCACCGCGATCAGGTGCTGGGCGAACTGAAGAAGGCGCTCGCCCGCGACCGCACACGCGTGACGGTGAACGGTTTCTCGCAACTGGGGCTTGTCGAAATGACACGCAAGCGTACGCGCGAATCGCTCGCGCATGTGCTGTGCGAGCCGTGCCCCACCTGCCTTGGCAAAGGCCAGGTGAAGACCTCGCGCACGGTCTGCTACGACGTTCTGCGCGAAATCCTGCGCGAGTCGCGGCAGTTCAATCCACGCGAATTCCGCGTGGTCGCTTCACAGCAGGTGATCGACCTGTTTCTCGAAGAAGAATCGCAACACCTGGCCATGCTGATCGATTTCATCGGCAAGCCGGTGTCGCTGCAGGTGGAGTCGAATTTGAGCCAGGAGCAGTACGACATCGTTCTGATGTAGGGCCACCGAGTTCCGACGAACACCGACTAAACCATTTGCGCTACGACCCGACCGACGCCGAAGCCCCGGCCCCGTCACCGAAAGCCAGCTACTCGCCCCGCGCCGCTGTGAGGATCGCCGGGACGACCTCTGAACAGTGTCAACCGCGTACAGGAAAACCTCACCAAGGGCGGCCTGCGCGGGCGCTCGCGTAACGGGCGCGCGGTATCCATACGCCCCATCACGAGCATCGACCAGAACGAGAAACTCATCCTGTTTTTCTTTTATTGATCGGGAATCCTTGAAAGCAACGAACTGAGCTAAAGCAGTTCGCTGCCCAATTGACGTTGTCCTTTATTCAACAACCGCCGAGGGGGCACCGGAAGACCGGGGAGCGGTTTCTTTTAAACAGAGTACGCCGAGAAATCCAATCGTGACGGCTACGACACACAGGTACATCGGATACTGGATGCCGAAGTGTTTTGCCACATAGCCACCTACCACAGGTGCCAGCGCGCCACCAATGAACTCGCCTACTCCGCTGACAAGTCCTGCTGCACTCGACATCAGGTTAGCTGGCACCGATTCACCGGTGAGCGGCCCTACCGTCAGAGCGATCATTCCGAACACGAAAACGAGGGTCATTAACAGATAGAAAAACAGGGAAACCGGGTCGCGACCTGTGTTGATCAGAAGAATCAAGAAAGCGGCGGTGCCTATTACGGAAATCACCATAACCGTCTTACGCCCGATAAAATCGGAAATCATGGGCATCAGGATGGTTCCAATCGTGCTGCCAAATCCCATTGCCGACAGGACATAGCCCATTTTTTGGACATCCATCCCCTGATGATCGACGAGATAACTTGGAAGAAAGGCACTCAGCAATACCAGACAGGTGAGCCAGCAGCCCATATTCAATAGATTCAGAGGAATGTTTCGATATCCGAACAGGTCTGTCCACTTATGCGATGCTTCCTGGGGATTCCTAATCTGTCGCTGAGGAGGCGTGCCATCCGTGTTTCGCAGGACTTTCCACATGAAAAACGCCAGAACCAGTCCTGGTAACGTCACGATGGGAAAGATGAAATGCCACGAAACAAATCTGAGCAACTGCGTCACGATGATTGGTGCAAGACCGAGTCCCAGGAGTGGATTCAAGGCCTGCTGGAGGCCGATATTGCGACCATGGCGCGACGGTTTCGATGCATTCAGGGTTGCCGTGATGCTGGCAGGTGCGTAAGCGCCCTCACACAGCCCCATAACTACGCGAACGAGTACAAGGGAGGTCAACCCAGTTGCTAGTCCACTCAGTCCCACGAGCAGGGAGAACAGGATGAGCGCGGGAATGATGACCTTCCGGAGACCAATTCGATCCGACAAGCGCCCCATGAAGATGGACGCCAGACCCCAAGAAAGAGAAAGCGCACCGGTTATATGGCCGAGATCCTGATAATCGAGGTGAAGATCTTTCATGATGACCGGGAATAACGGAACGATCACAAATCTATCGACACCGACCAACCCGAATCCAAGCGAAAGCAACAATACCGCTTTCCACTCGTAGCTTACGTCCCACTCCGACTGATTTCCGAGATTCACGTAGTTTGTCTCCAAATTTTATTAAAACTACTACATAATTATTTTTCGAATTCAGCAAGATACACCGCTTACGCTTTCCACTGGAAACGCGAAATTGTTTGGTGCCTTACCGTACAAATATTCGACAATTTATTGATCTGCGTCTGTCCACCAAGAGATGGACATCGCTGCCTGGAGATACGTCAATACCCCGTGGCTCCCAGCCCCTCTGGGAGGGCCTTCAATGACGAACGGCGGCCTTGACGACTCATCGTTCGTCCGAAGCTATGCATTGATGCGACGCCCGAGGAGAGGTATAGCGCAGGCGTTTCTGCCTAATGTGAAATGCAGATGGATTTCAACTCAGTAAAGCTCTCAACGGCATGTGCCCCAAACTCCCTCCCCATGCCGGATTGCTTCATCCCCCCGAATGGCAAACTCGGGTCGAGAGGAAGGTGTGTGTTAACCCACACTGTTCCCGCCTGAATCTGCGGTATTAGATTCATTACGCTGGCGAGATTTTCCGTCCACAAGCTCGCCGCCAATCCATAGACCGAGTCGTTCGCCATTTGGACCGCCTGATCAATGTTGTCATAGGGCACAACCGTGAGCACCGGCCCGAAGATCTCTTCCTTGACCACCCTGGAATCCATTGATGGCTCGGCAACGAAGAGAGTCGGCTCCATAAAATAACCCGGAAGATCAGGGATCTGCCCACCCACGATAAGTTGAGCCCCCTCGTCCCGCGCCATATCAACGCGATTAAAGACGGAATGCTGATGCCGCTCAGACACCAGCGGATTGATATCGGCGTCGGCGTCCATGCCACTACCGAACGACATCGAGTGTATGACCGAAGCGATGCCATCAACGACGGATTCCAACTGTTTGCGATGGACGTAGAGGCGTGACACGGCGGCGCAAACCTGTCCTTGATTGAAAAATGCGCCCGCAATCGCTCCTTGTACGGCTTTATCCACATTCACATCGTCCAATACGATCATGGGATTCTTGCCTCCGAGTTCGAGCGCAAAGCGTGCCATGCTCTCGACGGCTGCTTGCCCGACCTTTTTGCCCACCGCGGTTGAACCCGTGAACGTAATCTTGTTGATTTTCGTTGAACCCGAGAGGAGTTGACCAACGAGAGCATCCTTCCCTGTTACCACATTGAAGACGCCAGGCGGCACGCCCGCCTCAATTGCCAACTCTGCGAGACGCAGGGCAGTCAACGGCGTTTCCGCAGCGGGCTTCAGAACCACGGTACACCCCGCCGCGAGTGCAGGTATCAGTTTCCACACCGCAATCATGAGTGGAAAATTCCACGGCACGATCGCCGCCACAACGCCCACCGGTTCCCGTCGCGTGAACGCCGTATAGCGTGCACCTGGCTGCGCCGCAATGGACACGTCCAGCGTTTCGCCGGCAAGCTTGGTGCTCCAACCGGCCATATATCGCGTGTACTCTACCGATCCGGCTACTTCGATTCCTCTCGCCAGCCGGATCGACTTCCCCTGGTTCAGGGTTTCGATCTGGGCTAGTTCCTCCGCGTGCGTTTCGAGCAAGTCCGCCAGACGCAAAAGGATACGTTCGCGATCGGCCGGCCGAAGACCTGACCAGGTACGCGATTGGAAAGTTCTACGGGCACAATCGACGGCATCCTCGACATCCTGACTCCCGCAGTCAGCGACACGCGCGAGGACTGTTCCCGTGGCAGGGTTGAATACATCGAAACAGGCACCCGTGCTCGCGGCCGTAGATCGGCCATCGATAAAGAAGCCATGGATCCGCTCGATGAACGTCTGTACCGAGGGCAGCACCTGGGTCAGATTGTGGGCCATCACTCACTCCGGCGTAGTCGTGTTGTTGAGAAGGAAATCGGCACAACGCTCCGCGACCATAATGGTTGGCGCGTTGGTGTTCCCGGAAACGATAGTGGGCATGACCGAAGCGTCGGCTATGCGAAGTCCCTGGACCCCGTTGACCCGAAGCTCCGGCGACACGACCGCCGCCAGCCCCCCCATCCTGCATGTGCCCGCCGGATGGTAGACAGTCTTTGCATACTCTCGCACGTATGCCCTGAGCGCATCTTCGCCAACATCCGTCTCTGCGGACGGGAGCAATTCCTCCCGAATTAGACGGGACAATGATGGAGCACGCAGTATCGTTCGACCGAATTTCACACCGCGAACAAGCGTGTCAACGTCTGTATCGTCGGAAAGAGCACCGCTGTCGAACAGAATCGGATCCCTGGGGTCATCGCTGCGCAACCTCACCGAACCGCGCGATCTCGGCCGAAGAATGCATGGACTGATAGTTATTCCATGCCCCGACAAAGGTTGCCGTTCCACGTCACCAACAAGCGTGGGCACAACATGAAACTGAACATCGGGACGACTCCCACCGGATGTGTCGACAAACCCGCCACACTCCACGACATTCGACGTCAGCAAACCTGTTCGGAAGAGCTTCCACTGCAGGCCATGCTCCAATGCGCGAAGTCCACGATCGTTACCGAGCAGACTGATCGGTTCCTTTGCCCGACCATAAATCGGCACCTCCAGGTGATCCTGGAAGTTCATCCCCACGTTCGGGGAATCGTGAATCAGATCAATCCCATAGGATTTCAGATGCTCGGCAGGCCCGATGCCGGAAAGCATCAAAAGCTTCGGGGTCGCAAGTGCGCCGGCCGTCATAATGATTTCGCCGCGTACGGTGGCGCTGCCTGCCTCTCCGTCTTTTGAGCGCCATTCGACACCCGATGCACGTTTCTGCTTGAAGAGTATTCGTGTGACAGAGCTAT
This sequence comes from Paraburkholderia sp. AV2, assembly GCF_054968425.1. Taxonomy (NCBI): domain Bacteria; kingdom Pseudomonadati; phylum Pseudomonadota; class Betaproteobacteria; order Burkholderiales; family Burkholderiaceae; genus Paraburkholderia; species Paraburkholderia sp. AV2. Next base: position 95,120 of record NZ_JBANLK010000026.1, read on the forward strand.
TGGTCAGAACACGCAGGCTCGGATGGCCGAGCACCTCCGCCAGATAGGTCGCGGCGGTACTCCCCCGCTCGCCGTTGAAAGTCGTGGTGTGGTAGAAGCCAATACCGGCCTGCTGCTCTCCGTTGAAGTCGTCGTTGTACGAGAGTCCCCGTTCCTGGGCAGCCTTAAAGGCCAGTTCAAAATGGCCGCTCAGCTCGGCTGAAGATGTTCCAGCAGACGAG
>NZ_JBANLK010000027.1:0-94981 GCF_054968425.1 Paraburkholderia sp. AV2
CGTTTCACGGGAAAGTAAACAGCCCTTCCGGGCTCTTTTTGAACTGGCCTTTAAGGAAGGTGCATTTGCTGATTGGTTGCTTGCAGGACGGGCGGTGAACGATGGACCAACCGTTCTGCGCAGCCAGCAATACTGTCAATAATGCAGAAAGTGGGAGATGGCAAACAAGAAAACTTCACTGTGGGACGACGTAATCGAGCTGGCAGGACCAGCACACGAGCTAGCCACCATGTACCCGAGGTACATGGCTGGGTGAGTGGCTCATTGACAGACATCTGCGTGACAAGGTGACTTTCATACCGTAGGGCGCCATTGTGTACTGCACCTTATGGAGCTCAATTGATCATTCAGGTGTATATGTCGGCTATCAAGGCAAGTCAGAAAAGATCGCTCAACTGAGTAAAAGCGGCTCACTCTGACGCGGCTCAATTGGAATGATCGGCAATAGATGGCTTGGCAGCGCAGACATCTACAAAAGATCTAGGTGAACATCCCAGGTGGCGATTTTCATGGGAGGCTCGGTCTGCTACGGCGATGAATCAGGATGCGCGCCGCACAGGCGGGCGCGCGACGCGTCATTATGACCCGCTTCCGCCGGCCGGAGGGAGCCGCCTCACCATTCCTCGATCCACGGCCGCAGGTCGAGCTCGTGCGTCCATGCGTCCCGGGGCTGCTGGTGCAGCATCCAGTAGGCGTCGGCGATATGGTCGGGATTCAGGATGCCGTCGCGTTCCTTGAGCTTGTAGCGCTCGGGAAAGTTTTCGCGGATGAACTCCGTGTCGATTGCGCCGTCGACGATGAGCTGCGCGACGTGGATGCCCTGCGGCCCGAGCTCGCGCGCCATCGACTGCGCAAGCGCGCGCAGCGCATGCTTGGCGCCCGCGAACGCGCTGTAGCCCGCGCGTCCGCGCAGGCTCGCAGTCGCGCCGGTGAAGAAGATCGAGCCGTGGCCGCGCGGCAGCATGACCTTGGCCGCCTCGCGGCCCATCAGGAAGCCCGCGAAGCAGGCCATTTCCCAGACCTTGTGATAGACGCGCGCCGTGGTTTCGGTAACCGTGAAGCGCACGTTCGCGCCGATGTTGAATACCGCCGCCTCGATGGGCGCGATCTTCGTCTCGATCTCTTCGAAGAGTGCGATCACGTCTTCTTCCTTGCGCGCGTCCGAGCCGAACGCGTGGGCCACGCCGCCTTCGGCCTCGATCTGGGCGACGAGTGGCGCGAGCTTGTCGGCGTGACGGCGCGTCACGCAGGCGACGTAGCCTTCACGCGCAAAACGGCGTGCGATCGCGCCGCCGGTGGCGTCGCCTGCGCCGATCACGAGCACTGCTTTTTTTGAGGTCATGGCCGGGTTGTCTCCTGTCACGGTATGAACTGCATTGCGGAATGAAAAACTGCCTGCCGGTTCAATCTCATGCGGTGCTGCGGGTGAGCCCAAGATATTCTGGCTCGGCAGAGGGAGTCATCGGTTGCCGGGCAAACCGACTATCAGTATATTGACCTGCATTGCGGAAGATGGCTCGCCAGGAAGACGGCGGGTCGGGTGAGCCGGCGGCGCCGCTCGCGCTGCCACGGAGGAATCAAGGAGGAGACACGATGAGCGACGTGAAGGTGGAATTTCTGTTCGACTTTGGCAGTCCTAATGCTTACCTGAGCCACAAGGTGATCGGCGAAATCGAGCGGCGCCAGGGTGTGCGTTTCGACTATGTGCCGGTCCTGCTGGGTGGCCTCTTCAAGCTGAGCGGCAATCGCTCCCCGGCGGAAGCGTTTGCGGGCATCGCGAACAAACAGAAGTACATGGTGGTGGAAATGCGGCGCTTCATCGCGCGGCACGGACTCACCGCGTATCGCCACAACCCGCATTTCCCTGTGAATACGCTGCAACTCATGCGTGGCGCGATTGCGGCGCAGCGCAACGGGACGTTCGAGCGTTACGTCGACCGCGTGTTTGCGCACATGTGGGAAGACGGTCTCAAGATGGACGACCCGGCGGTGTTGCGCGCGACGCTCGAAGCCGACGGCTTCGACAGCGCGGCATTCGAAGCCGCTATCGGCGATCCTGAAGTGAAGGGCGCTTTGCTCGCGAATACGCAGGCCGCGTTCGATCGCGGGGCGTTCGGTTCGCCGACGTTTTTTGTCGGCGACGAAATGTTCTTCGGCAAGGACCAGTTGCGCGACGTGGAGGATGAGATCGCGCGCGTCAAGGCGCTGAAGGGGTGAATGCGAAGCCGGTGCGCCGAGGAGGTGCGCCGGCTTCGCAGGCACGGGCAGTGGGGTGTGGTCCACGCTTGCCTCGTGTCGCGCAGATAGCCCGCGATGGCGAGCGGCTCAGGCTTCGGCCGCTTCCGCTGCGCCGGTCGTTTCGGCCGCAACGCCGAGACGCGCGCGCGCGGCCTCGTATTCGCGCTTCAGGCGCGCGATCAGATCGGCGGCGGGCAGGATGCTCTTGACTGCGCCGATACCTTGGCCCGAGCCCCAGATGTCCTTCCACGGCTTCACGCGCGTAGAGCCGAAATTCATCGCCGACGGATCCGATTCGGGCAGCGCATCCGGATCGAGGCCGCTCGCCACGATACTCTGGCGCAGGTAGTTGCCGTGCACGCCGGTGAAGAGATTCGAGTAGACGATGTCGCCCGCATTGCCGTCGACGATCATCTGCTTGTATGCGTCGACTGCGTTGGCCTCGTTCGTTGCGATGAACGCCGAGCCAACATAGGCGAGATCGGCGCCCGCAGCCTGTGCCGCGAGAATCGCATTGCCGTTGCCGATCGCGCCCGAAAGCAGCAGCGGACCGTCGAACCATTCGCGGATCTCGTGGATCAGCGCGAACGGCGAGAGCGTGCCGGCGTGGCCGCCCGCGCCCGCGGCGACGGCGATCAGGCCGTCGGCGCCTTTCTCGATCGCCTTCTTCGCGAACGTATTGTTGATGATGTCGTGCAGCACGATGCCGCCCCACGCGTGCACCGCGCGGTTTACTTCCTCGCGTGCGCCGAGCGACGTGATGACGATCGGCACTTTGTACTGCGCGCAGACGCCGAGATCGTGCTCGAGACGGTCATTCGACTTGTGGACGATCTGGTTCACGGCAAACGGCGCGGCCGGATTGTCCGGGTGCTTCGCGTTGTGTTCGGCGAGCTCGGTCGTGATGCGGTCGAGCCACTCGCCGAGCACGTGCTCGGGCCGGGCGTTGAGCGCGGGGAAGGAGCCGACGACGCCCGCCTTGCACTGCGCGATGACGAGATCGGGGTTCGAAATGATGAAAAGCGGGGAGCCTACGACCGGAATCGACAGGCCGCGGCGCAGCACGGCGGGGAGGGACATCCAGATCTCCTGATGGGGACGGAACCGCCCGGATTCGAGGCGGTCGCCGTCGCGGTCTTCGTTGCGTCTCAATGGCACCGACGCCGCAGCGCGACGCGCGTGCCACGGCTCGACAGGCTTAAACATAGCAAAGCGGAGCGCACTATGCAACTGGTTGCATAGTGCGCTCGCTCGAAAGGATTAAGGGTCGGCGTGGCCGGGGTGGTGGTTTAGAATCGCCGCATGTCGACCCCCCACGCCATCCTGATCGCGCTGCTGGAGAAGCCGTCCAGCGGCTATGACCTCGCGCGGCGCTTCGACCGCGCGATCGCCTATTTCTGGCAGGCCACCCATCAGCAGATTTATCGCGAACTCGGCCGCATGGTCGAGGCGGGGTGGGTTGCCGTGATCGAGAACGAGGCGCCGGCCGCGACGCGCCGGAAGGTTTATTGCGTGCTGCCGGTGGGGCGCGAAGAAGTGATCCGCTGGGTGCGCCAGACGCCGCTCGGGCCGGATGACCGGAATGTGTTTCTGCTGAAGCTGCGCGCCGACGCGGTGATTGGGCCGTTAGGTCTGGGTGAGGAACTGTTGCGGATGATCGACGACAATCAGGCGCGGCTCGGCCTGTATCGGGAGATCGAGCGGCGCGACTTCGGCGCGCCGTCACTCACGCGTGCGCAGCAGGTGCAATACGCGATTCTTAAGGCGGGGATACAGACGCAGGAGATGTGGCTCGAATGGGCCGAGGATGTGCGGCCGTTGCTCGATGTGTAGTGACTGAACGGGTTGATAGGGAGTCCAGATTAATTGTGATTGTGGTAAGGGGTTGTTGCTTCGCTTCGGCGTGCTCTGTCTTGTGCGCGACGTTGGTGTCCGATTCTCCGTTCGGCTGGGAACGAGAAAAACGTTTGACGAAGCGACGGCGAGGCCCTATAATTCTTTTCTCTGACGGACGCGGGGTGGAGCAGTCTGGCAGCTCGTCGGGCTCATAACCCGAAGGTCGTAGGTTCAAATCCTACCCCCGCAACCAAACAGCTCAAGAGGCGTTTTGTGCCTCACCAGAGCAGGCCTGAAAGGGCATTGGGGCAATCTCGCAGGTTTTGCGAACTTGTGTCAGAACTGAAACCCGCCGCGAGCGGGTTTTTTGTTGTCCGCTGATCCTGCCCCAGTCACACAGAGACACGATCGATTGTGATTAGGGATCCGAATCAAATAACCGACTCGCCGGTTTTCAGACTCGTATGATTCTGTCGGCAAACGCATCAGCCTAATCTGGCTGTCTGTGCCACTGCCTTTTGCGCGAGCGACTCATGCGCCCAATCATTCTTAGTCACGCTTCCCGCGAGTTTGTATACGACCACGCATCGCAACACGTTGACGGCCTCTCGGTCGTTGGATCCGTAGTGTTGCTCGTATTCGCGCTTGTCATCTTCGCTACTACGTCTGGCCATCTATGGTCCGCGCTCAGGGGCGACACGCGTTTGCGCTAAATTCCGCCTCGGTCCGATTCAGTCTTTCAGTCTTCAATCGCCCAATCCACGGCCGCCTGCGCATGCAGCGCGGTAGTATCGAACACCGGCAGCGCCGAATCGTCCGCGCCGATCAAGAGCGTGATTTCCGTGCAGCCTAGAATGACCGCCTGCGCGCCGCGTGTCTTGAGATCTTCGATCACACGCTGATAAACGCGTCGCGACTCGTCTTTCACGATACCGTGACAAAGCTCAGCATAGATGATGCGATGCACGTCTTCGCGATCCTGCTCGCCGGGAACGACGGCTTCGATACCGTGCCGCTCGCGTAGCCTTCCCACGTAGAAATCCAGTTCCATCGTATAGCGCGTGCCGAGCAGCCCGGCGCGCGTGACGCCAGCCGCTTTTAACGCGGCGCCGGTTGGGTCGGCAATGTGCAGGAAGGGCACCGCAATGGCCGCCTCGATCGCTGCACATACGCGATGCATCGTATTCGTCGCGAGCAGGACGATCCCCGCGCCGCCGCGTTCGAGTTGCATGGCGGCTTCGGCCATCTGCGCGCCCAGCGCACTCCAGTCGCCCGCGCGCTGCAGCGCCTCGATGCCCGCGAAGTCCACCGTCACCATGAGGCTGCGTGCGTTGTGATGGCCACCCAGGCGTGCCTTGGCGTTACGGTTCAGCAGCCGGTAATACTCGGCGGACGATTCCCAGCTCATGCCGCCTATCACGCCTATCGTCTTCATCGTCATGGTTCTGTCCGCAGGGTTCGAGTGGACGAGTATAGGCTGCCGCTTGCCCGCGTACAGGTACGATAGTGCCTCACCGCGGCGGTACAGCCAGGGGACGGATCGAAGACAGTCGTCTTGAAAATGGCACTGTGTTTTTGTACAGTATCGATACCTTGAACGCGCCATCCTTCGCCCCGCCGCAGCCGGCCGCAAGCAGCGCCATGCGCAAGATCATCCATTGCGATTGCGACTGCTTCTACGCATCGGTCGAAATGCGCGACGATCCGTCGTTGCGCGGGCGTCCGCTCGCCGTCGGCGGGCGGCCCGACCAGCGCGGCGTCATTGCCACCTGCAACTACGAGGCCCGGCGCTTCGGCATTCATTCGGCGATGTCGTCGGCGCTCGCCATGCGCAAGTGTCCGGAGCTGCTGATCCTGCCCTCGGCGATGGAGAAGTACCGCGTCGCGTCGCGGCAGATCATGGCGATCTATCGCGACTACACGCCCGACGTCGAGCCGCTTTCGCTCGACGAAGCCTATCTCGACGTCACGCAGTCGACGCGCTGCAAGGGCAGCGCCACGCTGATCGCGAAGGAGATTCGCGAACGCGTGCATGCCACGGTGGGGGTGACGGTCTCGGCGGGTGTCGCGCCGAACAAGTTCATCGCGAAAATCGCTTCGGACTGGAACAAGCCCGATGGCCTCTTCGTCGTGCGCCCGGAGGAGGTCGATGCGTTCGTTGCCGGGCTGCCGGTGCGCAAGATTCACGGCGTGGGCAAGGTCACGGCCGCAAAGCTGGAGAAGTTCGGGCTGACGACCTGCGGGCAGTTGCGCGGGTGGTCGCTGATCGATCTGCATCGGCAGTTCGGCGTGTTCGGCAAGCGGCTCTATGAACTGTCGCGCGGTCTCGACGAGCGGCCCGTCTGTTCGGACCAGGAGCGCAAGTCGGTGAGCGTCGAAACGACTTACGTGAACGATCTGCTCACGCTCGAAGCCTGCGGCGAAGAGCTCAAGCCGCTCGCGGCGCAGCTCGATGCCCGCATCGAGCGCGCGGGCTGCGCGCACGCGGTGCGCAAGCTCTACGTGAAGATCCGCTTCGCGAACTTTCAGCGCACGACCGTCGAGTGCGTGCGCGATGCGACCGATCTGCCGACCTTTCTCGTGCTGCTCGAAAAAGGGCTCGCGCGGCGCAAGCTGGGCGTGCGGCTTCTCGGCGTGGGCGTACGGCTCGAAGAGGACAACCCCGCGTTGCGCGGCCAGTTCCCGCTCTTCGACCAGGATCCCGAAGACGACGACCGCGTGCCCGGCGCCTGAGCGGCGCATGCTGTCGTGCCGGCGGCGTCGGGCTGGCGCGGCTTTTCTGGCGCCGATAGAATCGGCGCAACGAGGAGGAGCCGCTCATGGACTTGATCATCCGCCACGCCGTGCTCGCGCATGGGCATCCCGCCGGCCATGCCGCGGTTGACATCGGCATCGAGGCGGGCCGCATCGCCGCCGTCGAGCCGCAGCTTGCCGCCAGCGCGCGCGAGGAGATCGACGCGGCCGGCTCGCTCGTCACGGCGCCATTCGTCGACGCGCACTTTCACATGGACGCGACGCTCTCGTACGGCCTGCCTCGCGTGAACGCGTCGGGCACGCTGCTCGAGGGCATCGCGCTGTGGGGCGAGCTCAAGCCTCGTCTCACGCAGGAGGCGCTGGTCGAGCGCGCTTTGCAGTACTGCGACTGGGCCGTGGCGCGCGGGTTGCTCGCCATCCGCAGTCACGTCGACGTCTGCGACGAGCGGCTGCTGGCAGTCGAGGCATTGCTCGAAGTGAAGCGCCGCGTCGCGCCGTATCTCGATCTGCAACTGGTGGCGTTTCCACAGGACGGGTTGTTGCGCAGCCCCGGCGCCTTCGAGAATCTCAAGCGCGCGATTGCAATGGGCGTGGACGTGGTGGGCGGCATTCCGCACTTCGAGCGCACGATGGCCGATGGCGCCGAGTCGGTGCGGCTGCTGTGCGAGTTCGCGGCAGAGAAGGGCTTGCGCGTGGACATGCACTGCGACGAGTCCGACGATCCGCTCTCGCGCCACATCGAGACCCTGGCGGCCGAAGCGCATCGGCTGGGCTTGCATGGCCGCGTGGCGGGCTCGCATCTCACCTCCATGCATTCGATGGACAACTACTACGTGAGCAAGCTGCTGCCGCTGATGCGCGAGGCGGGCGTGGCCGCGATCGCGAATCCGCTCATCAACATCACGCTGCAAGGTCGTTCGGACACCTATCCGAAGCGGCGCGGCATGACACGCGTGCCCGAGCTGATGGCGGCCGGCATCGACGTTGCGTTCGGCCACGATTGCGTGATGGACCCGTGGTACAGCTTCGGGTCCGGCGACATGCTCGAAGTGGCGCACATGGGGCTGCACGTCGCGCAGATGACGGGCGTGGCGGCCTCGCGCGCGTGCTTCGATGCCGTGACGGTGAATCCGGCGAAGATTCTCGGCCTCGAAGGTTATGGGCTCGCGCCGGGCTGCGAGGCGAACTGCGTCGTGCTCGACGCGAGCGATCCCATCGAGGCGATTCGTTTGCGCGCGCCGCGGCTCGCGGTGGTGAGCCGGGGGAAGGTGGTGAGCCGGCAGCCGGCGCAGCGTGTGGCTCTGGCGCTCGAAGGGCGGCCCGACAGCGTCGATTTCAAGCTGCACCGCTAGCACGGTGGCAGTAAGCCAGCGCGGCGAAAGAACGAAAGAACGGCAAGAAAAAGCCGCGCACGGGAAAGATCCCATGCGCGGCTTTCACATCGCGCGTCAATGCGGTCAGCGCTCGGCGGTCGCGCTCAATGCTGCGCGGGCGGCTGCTCCATGCCGTTGTGGCGCAGCAAGGCGTCGATGCTCGGCTCGCGGCCGCGGAACGCCTTGAACGATTCCATCGCCGGGCGGCTGCCGCCCACCTCCAGAATCTCCTTGCGATAGCGCGTACCGGTGTCCGCGTCGAGCACGCTCGACTGCGCCGCCTGGGCTGCTTCCTCGAAGGCCGCGTAGGCGTCCGCGGAGAGCACCTCGGCCCACTTGTAGCTGTAGTAGCCCGCCGCATAGCCGCCGGCGAAGATATGGCTGAACGTGTCGGGCCAGCGCGAGAACGGGGCCTGCGGAATCACGTGATAACGTTCGTTGATTTCGCGTGCGAGGTCGTTCACGCTCTTGCCCGCCGACGCTTCGAAGTCCACGTGCAGCGCCATGTCGAACATCGAGAACACGATCTGGCGCAGTGTGCCGAGGCCGCTCTGGAAGTTCTTCGCGGCGAGCATCTTGTCGAAGAGTTCGCGCGGCAGCGGCTTCGCGGTATCGACCTGCGAGCTCATGTCGCGCAGCACGTCCCACTCCCAGCAGAAGTTCTCCATGAACTGCGAGGGCAGTTCGACCGCGTCCCACTCGACGCCATTGATGCCCGACACCGCGAGTTCGTCCACGCGCGTGAGCATGTGGTGCAGACCGTGGCCGAACTCGTGGAAGAGCGTGATGACTTCGTCGTGCGTGAAGCAGGCGGGCTTGCCGCCCACCGGCGCCGAGAAGTTGCAGGTGAGGTAGGCGACGGGCGTTTGCACGCGGTTGTCGTCGAGCTTGTGGCGCGAGCGCGCGTCGTCCATCCATGCGCCGCCGCGCTTGCCTTCGCGGGCGTAGAGATCGAGATAGAACTGTGCGACGAGCGTGCCGTCGGCGTTCTCCACGCGGAAGAAGCGCACGTCGGAATTCCACACGGGCGCGCTGTCCTTGCGGATGCGAACGCCGAAGAGCGTTTCGGTCACCTTGAAGAGACCCGGCAGCACGAAGTCTTCGGGGAAGTACTGCTTCACTTCGTTTTCGGAGAACGCATAGCGCTGCTGGCGCAGGCGCTCGGAGGCGAACGCCATGTCCCACGGTTCGAGCTGCGCAAGGCCCAGTTCCTTCGCGGCGAATTCGCGCAGTTCGTCCCAGTCCTGTTCGGCGTGCGGGCGCGCCCGCGTCGCGAGGTCTTCGAGGAAGCTCATCACCTGTTGCGGCGACTCGGCCATCTTCGGCGTGAGCGACACTTCGGCGAAGTTGTCGTAGCCGAGCATCTTAGCTTCCTCGGCGCGCAGCTTGAGCTGCCCGGCGATGATCTCGGTGTTGTCCCACTCGGCCTTGCCGCCGCCATAGACGGGGCCCAGTTCCGATGCGCGCGTGACGTACGCGCGGTACATCGTCTCGCGCATCGCGCGGTTTTCCGAGTATTGCAGCACCGGGAAGTACGACGGGAAGTGCAGCGTGAACTTCCAGCCTTCCTTGTTCTCGCGCTCGGCCGCCTCGTGGGCCGCGGCGATCACGTCTTCGGGCAGGCCGGCGAGTTCTGTTTCGTTCGCGGCGTAGTACGCGTAGCCGTTGGTCGCGTCGAGCACATGGTCGGAGAATGCCTTCGAAAGGGCGGCCTGGCGCTCCTGCAATTCGGCGAAGCGCGGCTTCTGGTCTTCGGGCAGCTCGGCGCCCGACAGGCGGAAGTCGCGCAGCGCGTTGTCGAGAATCTTTTTGCGTTCGCCCGAGAGCAACTCGAACGAGTTGTGCGTGGTGATCGCCTTGTACTTTTCGTAGAGCGCGAGGTTCTGGCCGACGCTCGCCCAGAACTCGGTCACGCGCGGCAGGTTTTCGCCATACACGGCGCGCAGCTCGGGCGTGTCGGCCACGGCGTTCAAGTGGCCGACCACGCCCCAGGCGCGCGCGAGCGGCTCGGTGGCGCGCTCGACCGGCTCGACCACGTCGTCCCACTGGGCGGGCGTCATGGGCTGGGCGGCACGGTCCACGGCCGCTTTCGCGTTTGCGAGCAGCACGTCGAGCGCGGGCGTCACGTGTTCGGGACGAATCTCGCCGAAGCGCGGCAGGCCGGAGAAGTCGAGCAGCGGATTGTCGGAGGGAGTAGTAGCCATGGTGCGTCCTGTTCCTGTCTGTCGCGGTTCGTGGGTGTACGGAGTTCGGGGGCATGCCCCGACACGTTGAGTATTGGGGCGCGGTGCGCGCATCTCAACCGGGCCGATGCCTGCAAATTATCAGATGTCGGCGCTTGCTGACGAAACGGCGGCGCAGGCGGCACAAGTGGCACAAGCGGCACCCGCCATATGAAACGGATGCTACTGCATCGCGGGACGCGCCGCGCATGCGCCGGCACAAAAGCGAAGCGGCCCGCAAGGGGCCGCCTGAAACGGGCTCAATGCGTCTGGCGCAATTTATGCCTCGTTCGCCGCGGCGCGTTCCGCCGCCTCGATCGTGTTCACTAGCAGCATGGTGATGGTCATCGGGCCGACGCCGCCGGGCACCGGCGTGATGTGGCCGGCCACGTCCTTCAGGCCCGCGAAGTCGACGTCGCCGCAGAGCTTGCCGTTGTCGTCGCGGTTCATGCCCACGTCGATTACCGTGACGCCGGGCTTCACCATGTCGGCGGTGAGGATGTTGCGCTTGCCTACCGCTGCGACGACGATGTCGGCCTCGCGCGTGTGCGCCGCGAGGTCGCGCGTCTTGCTGTGGCAGATCGTGACGGTGGCGCCCTGTTCGAGCAGCAGCATCGCCATCGGTTTGCCGACGATGTTCGAGCGGCCGATCACCACCGCATTCGCGCCCGTAAGCGGAATCTTGTACGCCTCGAACATCTTCATCACGCCGTAGGGCGTGCAGGGGCGGAACAGCGGCTGGCCCGTCATCAGCGCACCGGCGTTGGCGACGTGAAAGCCGTCCACGTCCTTCTCGGGCGCGATCGCTTCGATGACCTTGTGGCTGTCGATATGCTTCGGCAGCGGCAACTGCACGAGAATGCCGTGGATTTTCGGATCGCGGTTCAATTCGTCGATGCGCGTGAGCAGGTCCGCTTCGGAGAGCGTGGCCGGATAGCGGTCGTACGACGAATGAAGGCCGTTGTCCTCGCAGGCCTTGATCTTGTTGCGCACGTAGACCTCGCTCGCGGGGTTGTCGCCGACCAGCACGACGGCGAGGCCCGGCTGATGGCCGCGGGCGGTGAGGGCGGCGGCGCGCGTGGCGACGTCGGTGCGCAATTGCCGGGAGAGGGCGTTGCCGTCAATGAGGGTGGCTGTCATGGTCGGTCGGGCTCGAGAGTGGGAATGCGGCGGCAAGGGCGCCTGAGGGCGGCGGTGTGGCCGCCGGGCCGTTGCGAAGGCCGACATTATACCGTCGCGCAGCAAGCGCTTCGCGCGCCTGGGCATGCCGCCGGCGGGAGGCGGGACGGGGCGCCGCGCAAAAGCGCTGCGTCCCGCGTGTCGGCCATGCCCACGGGGGCAGCCGGCGCGCGGGACGCAGGAGGACCCGACCGCTTACTGTTGCGCTTGCTGCGGCTTGTTGGAGAGCGCGAGACGCAGCAGGTCGGCGACCGTGTTGACGTTCAACTTCTCCATGATGTTCGCGCGGTGCGCTTCGACGGTCTTGATGCTGATGCCCAGATCGTCGGCGATCTGCTTGTTCAGGCGGCCCGCGATGATGCGCTCCAGCACCTGATGCTCGCGCGCCGTGAGCTTGCCGAGGCGTTCGGCCGCGGCACGCTGCTGCTGCACGTTGGTGCTTTCGCTGCGCGCCTTGTCGAGCATGCGCTCGACGAGCTTGCGCAGTTCGGCTTCGTCGAACGGCTTTTCGATGAAGTCCATCGCGCCCTTCTTCATGGTCGAGACGGCCATCGGCACGTCGCCGTGGCCCGTCACGAAGATGATCGGCAGCGCGGTGTTGTCGGCGATCAGGCGCTCCTGCAGTTCGAGCCCGCTCATGCCCGACATCCGCACGTCCAGGATGAGGCAGGCGATCTGTCCGGCTTGCGCCGGCTGGTACGCTTCGAGGAACTCCTCCGCGCTGTTGAAGCACTGCACGCGGTAGCCGTTCGCTTCGAGCAGCCAGCGCAGGGAGTCTCGTACGGCCTCATCGTCATCTACGACAAAGACGGTTTCCTGGGTGGTGACTGGGCTGTTCATGGCTCTCCCGTAACGGTTGTTGGAGTCGGCTCGTCGGAGCCGTCGCGAGACGGCGTATCCGCTTCGCCGATCGGCAGACTGCAATGGAACGTGGCGCCGCTGATGTGGCCGTCGACTTCGACGTTGTTGACCACCCACAGGCGTCCGCGGTGCGATTCGATGATCGAACGGCAAATGTTCAGCCCCATGCCCATACCGTCGGACTTGGTGCTGTAAAACGGTTCGAAGAGGCGTTCGGCCGTGGCTTCGTCCACGCCCGGCCCCTGGTCCACGACGCTGATGCAGACGTTGCCGCCTTCGCGCTTCACGACCACGCGGATCACGGGCTCCACGGCCGCCTCTGCGAGGTTCGGACGGGCGCCCGCCATGGCCTCGGCGGCATTCTTCAGCAGATTGACGAGCACCTGCTCGATCAGCACCGGGTCGACGTAGATCACGGGCATGCGCGAGCGCATGTCGGTCACGATGCGGATGCGGCGCTTGCGCGCCTCGATTTCGGCGAGGCCCACGGCGTCGGCGACGATGTCGGCCACGCGCGTGGCCTGGCGCTTCGGTTCGGAGCGCTTCACGAATTCGCGGATGCGCTTGATGATCATGCCCGCGCGCACGGCCTGCTGCGCGGTCTTTTCCAGCACGGGCAGCAGGTTGTCGGGCGCGGCGCGCCCCGACTTCACGAGCGCCACGGTGCCCGAGGCATAGTTGTTGATCGCGGCGAGCGGTTGGTTCAGCTCGTGCGCGAGCGAAGAGGCCATTTCGCCCATCGTCATCAGGCGGCTCGTGAACTGCAGCTTCTCGTCTTGCTGGCGGGCGAGTTCCTGGGCCTGCTTGCGCGTCGTGATGTCGGTCGCGATCTGCATCTGCGCGAGGTGGCCGTCCACCCACTGGATGTACTGGCGGCGCACCTCGAACCACTTCTGGATGCTTTCGACGTAGACCTCCTGCGCGTCCGCCGTGCTCTCGGTGAGCGCGGTGGCCGGCAGACCCGCGAAGGCGTCGACCATGTCGATCGAATCGGACGAGGCGTTCGCGGAATCGAAGCCGCCGCCGCCCGCGAGCTCCAGGTGGCCGTCGGGGCGGATGCCGAAGAGGTGCCGGTAGTAACGGTTCGCAAACAGCAGTTCGGCTTCGTCGGCGGCGAGCACGGAAACCGCGGCGTCGAGGCTTTCCAGCACCGTGGTGAAGCGCTCGTGCGCGGCGGCGAGTTCTTCGCGCGCGCGCCTCGGTTCCGTGATGTCGGTCATCGACGACATCCAGCCCGTCTGGCGGCCCGAGCTGTCGATGAGCGGCGAAACATAAAGGCGCGCATGGAACTGCGAGGCATCCTTGCGGCGCACGCGCAGCTCGAATCCCGAGGAGGGCGCCTTGCCGCGCAGCGTCATGTCGAGCTGGCGCTGCATTTCCGGGTAGGCATCGCGGGGCCAGTACGGGAACGGCGCATTCTTGCCGACGAGGTCGCTTTCGTCCCAGCCGGTCATGCGGCAGAACGCGGGATTCACGTGGGTGATGCGGCCGTGCATGTCGAGCACGCGCATGCCGATCAGCACCGAGTTTTCCATCGCGCGGCGGAAGAACGCTTCGGCGTAGAGCGCCTGCTGCGCCTCGAAGCGCTGGCGCGTGTGCTTCCAAAGGCTCCAGAGGCTCCACAGCACGAAGCACGAGAGCCCCGCGACCAGCCACACGAGCGTATTGTTCGTGAAGTTGGTCATCTGCGGATACGAGTACACGCGCACCGAAACGCCCTGGCCCGGCGGATCGAGCGGCAGGTCGTAGTAGACGTCGCGCGGCAGGCGCGGGCGCGTCGAGGTGGTGGCGAGCTCGCGGTCGTTCGCGTCGAGGATCGAGATCTTGTATTTGGCCGAGAGTTCGGGCGGGATGTCGTGCTTCAGGATGCCTTCGACCGAGAACACGGCCGCGATCGAGCCAAGAAAATCCCGATCGCGGTATACCGGTGTTTGCAGCGTGATGTAGCCGTTGCCGAGATCGTCATAAATGAGCGGCGAATAGACCTGGCGGCGCGTGTCGCGCGCCTCGGTGAAAGCGGCCTTGACGGCTTCGTCCATCTGCTCGTCGTTGGGCTTGGCGAGGCGCTGGCCGAACACGGGCATGGCCGTAGCCGGCCAGCGCGGCTCCTGCTCGCTCGTGTACCAGTTGAGATAGAGGATCTCGGGATGCCCCTGCATGATGTCCGTGGTGGACGTCTGGAAATACTGCGGGTCCGTATGGCCGGCGGCGAGATCGCGCGCGAGCGCCTGCAACTGTTCTTGCGCGCCCGTCATCGACAGGCGGATCTGCTGCTGGGCCCACGCCACGTTGCGGTAGAGCGTGTCTTCCTGCTGCTGCTGTTCGCGGCGGTTCAGGCTCCACAGGATCAGGCTCATGACGATCAGGAACACGAGGATCGACAGGAGCGGCGTCAGCAAATAGGAATTGGACCACCAGGGTCCGTGGTGCCAGCGGGACGGCGACGAGTCGCCGGGCGTACCGGGCGGCCGCGCCGAGCGTGCGAAAAGCCGTTCGGTCAACATGGCAAGGATTGTAGCGCAGCGTAAGACACGGAATTGCCGCGAAAAAAGCAGTAAATCGCCGATAAACGGGCGCAAACTGACCGTTATCGCCACAAGGGCGCGAACGATTCAGCGTGCGCCGCAACAATTTTCCACATTATAAAATTCAATCTCGCAATTCGAAAATTTTGTTGCGCGAGGCCCCAGGGGGTCATTACAATCGCCCGAAAGATGCTGCGGTCGACCTGGCTCGTCCCGAACAGTCGCCCGCATGGTCCGTTCAACAGCGTTCCCCCAATCAGGAGACGAGCATGTCCGCAGTACCCGACGAAGTCCTGAAGTACGTAGCCGCCGACAAGGATGAAGATCCGCAGGAAACGGCCGAATGGCTTGAAGCGCTGGACGGCGTCATCTCGGCGATCGGTCCCAACCGTGCCCACTACCTGATCGAAAAGCAGATCGAATTCGCCCGCGTGCATGGCGAGCACCTGCCGTTCTCGGCGAACACGCCGTACATCAACACGATCCCCGTCGCCAGCCAGGCGAAGAATCCCGGCGACCAGGACATCGAGCACCGCATCCGCTCCTACACGCGCTGGAACGCCATGGCCATGGTGCTGCGCGCGGGCAAGCACACCAACGTGGGCGGCCACATCGCGTCGTTCGCCTCGGCTGCCACGCTCTACGACGTCGGCTACAACCATTTCTGGCGCGCGCCTTCGCCCGAGCATGGCGGCGACCTCGTGTTCGTGCAGGGCCACTCGTCGCCGGGTGTCTACTCGCGCGCGTTCCTGCTCGGTCGCCTCTCGGAAAACCAGCTCGACAACTTCCGCCAGGAAGTGGGCGGCGAGGGCATCTCGTCGTATCCGCACCCGTGGCTGATGCCGGACTTCTGGCAGTTCCCGACCGTCTCGATGGGCCTCGGCCCGATCATGGCGATCTACCAGGCACGCTTCATGAAGTACCTGCAGGCGCGCGGCATTGCGAAGACCGACGGCCGCAAGGTCTGGGCGTTCCTCGGCGACGGCGAAACCGACGAACCGGAATCGCTCGGCGCCATCGGCATGGCCGGCCGCGAGCGTCTGGACAACCTCGTGTTCGTCATCAACTGCAACCTGCAGCGTCTGGACGGCCCGGTGCGCGGCAACGGCAAGATCATCCAGGAGCTCGAAAGCGAGTTCCGCGGCGCCGGCTGGAACGTCATCAAGGTCCTCTGGGGCAGCCGCTGGGATGCGCTCTTCGCGCGCGACAAGTCGGGCGCGCTGATGCGCCGCATGATGGAAGTCGTGGACGGCGAGTACCAGACCTACAAGTCGGAGTCGGGCGCATATGTTCGCGAACACTTCTTCAACACGCCGGAACTGAAGGCGCTGGTGGCCGACTGGTCCGACGAGGACATCTGGAACCTGAACCGCGGCGGTCACGATCCGCACAAGATCTACGCGGCGTTCCACGAAGCTTCGAATTCGAAGGGCCAGCCCACCGTCATCCTCGCGAAGACGATCAAGGGCTACGGCATGGGCGAAGCCGGCCAGGCCATGAACATCACCCACCAGCAAAAGAAGATGCAGGTGGATCAGCTCAAGAAGTTCCGCGACCAGTTCCGCCTGCCGCTCACCGACGAGCAGATCGTCGACGTGCCGTACCTGACGTTCGAGGAAGGCTCGAAGGAACTCGACTACATGCGCCAGAAGCGCATGGACCTCGGCGGTTACCTGCCGGCTCGCCGCCAGAAGGCCGAGTCGCTGCCGGTGCCGGCGCTCGACGCGTTCGAGCCGCTGCTCAAGGGCACGGGCGAAGGCCGCGAGATCTCGACGACGATGGCGTTCGTGCGGATCCTGAACATCCTGCTGAAGGACAAGGCGCTCGGCAAGCGCGTCGTGCCGATCGTGCCGGACGAGTCGCGTACCTTCGGCATGGAAGGCCTGTTCCGCCAGATCGGCATCTGGAATCAGGACGGCCAGAAGTACGTGCCGGAAGACTCCGACCAACTGATGTTCTACAAGGAATCGCAGACCGGCCAGATCCTTCAGGAAGGCATCAACGAAGCCGGCGGCATGTGCGACTGGATCGCGGCCGCGACGTCGTACTCGACGCACGGCGAGATCATGGTGCCGTTCTACATCTTCTACTCGATGTTCGGCATGCAGCGCATCGGCGACCTCGTGTGGGCCGCGGGCGACATGCGTTCGCGCGGCTTCCTGCTGGGCGGCACGGCGGGCCGTACGACGCTCAACGGCGAAGGCCTGCAGCACGAAGATGGCCACTCGCTCCTGTGGGCCGCTTCGGTGCCGAACTGCCTGAGCTACGATCCGACCTTCGGCTACGAACTCGCCGTGATCATGCAGGACGGTCTGCGCCGCATGGTGCAGGACCAGCAGGACGTGTTCTATTACATCACGGTGATGAACGAGAACTACGAGCACCCGGCGATTCCGCAGGGCGAGCATGTGGCGGCCGACATCATCAAGGGCATGTACGCGTTCCGCAAGGGCGCGGACAACGCCAAGGCGCCGCGCGTGCAACTGCTGGGCGCGGGCACGATCTTCAACGAAGTGATCGCCGCCGCCGACCTGCTGAAGAACGACTGGGGCGTCGAGGCCGACCTCTGGAGCGTGCCGAGCTTCACGGAACTGGCCCGCGAAGGCCACGAAGTCGAGCGCTGGAACCTGCTGCACCCGAGCGAGCCGCGCCGCGAATCGCACGTCGAGAAGCTGCTCAAGAACACGCAAGGCCCGATCATCGCGTCCACCGACTATGTGCGCGCGCTGGTCGACCAGATTCGCGGTCTCGTTCCGCGCAAGTTCGTGGTGCTCGGCACCGACGGCTTCGGCCGTTCGGACACGCGTGAAAAGCTGCGTCACTTCTTCGAAGTCGATCGCTACTGGACCACGGTCGCAGCGCTCAACGCGCTCGCGGACGAAGGCAAGATCGAGCGCAAGGTCGTGGGCGATGCCATCGCCAAATACAACCTCGATCCGTCCAAACCCAACCCGATGACCGTCTAACGCATCACCCCCTGTGCATGGCAAGCGCGCCTCCCCGAAGCGGGGAGGCGTTCTTATGCGGCCCCGGAGACACTAACAATGAGTCAAGCGATCGAAGTCAAAGTGCCGGACATCGGCGATTACAAGGACATTCCTGTGATCGAGGTGCTGGTGAAGGCGGGCGATACCGTCGAAAAAGAGCAGTCCCTCATCACGCTGGAGTCGGACAAGGCGACGATGGACGTGCCGAGCCCGGCCTCGGGCACGGTGAAGGAAGTGAAGGTCAAAGTGGGCGACAACGTGTCGGAAGGTTCGCTCGTGCTCGTGCTGGATGGCGCGGGCGCTGCTGCGGCTCCGGCTGCCGCGCCCGCGCCGGCTGCTGCACCGGCCCCGCAGGCCGCTCCCCAGGCCGCCCCGGCGGCGAGCGGCGGCGGCGCGCAAAGCGTGAAGGTCCCCGACATCGGCGACTACAAGGACGTGCCGGTGATCGAAGTTGCCGTGAAGGTGGGCGACCGGGTGGAGAAGGAGCAGTCGCTCGTCACGCTCGAATCCGACAAGGCGACCATGGACGTGCCGAGCCCGGTGGCCGGTGTGGTGAAGGAAGTGAAGGTCAAGGTGGGCGATGCGGTTTCCGAAGGCACCGAGATCTTCGTGATCGAAGCCGAAGGCGCCGCCGCTGCGGCCGCGGCACCCGCGCAGAAGGCCCCGGTCGAAGTGCCGTCGGATGCGCCTGCCTCTGCCGCACCGGCCAAGGCCGCGCCGGCGGTTCCGTCCGCGCTCGCGCAGGCGCCGAGCATTCAGGCCGGCGAAGGCGGCGCACGCCGTTCGAGCCACGCTTCGCCTTCGGTGCGCAAGTTCGCGCGCGAGCTGGGCGTCGACGTGGCGCGCGTCGCGGGTACGGGTCCGAAGGGCCGCATTACCCAGGACGACATTACGGCGTTCGTGAAGGGCGTGATGACGGGCGCGCTGGCGGCGCCGGCTGCCGCGGCGGCACCGGCCGGCGGCGCGGGCGCGGGGCTGAACCTGCTGCCGTGGCCGAAGGTCGACTTCACGAAGTTCGGCCCGATCGATACGCAGCCGCTGTCGCGCATCAAGAAGATTTCCGGCGCGAATCTGCACCGCAACTGGGTCATGATCCCGCACGTCACGAACAACGACGAAGCGGACATCACCGACCTCGAAGCGCTGCGCGTGCAGTTGAACAAGGAAAACGAGAAGGCGGGCGTGAAGTTCACGATGCTCGCGTTCGTCATCAAGGCCTGCGTCGCGGCGCTGAAGAAGTTCCCGACCTTCAACGCGAGCCTCGACGGTGACAATCTCGTCTTCAAGCAGTACTACCATATCGGTTTTGCAGCCGACACGCCCAACGGCCTCGTCGTTCCGGTGATCCGCGACGCGGACAAGAAGGGTCTCGTCGACATCGCGAAGGAAATGGCCGAGCTCTCGAAGCTCGCGCGCGACGGCAAACTCAAGCCGGACCAGATGCAAGGCGGCTGCTTCTCGATCTCGTCGCTCGGCGGCATCGGCGGCACGCACTTCACGCCGATCATCAACGCGCCGGAAGTGGCGATCCTCGGCCTGTCGAAGAGCGCGATGAAGCCCGTGTGGGACGGCAAGCAGTTCGTGCCGCGCCTCACGCTGCCGCTGTCGCTCTCGTACGACCATCGCGTGATCGACGGCGCGGCTGCCGCGCGCTTCAACGCGTACCTCGGCTCGATCCTCGGCGATTTCCGCCGCGTGATTCTGTAAAACCGCTTCATCGACCGGCTTGCGCCGCCGCGCGGCACGCGTTTCCTGCGTGCGCGCCGCGGCGGGCGCAGCCGGTTATCTCTCAGGGGACACCATGAGTCTCGTCGAAGTGAAAGTGCCGGACATCGGCGACTTCAAGGACATCGACGTCATCGAAGTCAACATCAAGGCGGGCGACGTCATCGAGAAAGAGCAGACGCTGCTCTCGCTCGAATCGGACAAGGCCACGATGGAAGTGCCGAGCGATGTCGCGGGCACCGTCAAGGAAGTGAAGATCAAGCCGGGCGACAAGGCTTCGCAGGGCACCGTGATCGCGCTGGTCGAGGCCTCCGAAGGGGCGGCTGCGCCGGCTCCGAAGGCCGAAGCGCCCAAGGCGGCGGAGGCGCCGAAGGCTGCCGAGGCTCCGAAAGCCGCGGCGCCCGCGCCGCAGGCCGGCAGCTACAGCGGCGCCGCCGATGTCGAATGCGACATGCTCGTGCTCGGCGCTGGCCCCGGCGGCTACTCGGCCGCGTTCCGCTCCGCCGACCTCGGCATGAAGACCGTGCTGGTCGAGCGTTACTCCACGCTCGGCGGCGTCTGCCTGAACGTGGGCTGCATTCCGTCGAAGGCGCTGCTGCACACGGCGCTCGTGATCGACGAAGCCGAGGCACTCGGCTCGCACGGCATCACGTTCGGCAAGCCGCAGATCGACCTCGACAAGCTGCGCGACTTCAAGTCGGGCGTCGTCAAGAAGCTGACGGGCGGTCTCGCCGGCATGGCGAAGGCACGCAAGGTGGAAGTCGTGACGGGCGTCGGCACGTTCGTCGATCCTCATCACATGGAAGTGGTGGGCGAGAGCGGCAAGAAGGTCGTCAAGTTCAGGCAGGCGATCATCGCGGCCGGTTCGCAGGCCGTGAAGCTGCCGTTCATGCCGGAAGATCCGCGCGTGGTCGATTCGACGGGCGCGCTCGAACTGCGCCAGATTCCGCAGAAGATGCTCGTGATCGGCGGCGGCATCATCGGTCTCGAAATGGCGACGGTCTACGCGACGCTGGGTGCGCAGATCGACATCGTGGAAATGCTCGACGGCCTGATGGCCGGCGCGGACCGCGATCTCGTGAAGGTCTGGGAGAAGTACAACGCGAAGCGCTTCGCGAACGTCATGCTCAAGACGAAGACCACGAAGGCCGAGGCGAAGGAAGACGGCATCTACGTCACGTTCGAAGGCGAGAAGGCGCCGGCCGAGCCGCAGCGCTACGACCTCGTGCTGGTTGCCGTGGGCCGCTCGCCCAACGGCAAGAAGATCGGCGCGGACAAGGCTGGCGTCGCGGTGACGGATCGCGGCTTCATCGACGTCGACAAGCAGTTGCGCACCAACGTGCCGCACATCTTCGCGATCGGCGACATCGTCGGCCAGCCGATGCTCGCGCACAAGGCCGTGCATGAAGCCCACGTGGCGGCCGAAGCGGCGCACGGCGAGAAGGCGTACTTCGACGCGCTGCAGATTCCGTCGGTGGCCTACACCGACCCGGAAGTGGCGTGGGCCGGCAAGACCGAAGACCAGTGCAAGGCCGAAGGCATCAAGTACGGCAAGGCGGTGTTCCCGTGGGCCGCTTCGGGCCGCGCGATCGCCAACGGCCGCGACGAGGGCTTCACGAAGCTGCTCTTCGACGAAGAGACGCATCGCGTGATCGGTGGCGGCATCGTCGGCCTGAATGCGGGCGATCTCATCAGCGAAGTGTGTCTCGCCGTCGAGATGGGCGCGGACGCGACCGACATCGGCAAGACGATCCACCCGCACCCGACGCTCGGCGAATCGATCGGCATGGCTGCCGAACTGTACGAAGGCGTGTGTACGGATCTGCCGCCGCAAAAGAAGAAGTAAGCGGCGCGCTTTTCGCGCGATTCTTTGCGTGAAAGCAAACGGCGCACCCCGCGAGGGGTGCGCCGTTTTTCGTTGGAGACTGCGAGAGGCGCCGGAGCGTAAAAAATCCCGGTCGAAGCAACCGGGCGAGTGGCGTGCCCGCGGGGGCACGCCCGAGCGTCGGATCCGGCAATCAGGTACGCGTCACGCCAAGCGCGCACCTGCAATCGTTACTGGGCGTTCAGACCGCCTTCTTGGCCGAAGCGGCGGCAGCCGACGAGCGCGAAGCTTGCGCGGCAGCCTTGCTTGCGGCAGCCGTAGCCGCGTTGAAGTTGCTTTCCGCCATTTCGACGGCTTGCTTCGTGGCCTTTTGCACCGTTTCGTAGGTCGTGTTCGCGGCGTTGATGGCCGACTTGAGCACGGCAACGGCCGTTTCCGAACCGGCCGGCGCGTTCTTGGCGACGTTGTCGACGAGCGACTGCACCTTGCGGTTCTGCTCTTCGTAGTGCGCTTCGGCAACCTTCGCGAACTCGGCTTGCGTGGCCGACGTGATTTCATACACGTGGCGGCCGTACGACAGCAGCTTTTCGGCGAGCGGCTGGGCAAAGCTCGCTTGCAGCGCCAGCAGTTCCTGCGCGTCCTTCACGGACAGCGCGCGCTGGGCCTGTTCCTGCGATTCCGCCAGATTCGAGCGGACGGCCTGAAGGTTCAATTCGACGAGCTTTTCCACACCCTCGAATGCCTTGCCGGTGAGACCGAAGAGGGTTTCGAGATTGGCTTTCTGGGCTGCGGCGAATTGCTCAGGGGTCAGCAGACTCATGTTTACGCTCCTGGTAGGATGACGGACCGTCTGATGCGGTCCGTATAAATAGGTGGCGAGACTCAGGGTGATCTGCCGGACGTTTGTGCGTCGCAGCATTGACATCGATTTTAGGATGGCTTGGCGGAAAGTCAAGCCCTGATTGTGCGTCGCACAATGTCGATAAATTGTTATTAAACAGGTGCTTATGCGCGCTGATTAGGGACGTAACGTCGCACCTGCGGTGGCGTCCGCGTCGCCGTATCGGAGGGTAGCGGCGACCCACGCGGGGCGGGGGGCGGCAAATCCAGTCCGCATATGGCAAGATTCGGATCGTGGCATCTCACACTCCTGTAGGAGTGGGTAGATATCTGCGCAAGAATGATCCAGGTTGGTCCACCAGAACCTCCCTGGGAACGTTAAAGACTGACTGCAGTCGAATGCGCGTTCCGTTCGCGATCATTCCCTCCGGCATATCCCTATTCAAGTTTGACCGGACTCGGGCCGTAATCTCCGTGCAAACGCGGTTGCCGCCTTGTCGGCCACGCGAGGGCGGATGCTTCGATGGTCTCGCTCTATCGGAAACGTGCATATTATCGACGAACTTAATCGAAAGTTAGACTTCGGTTTAATGTGCGTTGATAAGTGCTTAAATTTGCGAAATTTTCGTTGTTTTACTACACTTGGCGAACGATCCCGCCGCTTCATCCAGAACACCAATGAAATCCGACAAGCTCCTGTCGTTCAAACTGATGCACGGTGCCATGGTCAGCACCGCGCTGTCGGTGGCTGTCTCCGTAGCCATCAGTGCGACGATTGCCTTACCCTCCAGCGCTTTTGCTGCAGAGCAAGACGCCGCGCCGACCGCTTCGACCGCGCCGGCCAAGGCGAAGTCCAAAAAAGCAGGCAAAAAGGTCGTCAAGCCTGCGAGCGCACCGGCCAAGGCTTCGCAGAAATCGTCGAAGGCGACCCGCACCGTCGCGGCCAACGACGACGCCCGTCCCGTCGTGAGGAAGCGGCGCGTCAACTACACGATGAACGGCCGCCATCACGCCGTGCGCGTCGCGTATGAGCCGCGTCAGCCGACCGTGGGCCAGGCCTTCGGCCTGCACGACACGCCGGACGCGCTGATGCTGCGCTCGAGCGTCGCCTTCGTCGTCGATCAGAACACCCTCGAACCGCTGTTCGACAAGAATTCGCATGCCGTCGTGCCGATCGCCTCGATCTCGAAGCTGATGACCGCGATGGTCGTCCTCGACTCGAAGGCGCCGCTCACGGAGTCGATCGAAGTCACCGACGAAGACCGCGACTACGAGAAGAACACGGGCTCGCGTCTCTCCGTGGGCTCGGTGCTCTCGCGCGAAGACATGCTGCATATCGCGCTGATGGCCTCCGAGAACCGCGCTGCCGCGGCGCTCTCGCGCTACTACCCGGGCGGCCGTCCGGCATTCATCGCGGCGATGAATGCGAAGGCGAAGCAACTCGGCATGACCGACACGCACTTCGAGAATTCGACGGGTCTCTCGAGCCAGAACGTGTCGAGCGCGCGTGACCTCGTGAAGATGGTCAATGCGGCCTATCAGTACCCGCTGATCCGCCAGTTCTCGACCGATCACAGCTATACGGTGTTCACCGGCAAGCGCAACATCGCTTACAACAGCACGAACGCGCTGGTCCGCAACCCGTCGTGGGACATCGGTCTGCAGAAGACCGGCTTCATCAACGAAGCGGGCGAATGCCTCGTGATGCAGGCAACCATCCACGACCGTCCGGTCATCATCGTGCTGCTCGATTCGAGCGGCAAGTACTCGCGCTTTGCCGACGCGACGCGCGTGCGCGCGTGGCTCGACAACGGCGGTGCCGATCAGCAGCCGCGTATCACGAGCGCGGACGCGGGCGGCGCGGGGACCTGATCGAACGGTCCCAGCCTGGCGGTACGCCGATGCAAAACGCCCCGCAGTTGCGGGGCGTTGTCGTTTAGGCGTGAAAGCAGCGGGGCGTTCAGGCCGGCTGCGCACTGCCTTCGGCGGGCTGCGAATGGTAGCCCAGCGACTCCGAGATCACGAGCGCCGTCTTGCTTAGCTGGCCGAGCCAGGAATCCTGCAGGCGGTCGGCCGGCGCGGAAAGCGAGAGCCCGGCGACCAGCTTGCCCGTGTCGTCGTAGATGCCGGCGGCGATGCAGCGCACCCCCAACTCCAGTTCCTCATTATCGCGCGCGCAGGACTGCTGGCGCACGTGCGTGAGTTCGCGCTCGAGGCGGGTGAGATCGGTGATGCTGTTGCGCGTGTGGCCCGAGAGGCCCGTGCGTGTGGCATACGCGCGCACGCGGTTCGCTTCGTCGGCGGCGAGAAAAAGCTTGCCGACCGAAGTGAGGTGCAGCGGCGCCCGGCCGCCGATCGCGCGGACCACCTGCATGCCCGAGCGCTCGGAGTAGGCGCGTTCGATATAGACGATTTCGTCGCCCTGGCGCACCGAGAGGTTCACGGTCTGTCCGGTGAGCCGGTGCAGCTCGCGCATGGGCGTGAGCGCGGCATCGCGCACCGAAAGGCGCGCCTTCACGAGATTGCCCAGTTCCAGCAGACGCATGCCGAGCCGGTAGGTGCCCGGGTCGGAACGGTCGACAAGCCGGCAGCTCACCATGTCGTTCAGAATGCGGTGCGCCGTGGACGGATGGAGTTCGGTGCGCTGGGCCAGCTCCTTGAGGCTGACGGGGTCGCTGTGCGCGGCTAGCGCGTCCAGCAGGCGCATCATGCGCTCGATGACCTGAATCGAGGTCTTCGGATCCGGCGTGCTTCCACTTTCGCTCATGGTTCAGATTTGCTTGACGCGTAAGGCGGTGAGCGCATTGTATCTCGTATCGTGAAAAAAGTAAGCGGCTGGCGGGATGGGCGCCGCGCTGCACCATCGCCGGGGCGGGTAGACGATGCGTTGGTGCTTGTCCGGAAACATCGGATAATCGGGGACGTTTTTCAGAGGAGTCCCCATGCGAGTCGGTTTGTTCGTGACCTGCCTCATCGACACGATGCGCCCCGAAATCGGGTTTTCGGCGATCAAGCTGCTGGAGCAGGCGGGCTACGAGGTGCATGTGCCGCCCGCGCAGACCTGCTGCGGGCAGCCCGCGTATAACTCGGGCGAGCGCCGGCTCGCGCGCGACCTTGCCGAAAAGACGCTGCGCGAGTTCGAGCAGTACGACTACGTGGTGGTGCCCTCGGGCTCGTGCGGCGGCATGATCCGCGCGCATTACGGCGACCTGTTCCGCGACGACCCCGAACTGATGCGGCGCTACGGCCTTTTGCGCGAGCGCGTCTACGAACTCACCGACTTCCTCGTCAACGTCGCGAAGGTGTCGCTGCCGCCTGGCGAATTCCGCGGACCGGTTGCCTATCACGACTCCTGCTCGGGTCTGCGCGAACTCGGCGTCAAGTCGCAGCCGCGCACGCTGCTCGCGCAGCGCGGCGTCGAGGTGCGCGAGATGAAGGACTGCGAGCACTGCTGCGGCTTTGGCGGCACGTTCGCGGTGAAGTACGGCGCGATCTCCACTGCGATCGCCGACGAGAAATGCGCGAACGTGCGCGCGAGCGGCACCGGCGCCGTGGTGCTGGGCGACCTCGGCTGCATGCTCAACATCGAAGGGCGCCTGCGCCGCACCGGCGACACCGCCACGCGCGTGCTGCACGTGGCCCAGGTGCTGGCCGGCGACGTTTGACGCACGGCCGTCTTCTCTGTTCGGCCGCCTTGCCCCTTTCGTCCCCTTCGTTCAGCAGCCCTTCGCCCCAGGATCCCGCAGCCATGCAAGTCCAGTCGATGCAGTTCAAGGCGCGCGCCGGCCAGAAACTGGCCGATCAGCGCCTCCAGCAGAACCTTACGAAGCTCTCGACGAAGTTCGTTTCGGCGCGTGCCGAGGCGATGACCGCGATCGACTTCCCGGCTACGCGCGCCGCCCTCAAGGCGCGCCGCAACCGCGCGCTGGACAACCTCGATGTCTGGCTGGAGCAGTTCGAAACCGAGGCCACGCGCCGCGGCGTGACGGTGCTCTACGCGGAAACGGCGCGCGACGCGGCCAAGCTGGTCGCCGACATTGCGCGCAAGCACGACGTGCGCAAGGTCATCAAGACGAAGTCGATGGTTTCCGAGGAGATGCAGCTGAACACGGTGCTCGAAGGGATGGGCGTGCAGTCGGTCGAGACCGATCTCGGCGAGTACATCCTGCAGATCAACGGCAACGAGCCGCCGAGCCACATCATTGCGCCCGTCGTCCACAAGGACAAGGACGAGATCGCCGATCTCTTCGCGAAGACGCATCACCGGCCGCGCCTGACCGAGATTCCCGACATGACGCGCGAAGCGCGCGAAATGCTGCGCCCGCATTTCCTTTCGGCGGACATGGGGGTGACGGGCGGCAACTTCCTCGTGGCGGAAACCGGTTCGGTCGTGCTGGTGACGAACGAGGGCAACGAGGGCATGTGCACGGTGATGCCGCGCGTGCATGTGGCGGTGACCGGCATCGAAAAGGTGCTGCCCACGCTCGAGGATCTCGCGACGGCCATGCGCCTCTTGCCGCGCTCGGCGACAGGGCAGGCCACTTCGAACTACTTTTCGGTGCTCACGGGTCCGCGCGGCAAGGACGACATTGACGGACCCGAGCACATGTACGTCGTGCTCGTGGACGGCGGCCGCACGGGGCTCATCGGCGGCGAGTTCCAGGAGATGCTGCGCTGTATTCGCTGCGGGGCATGCATGAACCATTGCCCCGTCTATCAGAAGGTGGGCGGCCACGCCTACGGCTGGGTGTATCCGGGGCCGATGGGCTCCGTGCTGACGCCGAGCTATGTGGGCCTCGAGAAGGCGCTCGACCTCCCGCAGGCGGCCACGCTCTGCGGCGAGTGCAATAGCGTCTGCCCGGTGGGCATCCCGCTGTCCGACCTGCTGCGCAAGCTGCGCGAGAAACAGACCGAACGCCATCTGCGTCCGTGGCGCGAGCGGGCCGCGCTCGCGGTGTGGGGCTGGTTCGCGCTGCACCCGGGCGCCTACGCCACGCTGACGAAGCTGGGCGTACGCGTGCTGGAGCGTCTGGGCGGGCAGGCGCGGCTCATCCGCAAGCTGCCGCTGGCGCGGGGCTGGACCGAGGGCCGCGACATGCCCGCACCGGTCGGGCGTACCTTCCGCGAACTCTACGCGGCCCAGCGTACGCATCTCGATGCGACGCGCCGGCAGACCGCGGGCTGACTCGCTGCCGAATCGAACTCGTCCACTGTTTAACTTGCGGCAACAGTGTGTTCGGCGTTGCCGGGTTTTTCCTGATTGCGGATGTCTATATCATTTCGACTGGCGATAGTGCGTCCCGCACTGATCGCCCTCTAGTCGAGAGAGTCCGCATCATGAAAAAGAAAATATCGGTGTACTGGCCGCTGGCGCTGATCGTGCCCTGCGCGGCTATCGCATGGGCGCATGCATGGAATACGACGCAGCAGCAAATGCCGCTCGCAGCCGACCAGCTGAGCGCCGAACTGGCGCGTGCCGTGTCGTACGGCCTCGTTGGCAGCGAGGGCCCGGCGCCCGTCAAAGCCCCCGTCAAAGCGATCGGCGCCGGCGAGGCGCTGCCGCCGGTACGTGCCATCTGAGCGCCCGGCTTTGTATAATTAACAGTTTGGCTCGCCGCTCAGGACTGTCGATTCGATGAACAAGGTTTCCGTCTGCTTTGTCTGCCTCGGCAACATTTGCCGCTCGCCCACGGCCGAGGCCGTGATGCGGCACATGGTCGGGCA
This sequence comes from Paraburkholderia sp. AV2, assembly GCF_054968425.1. Lineage (NCBI taxonomy): Bacteria > Pseudomonadati > Pseudomonadota > Betaproteobacteria > Burkholderiales > Burkholderiaceae > Paraburkholderia > Paraburkholderia sp. AV2. The sequence continues at coordinate 28,090 of NZ_JBANLK010000027.1, forward strand.
GGCGGGGCTGGATGGGCGCATCGACGTCGATTCGGCGGGCACGGGCGACTGGCATCTGGGCGAGGCGCCGGACGAGCGGGCCCAGCGCGCCGGCCATCGCCGCGGTTATGATCTCGCGCCGTTGCGCGCCCGCCAGATCGGCGCCGGCGATTTCGAGCGCTTCGACTTCGTTGTCGCGATGGACGACGCGAACATCACGGCGCTGCAGAAAGTGGCGCCGCCCGCGGCGCGCGACAAGATCCGTCTTCTGATGGAGTTCGCGCCGCAGTTGGACACGCGCATCGTCGCCGACCCTTATTTCGGCGGCGAGGCGGGCTTCGAAACGGTTCTCGATCAGTGCGAGACGGCCTGCGAGGGCTTGCTGGCGGCGCTGCGTACCCGCCTCGCCGAGTAGCACAATGGCCGGCGCAAACCACGATTCACGGTTTGCGCCGTTTGGCTGCTGTGGGCTGCATGGGGCTTTTCGCAACATGCCTAATAACCCAGATGGCGGCGCGGATACTTGACTAAACTAGTCATGTATTTATACTTGACGAAAATTGTCGAGAATTGCGGTTCCCCTACATCATGAGACTCACCACGAAAGGCCGTTTCGCCGTCACGGCGATGATCGACCTGGCCCTGCGCCAGGAGCAGGGCCCGGTGACGCTTGCGGGTATCAGTCAGCGCCAGCACATCTCGCTGTCGTACCTCGAACAGCTGTTCGGCAAGCTCCGCCGTCATGAAATCGTCGAATCGGTCCGCGGGCCGGGCGGCGGGTACAACCTCGCGCGCCGCGCGGAGGATGTCACCGTTGCCGACATCATCATCGCCGTGGACGAGCCGCTCGACGCCACCCAGTGCGGCGGCAAGGGCGCCTGCGAGGGCACCAAGCAGCACGACGGCCATTGCATGACGCACGAGCTCTGGTCCACGCTGAACCAGAAGATGGTGGAGTACCTCGATTCGGTGTCCCTCAAGGATCTCGTGGACAAGCAGCGCGCCCGCGAAGGCGCCGCGTCCACGGTCCTGCGCGACCGCCGCACGGAAACGCCGGTCGTCGAGCCGGTGCGCACGGTCCCGCTTGGGCCCAACTCCATATTCAACATGGCCGGCTCCTGATCCCCGCGATCCCGGACCACGGCCAGCGCAATACACAGAGCAGCAGACAGATTCCCCGGAGCGATAGATGAATAACGACATTCCCCACCTGCCCATCTACATGGACTACAGCGCGACGACGCCTGTGGACCCGCGCGTGGTGGACAAGATGATTCCGTACCTGCGCGAGCAGTTCGGCAATCCGGCGTCGCGCAGCCACGCCTACGGCTGGGATGCGGAACGCGCCGTCGAGGAAGCGCGCGAGAACGTCGCCGCGCTCGTCAACGCCGATCCGCGCGAAATCATCTGGACCTCCGGCGCCACCGAATCGGACAACCTCGCGATCAAGGGTGCCGCGCACTTCTACAAGAGCAAGGGCAAGCACATCATCACGGTGAAGACCGAGCACAAGGCCGTGCTCGACACCACCCGCGAACTCGAGCGCGAAGGCTACGAAGTCACGTATCTGGACGTCAAGGACGATGGCCTGATCGACCTCGACGCCTTCAAGGCCGCGATCCGTCCCGACACGATCCTCGTTTCCGTCATGCACGTGAACAACGAGATCGGCGTGATCCAGGATATCGAGGCGATCGGCGAGATCTGCCGCGAGAAGGGCATCATCTTCCACGTGGATGCTGCGCAGTCCACAGGCAAGGCGCCCATCGACCTGCAAAAGCTCAAGGTCGACCTGATGTCGTTCTCGGCGCACAAGACCTACGGCCCGAAGGGCATCGGCGCGCTGTACGTGCGCCGCAAGCCGCGCGTGCGCATCGAAGCGCAGATGCACGGCGGCGGTCACGAGCGCGGCATGCGCTCGGGCACGCTCGCCACGCACCAGATCGTGGGCATGGGCGAAGCGTTCCGTATCGCGCGCGAAGAAATGGCGACCGAGAACGAGCGCGTGCGCATGCTGCGCGACAAGCTGCTGCGCGGTCTTTCGGAGATCGAAGAGACCTATGTGAACGGCGACATGGAGCAGCGTGTCCCGCACAACCTGAACATCAGCTTCAACTTCGTCGAAGGCGAGTCGCTGATCATGGCGGTGAAGGACGTTGCGGTGTCGTCGGGTTCGGCGTGCACGTCGGCTTCGCTGGAACCGTCGTACGTGCTGCGCGCGCTCGGCCGCAACGACGAGCTGGCGCACAGCTCGATCCGCTTCACGGTGGGCCGCTTCACGACTGAGCAGGACGTGGACTACGTCATCAACCTGTTGAAGTCGAAGATCGCCAAGCTGCGCGAACTGTCGCCGCTGTGGGAAATGCACAAGGACGGCATCGATCTCTCGACCATCCAGTGGGCCGCGCACTAAGACAGCGCAGCGCCGAACAACGACCCGGCCGCAGCGCAACTGAAATGCAGCGCGGCCAACGAATTGAAGGAGTGTGATCATGGCATATAGCGAAAAGGTTCTGGACCACTACGAAAACCCGCGCAACGTCGGCTCGTTCTCGAAGGACGACGACACGGTGGGCACGGGCATGGTCGGCGCGCCGGCCTGCGGCGACGTGATGAAGCTGCAGATCCGCGTGGGTGCGGACGGCGTGATCGAAGACGCGAAGTTCAAGACCTACGGCTGCGGTTCGGCGATCGCGTCGAGCTCGCTCGTGACCGAGTGGGTGAAGGGCAAGACGCTCGATCAGGCGCTCTCCATCAAGAACACGCAGATCGCGGAAGAGCTCGCGCTCCCGCCGGTGAAGATCCACTGCTCGATACTCGCGGAAGACGCGATCAAGGCAGCCGTGGCCGATTACCGTCAGCGTCATACGACGGACGCGAAGGCCGAGGCCTGAGCGGGTCAGCGGGCGAGGCAGGAGCGCAGCGTTCGGCTAAAGCCGCGCGCTGCGGGATTAACGACTTTGAATGCAGGCAGGGTTGCGCTGCGGCGTGACGAAAACGCTATGGCAATTACGTTGACGGAAAAAGCGGCACAGCACGTGCAGAAGTACCTGACCCGGCGCGGCAAGGGCGTGGGTCTGCGTCTTGGCGTGCGCACGACGGGCTGCTCGGGGCTCGCCTACAAGCTCGAGTACGTGGACGAACTCGCAGCCGAAGACAACGTCTTCGAAAGCCATGGCGTGAAGGTCATCGTCGATCCGAAGAGCCTCGCCTATATCGACGGCACGCAGCTCGATTTCGTGCGCGAGGGGCTCAACGAAGGCTTCAGGTTCAACAATCCGAACGTGAAGGACGAGTGCGGCTGCGGCGAGTCGTTCCGCGTCTGAGCCCGCGCGATGTAGGTGTAAAGGCGGCCTGTGCCGCCTTTTTGACTTTTGATGGATGCGGCACACAATTCGATGACCTCGCGATGACCTCGCTTTCTTCGCTCTCCGATAGCCATTTCATTCTCTTCGGTCTGCCCGAGCAGTTCGAAGTCGACGCCGACGCGCTCGACCATGCCTACCGCACGGTACAGGCGCAGGTGCACCCCGACCGTTTCGCCGCGGCCGGCGATGCGCAAAAGCGCGTCGCGATGCAGTGGGCCACGCGCGCGAACGAGGCGTACCAGACGCTGCGCGACCCGCTCAGGCGTGCGAAGTACATGCTGCATCTGCGCGGGATCGACGTCGGCGCGGAGAGCAACACGGCGATGGAGCCTGCGTTCCTGATGCAGCAGATGGAATGGCGCGAGGCGATCGAAGATGCCGTTGGCGCGAAGAACGTCGATGCGCTCGACGCGCTCGCGGGCGAGTTGCGCGACGACGAGCGTACCCGGCTCGCGAAGCTCGCGGCGCTGATCGGCAGCGGTTCGAACCAGGCGGCCGCCGAGGCGGTGCGTCAACTGATGTTCATCGAGCGCGTGGCGAGCGAGATCGACGCGCAGATCGAGCGTCTGGAAGACTGAAGGGGGTTCGCGCCAGCCCGCGGAGCGGGCAGGGCGTGAGCCTGAACGGATTGAAGAGACACGGGCCGAAAGGCCCGGGCAAGATCACACAGATCACACAGATGGCACTACTGCAAATCTCCGAACCCGGCATGGCGCCGGCGCCGCATCAACGGCGGCTCGCGGTCGGCATCGACCTCGGCACGACGAACTCGCTGGTCGCCGCGGTGCGCAGCGGCGTGCCCGACGTGCTGCCCGACGAAGCAGGCCACGTGCTGCTGCCGTCCGTCGTGCGCTATCTCGCGAATGGCGGGCGCCGTATCGGCCGCACCGCGAAGGCCGAGGCGGCGACCGACCCACGCAACACGATCGTCTCCGTCAAACGGTTCATGGGACGCGGCAAGGCCGATGTCGAAGGCGCCGCGAACGCGCCGTACGAATTCGTCGACGCGCCGGGCATGGTGCAGATCCAGACCGTGGACGGCGTGAAGAGTCCCGTCGAAGTCTCGGCGGAAATTCTCGCGACGCTGCGCCAGCGCGCGGAAGATACGCTCGGCGACGAACTCGTCGGTGCGGTCATCACGGTGCCCGCGTACTTCGACGAAGCGCAGCGCCAGGCGACCAAGGATGCCGCGCGTCTCGCGGGCCTGAACGTGCTGCGCCTCCTGAACGAGCCGACGGCGGCGGCCATTGCCTATGGCCTGGATAACGGCGCCGAAGGTCTCTACGCCGTGTACGACCTCGGCGGCGGTACGTTCGACCTGTCGATCCTCAAGCTCACGAAGGGCGTGTTCGAAGTGCTCGCGGCCGGCGGCGATTCGGCGCTTGGCGGCGACGACTTCGACCACGCGCTCTTCGACTACGTACTCGCGCAAAGCGGCGTCGAGCGCGCGGCGCTCGCGCCCGAAGACGTGCGCCTCTTGCTCGACCACGCGCGCGAGGCGAAGGAAGCCCTGTCGTCGGCGCCCGAGGCGCGCATCGACGTGACGTTGTCGAGCGGCAAGGCGATCGCGCTGACGATCGACGAAGCGCGTTTCGAAGCGCTGACGCAGGCACTCGTGCAACGCACGCTCACGCCGACGAAGCGGGCCCTGCGCGACGCGAAGGTCGCGCCGAAGGACGTGAAGGGGGTGGTGCTGGTGGGCGGCGCGACGCGTATGCCCGTGATCCGCCGCGCCGTCGAGCAGCATTTCGGCCAGGCGCCGCTCACGAACCTGGACCCGGACCAGGTGGTGGCGCTCGGCGCGGCGATCCAGGCCGACCTGCTCGCGGGCAACCGCGGCGGCGAAGACGATTGGCTCCTGCTCGACGTGATTCCGCTTTCGCTCGGCGTCGAGACGATGGGGGGCCTCGTCGAGAAGATCATCCCGCGCAACTCGACCATTCCTGTCGCGCGCGCGCAGGACTTCACGACGTTCAAGGATGGCCAGACGGCCATGGCGATCCACGTCGTTCAGGGCGAGCGCGAGCTCGTCTCCGACTGCCGCTCGCTCGCCCGCTTCGAGTTGCGCGGCATCCCGCCGATGGTGGCAGGTGCCGCGCGCATTCGCGTGACCTACCAGGTGGACGCGGACGGCCTGCTCTCCGTGTTCGCGCGCGAACAGCATTCGGGCGTGGAAGCGTCGGTTGTGGTGAAACCGTCCTACGGTCTCGCCGACGACGAAATCGCGAAGATGCTCGAAGACAGCTTCAAGACGGCAGAGGTGGACATGCGCGCCCGCGCGCTGCGCGAGGCGCAGGTGGAAGCCGAACGCATCCTTGAAGCGACCCTGGCGGCGCTCGCTGCCGATGGCGAGCTGCTCGATGCCGATGAGCGCAAGGCACTCGACGCGCTCATGGACGCGCTGCGCAACGTTGCAACCGGCGACGACACCGACGTCATCGAGACGGCGACGAAGGCGCTCTCCGAAGGCACCGACGAGTTCGCCGCGCGCCGCATGGACAAGGGCATCAAGCGCGCGCTGGCCGGCAAGCGCCTCGACGAGATCGGCTGACGCGTCACGCGAGAACCGCGAGAGAAGCGGAATAAAAGCGGCGCGTGGACGATTCCCGCGCCGCGGCGTCTGCGTGCTTTCCCGATGCAGGAAACCGCGCGGCGCCAGTAGAATGGGCTCAGGCCGCCGTCGAGGACGGGGCACTGCGCTCGATACGAATGTTATTGGATACGGAATTCACAATGCCTCAAATCGTGGTGCTGCCCCATGTCGAACTGTGCCCGGAGGGCGCGGTGATCGAAGCGAAGCCGGGCGAAAGCGTATGCGACGCGCTGCTCGAACACGGCATCGAGATCGAGCATGCCTGCGAGAAGTCGTGCGCATGCACGACCTGTCACGTGATCGTGCGCGAAGGCTTCAATGCGCTCGAGCCGTCCGAGGAAGCCGAGGACGATCTGCTCGACAAGGCGTGGGGTCTGGAGCCGACCTCGCGGCTGTCCTGCCAGGCGCTCGTGCCGGAGAACGACGATCTGGTGGTCGAGATTCCGCGGTACTCGATCAATCACGCGAAGGAAAACCACTAAGCCCAACGAGGAGCGTGCAGCCATGAAATGGACCGATGTGCAGGACATCGCGGTGGCACTGACGGACACTCACCCGGAGGTCGATCCGCAATACGTACGCTTCACCGATCTGCATCGCTGGATCACGGAGCTCGAAGGCTTCGACGACGATCCCGAGCGTTCGAACGAGAAAATCCTCGAGGCGATCCAGGCCGCGTGGATCGAGGACGCCGGCTATTGAACCGTCGATTGGCTCACCGGGTTGTCTGTTGTTGCTTGACATGAAAAAGGCGATTCACCCCAAGGGGCGAATCGCCTTTTTGTTTGCGGCCAGGATATTAGGCGGTAGCGTCAGGCCGCGACGAGCGTGCCGTTCTCCACGCGCACGCGCTCGCCTTGCTGAAATGGCGGCGCGTCGTGGTAGGTGAAATAGCGCGTCTTGCCGTTTTCCATGTGCACGCGCACCGAATAGCTCGTCGTGCTGCGAATGTGCTTTTCGACCGAGTTGCCGGCGAAGCCGCCGCCAACCGCGCCCAGCACCGTCATGGCGGCGCGTCCGGTGCCCGCGCCGAACTGGTTGCCGATCAGGCCGCCTGCCACCGCGCCGCCCACGGCGCCTATGCCCGTGCCGTGGCCTTCATGCTTGACGGCGGAAATGGCCTCGACCGTGCCGCACGATTCGCATGGGGCCTGGGCAGGCGGCGCTTGCTGCGCATCTTGCTGCGGCTGCTGACCATACTGGGCCGGCGCGGGCTGAGCCGCGGGAGACGGCTGCACGGGCGCGTTGTTCTGCGCCATTTGCGCGGGCGCTGCCGGCTGGGTGGAGTCGACGACCGGCTGCGAAGCCGTCGTCATGGCCGTTTCGCCGGTCTGCGTTTGCGCGTTCTGTTCGGTAGTGCTGGAGGCCTTCGGGAAGACGCCGGTGATGGCCGCCGTGGCCGCGAGGCTCGCGACGATGACGGCCGCCGCTGCCGCGGCGATCAGGGGGTGAAGGCGTTTGCGTGAGGTGTTCGGATCAGGCTGGTTCATGACAAGCTCCGTCTTTTAGCAGAGTTGGTTTTTGTAAGACATAGTCTGAGCCAGAACGATTCCCGGCGGGTTTCAATTTGTAACCCACGCCGTGTGCGGAGAGGCACTCGCGAGCACCGGAGCCCGGAAAGGCGCTTCTGCACGCGCTGAGAAAGGCGCGGCCTCGGCAGGCCCACGTTCCGACCCCGGCACCTTTTACCGATGGTTACAAACCGGCGGGGTAAAACAAAGACAAAAGAAAAGGGCGCATGCGGCGTGAACCGCATGCGCCCCTCAGGCGTTCCGGCTGATGCGAACGGGGATCAGTCTTCGCGGCGCAGGTGCGGGAACAGGATCACGTCGCGGATGCTCGGGCTGTCGGTCAGCAGCATCACGAGACGGTCGATGCCGATGCCGCAGCCGCCCGTCGGGGGCATGCCGTATTCGAGTGCGCGAATGTAGTCGGCGTCGTAGAACATCGCTTCTTCGTCGCCGGCGTCCTTCTGCTCGACCTGCTTTTTGAAGCGTGCGGCCTGGTCTTCCGGATCGTTGAGCTCCGAGAAGCCGTTGGCGATCTCGCGGCCCGTGATGAAGAGTTCGAAGCGCTCGGTGATGCCCGACTGCGTGTCCGAGGCGCGGGCGAGCGGCGACACTTCGACCGGGTAATCGATGATGTAGGTCGGTTCCCACAGTTGCGACTCGGCGGTCTCTTCGAAGAGGGCCAGTTGCAGCGAGCCGACGCCCGCGTTCAGGAACGCGGGCTGGTTCGCGTCCACGCCGAACTTCTTCAGTTCGGCGCGCAGGAACGCGGCGTCCGCGAGTTGCGCGTCGGCGTACTGCAGCGCGTACTTCTGGATGGCCTGCGTGATCGTGAGGCGGTGGAACGGCTTGCTAAGGTCCAGCTCGCGGCCCTGATACGTGAGCACGGCGCTGCCTTGCGCGTCGACGGCGGCCTGGCGGATCAGCGCCTCGGTGAAGTCCATGAGCCACGTGTAGTCGGTGAACGCGGCGTAGAACTCCATCATCGTGAATTCCGGATTGTGACGCGGCGAGACGCCCTCGTTACGGAAGTTCCGGTTGATCTCGAACACGCGCTCGAAGCCGCCGACGATCAGGCGCTTCAGATACAGCTCCGGCGCGATGCGCAGGAACATCTGCATGTCGAGCGCGTTGTGATGCGTGACGAAGGGCTTGGCCGCCGCGCCGCCGGGAATCGGGTGCAGCATCGGCGTTTCGACTTCCATGAAGCCGGCGTCCGCCATGAAGCGTCGCACCGACGAGATCGCCTTCGTGCGCGACACGAAGGTGTTGCGCGCCTCGGGTGTGGCGATCAGGTCGACATAGCGCTGGCGATAGCGCATTTCCTGGTCGGCGAGGCCGTGGAACTTGTCCGGCAGCGGGCGCAGCGCCTTCGAGAGCAGGCGCAGTTCCGTGCAGCGCACCGAGAGCTCGCCCTTGTTCGTGCGGAACAGCACGCCGCGCGCGGCCACGATGTCGCCCAGGTCCCACTTCTTGAACGCTTCGTAGGTCGCCTCGCCCACGTCGGCGGGCGTGATGAAGAACTGGATCTGGCCCGAGCCGTCGCGCACGGTCGCGAAGCTCGCCTTGCCCATCACGCGCTTGAGCATCATGCGGCCCGCGATCGACACTTCGAGCGCCTGCGCTTCCAGGGCGTCCTTGTCGGTGTCGGCGTGGTCGCGCTGCAGGTCGGCGGCGTGATGGGTGGGGCGGAAGTCGTTGGGGTAGGCGACGCCCGCTTCGCGCAGCGCGCGCAGCTTCTCGCGGCGCTCGGCGATGATCTGGTTGTCGTCCGGCTCGGTCGCGGACGGCTGGGTCGGTTCGGTCATGTTGGCTCGGGTTCGGTGATACAGATTCGATGGTCCGGGCGGGGCGCGATGCGCGCCGCCGCGCCCGGAGGAGCGGCCTCAGCAGCTTAGATGCCCTGTTTCAGGCTCGCGCTGATGAACTCGTCGAGATCGCCGTCGAGCACGGCCTTGGTGTTGCTGATTTCGACGTTGGTGCGCAGATCCTTGATACGGCTGTTGTCGAGCACGTAGGAGCGGATCTGGTGGCCCCAGCCCACGTCCGACTTGCCCGCTTCGAGCTTGTCCTGCTCCGACTGGCGCTTGCGCATTTCGGCTTCGTACAGGCGCGATTTCAGCATCGCCATGGCTTCGGCGCGGTTGCGGTGCTGCGAGCGGTCGTTCTGGCACTGCACGACGATGCCCGACGGCATGTGCGTGATACGCACGGCGGAATCGGTCTTGTTGATGTGCTGACCGCCCGCGCCCGACGCGCGGTACGTGTCGATGCGCAGATCGGCCGGATTGACCTCGATCTCGAACGAGTCGTCGATCTCCGGATACACGAACACCGACGAGAACGACGTATGACGCCCGCCCGACGAGTCGAACGGCGACTTGCGCACGAGGCGGTGAATGCCGGTTTCGGTGCGCAGGAAGCCGTAGGCGTATTCGCCCTCGACCTTGATCGTCGCGCTCTTGATGCCGGCCACGTCGCCTTCCGATTCTTCGAGCACTTCGGTCTTGAAGCCCTTGCGTTCGCAATAGCGCACGTACTGGCGCAGCAGCATCGACGCCCAGTCGCAGGCCTCGGTGCCGCCGGCGCCGGCCTGGATGTCGATGAACGCGTTGTTGGGGTCGGCCGGGTTCGAGAACATGCGGCGGAACTCGACGTCGGCGACGCGCACCTCGATCGCCGCGGCGTCGGCCTCGCAGGCGGCGAGCGTGTCGTCGTCGCTTTCCTCGCGCGCCATGTCGAAGAGGTCCTGGGTGTCGCGCACGTCATTCTCGATGCCTTCGAGCACATGCACCACGCCTTCAAGCAGCTTCTTTTCCTTGCCGAGCTCCTGGGCGTGCTTCGCGTCGTTCCAGACGTTCGGGTCTTCGAGTTCGCGGTTGACTTCGATCAGTCGCGTGGACCTGGCATCGTAGTCAAAGATACCCCCGTAGCTCGCCCGCGCGCGTGCGCAGGTCCGCCAGAGAGGCTTCGATCGCGTTGAGACGTTCCGCTTCCATTTGTGTCGTGATCCGGGGCGTAAAACCTTGAATTATAGCCGATTGGGCCTGCATCAAGGGTGGGCCGGCCCCACCGCCGCCTCGCTTCCTGTGCCCGGTTGCACCGCGGGCAAGGTCTACGACAGCGCCTCAGTCGGCCGCGTGCTCCACCACGAGCTGCACGCGCGAAACGCCGTTCCAGGTGTCGCGCACGAGCCGGTAGGCGACGGTGGTGCGCTGCGGCAGCGGGTCGGTGTGATTGAACCAGATCGCATTGAAGCGCTGGCGGCCGCGCAGGAGCTGCAGTTTCAGGTGCTTGTCCTTCACGAGCGCCTGCGAGGCCACCTCGAATTCGCCCGCGAACACGGGTGCCGGGAAGCCCTGGCCCCAGACGGCCGCGTCGAGCATTTCGACGAAATCGGGCGTGAAGTAGGCGTCTTCGAGGTCGCCGTCGGTTTCCACGGTGCGCGCGAGCGCTTCCGCCGAAAGCCATTCGCGGCCCACGCGCTCGAAGGCGTCGGCAAAACGCGGCACGTCCGCGGCGGCGAGCGTGAGACCGGCCGCCATCGCGTGGCCGCCGAACTTGTGGATGAGGCCGGGCTCGCGCTTCGAAATCAGGTCGACGGCGTCGCGCAGATGGAAACCGGGGATCGAGCGGCCCGAGCCCTTCACGAGTTCGCCGCCTTCGTCGGCGGGTGCGAACGTGAACGACGGGCGGTGGAATTTCTCCTTCAGCCGCCCGGCCACGATGCCGATCACGCCCTGATGCCAGCCCGGATTGAACAGCGTGAGCGTGGCCTTGCCTTGCGGATCGATATCGGCGAGATCGGCGAGCGCCTGCTGCTGCATGCCGGCCTCGATCTCGCGCCGTTCGCGGTTCATCGTGTCGAGTTGCTGCGCGAGCGCCCAGGCGCGGCCCACGTCGTCGGTGGTCAGGCACTCGATGCCGAGCGACATGTCCGAGAGGCGCCCCGCCGCATTCAGACGCGGGCCGACCGCGAAGCCGAGATCGAAGCCCGACGCGGTGCGCGCTTCGCGCCCCGCGGCGCGAAAGAGCGCCGCGATGCCGGGCTGCATGCGGCCGTTGCGGATGCGCTGCAGTCCTTGCGCCACCAGCACGCGGTTGTTGCAGTCGAGCTTCACGACGTCGGCTACCGTGCCGAGCGCGACGAGGTCGAGCAGGCCGTCCAGACGCGGCTCGGGCCGGCCGTCCGCGAACGCGCCGCGGCGGCGCAGTTCCGCGCGCAGGGCGAGCAGCACGTAGAACATGACGCCCACGCCCGCGATGCACTTGCTCTCGAACGCGCAATCCGCCTGGTTCGGGTTCACGATCGCGCGGGCGGCGGGGAGCGTGTCGCCGGGCAGATGGTGGTCGGTGACGAGCACATCGATGCCGAGTGCGTTCGCGGCTTCCACGCCGTCCACGCTCGCGATGCCGTTATCGACCGTGATCAGCAGCTCCGGCTTGCCGCCGGGGCGCTGCGCGGCCAGCGCGACGATCTCGGGCGTGAGCCCGTAGCCGTATTCGAAGCGGTTCGGCACGAGATAGTCGATCTGCGCGCCGAGCATGCGCAGCCCGCGCACGGCGACCGCGCAGGCGGTGGCGCCGTCGCAGTCGTAGTCGGCGACCACGAGCATGCGGCGGTTCGCTTCGAGCGCGTCGGCGAGGAGCATCGCGGCGTCGTCGAGGCCTTTCATCGCGGCGGGCGGCAAGAGACGTGCGAGGCCGGTTTCGATTTCATCGGGCTGGCAGATGCCGCGCGAGGCGTAAAGGCGCGCGAGCACGGGATGCAGGCCGTGACGGACGAGGGCTTCGGCGTCGGCGGGAGAAGAGGCGCGGGTGACGATTCGGGTCATGCAGGGCGGCTTGCGTGGTTGGGTTTATTCGATGAAGAGCGACGCGAATGCGCGGCGCCGCCAGAACTTGCGCAGATCGCCGCGCGTGATCGAGAGATCGACCGAGCCCGTGTCGCCGCACAGCGTGAGGCCGAGCGCGCCCAGTTCGCCGGCTTCGAGCGCGGCGAGCGCGGGCGCGAGCCAGTCGCGCTCGAGCATTGCGAACGCGGCGTTCCACCGTCCCCAGTCCTGCTGGATGAACGGTGCGGAAAACGGGTCGAGTTCGACTAGCGTGGCGGCGGATTCGTTGTTCGGTGCCAGGCGGGCTTCCGGTCCGCCTTGTTCGTTCCATGCGGCGAACGAGGCGGGCACGGCGCCCACCGGGACGCCCGCCGCCATGGCGACGCCCCGCGTGGCGGCCGCGTCCGAGCGTACGCGCGCGAACGGGCTCTGCACGGGGCGCAGCGTGCCTTGCGCGTGAAGCCAGATCGAATTCACGGCGGGCTGGCCGCGGGCTTCGCGAGCCTCGTTGACGGGATGCTCGAACCAGGCCATCTGCACTTCGTTCTGCACTTTCATCCAGGCGCGCGAACGCTGGCCCGAGCCGGCCTCGTGCGGCAACCAGATCTCGATGTTGCGGCCGCTCGCTCGCAGCGGCGAGGCCGCGGCAAGCGTGCCGAAGGCGTCGCCCGAAAAATACCAGCGTGTAGGCGTGGGGGCTTCGACGCGCACGCCCAGTTCCTCGATGAGCGGCTTCGCGACGGCATAGAGCGTCGCGGCGTCGGCGTCGTCGAGTTCGAGCGAGGCCGGATCGATCAGCACCAGATGGTCGTGCGCGATGCGCACATGCACGGGCTGCACGCAAGCCCACCTGGCGTCGCCGGGCGTGCCGCCGTCGGCCAGCAGCATGTAGGGGGCGAGCGGAGCTTCATCGTCGGGTGCCGGCTGGGCGTTGGCCGCACCTTGGCCAGCCGCACCGGAGCCGGCCGCCCCCAGGGCCACGCCAAAGCGTCTCGCGACCCAGCGTTCGTGCGGCAGCGTGCGCTGGAAATCTTCGCCGATCACGGTCTCGCCCGCGCTCGCGCGCGCAACGAGCTTGTCGAGCGCCGGGGTGGCGAGTCCGGCAAGCGCCGTCGAGGCCGCCGCGGCCGACGGCAGCGCGAACGGGATGAGCAGATGGAGTCGGTCGGCGGGCATGATGGGCCGAATTGTACTTCGCGGCCTCACCCCGCGGACCGCCAGTGTGGCAAACTTCGCGCTTGATCGCCGCCGTGATGGCGCCCTGTTGCCCGGCAAAGGGCGCTTCCACTCCGGCGGTCGGCACCAGGCACGCAGACAAGGACTCGCTTGAAACTTCCCTACGAATGGCAGATAGGCTGGCGCTACACGCGCGCCGGCAAGCGCACGACCGGCAACGGTTTCATCTCGTTCATCGCGCTCGTTTCCATGTCGGGCATCGCGCTCGGCGTCGCGGCGCTGATCGTCGTGCTCTCGGTAATGAACGGGTTCCAGCGCGACGTGCGCGACCGCATGCTCTCCGTGCTTGCGCACATCGAGATTTTCTCGCCCACGGGCTCGATGCCCGACTGGCAGCTCACGGCCAGGGAGGCGAAGACCAACCGCGAGGTGATCGGCGCCGCGCCGTACGTCGATGCCCAGGCGCTGCTCACGCGCGGCGACAGCCTGAGCGGCGTCGCGCTGCGCGGCATCGAGCCCTCCGAAGAGCCGCAGGTCTCCGATATCGACAAGGACATGAAGGCGGGCAGCCTCAACGACCTCACGCCGGGCAGCTGGAACATCGTGCTGGGCGCCGATCTCGCGTCGAGCCTCGGCGTGCAGGTGGGCGACAAGGTCACGCTCGTCGCGCCCGAGGGCTCGATCACGCCCGCGGGCATGCTGCCGCGCCTGAAGCAGTTCACGGTCGTGGGCGTGTTCGAATCGGGGCACTACGAGTACGACAGCACGCTTGCGCTCACCAACATCCACGACGCCGAGATCCTCTACCGGCTGCCGGCGCCAAGCGGCGTGCGGCTGCGCCTGAAGGACATGCAACGGGCGCCGGCCGTGGCGCGCCAGCTCGTGCATACGCTCTCGGGCGACCTCTACATCCGCGACTGGACGCAGCAGAACAAGACCTGGTTCTCCGCCGTGCAGATCGAAAAGCGCATGATGTTCATCATTCTCACGCTCATCATCGCCGTCGCGGCGTTCAATCTCGTTTCCTCGCTCGTGATGACCGTTACCAACAAGCAGGCCGACATCGCCATCCTGCGCACGCTGGGTGCGCAGCCCGGCTCGATCATGAAGATCTTCTTCGTGCAGGGCGTGACAATCGGCTTCGTCGGCACGGGCCTTGGCGTCGCGCTCGGCTGTCTGATCGCCTGGAGCATCCCGTGGACCGTGCCGGCCATCGAGCACGTCCTCGGCGTGCAGTTCCTGCCGCCGTCCGTTTATTTCATCAGCGAGCTGCCTTCGGAACTCGTTGCCTCCGACGTGATCCGCATCGGCTTGATTGCGTTCGTGCTGTCCGCGCTCGCGACGCTCTATCCGAGCTGGCGCGCGGCCAAGGTTCGCCCTGCGGAGGCGCTGCGCTATGAATGACCGTCAATCGCTGCTCGCGGCCGCGGGCGATTATCCGTACGTGCTCGAAGCGCACGGCGTCTCCAAGACCTTCGGCCAGGGCGGCCTCCAGGTGGAGGTGCTGCGCTACACCGAACTCAAGGTGCGGCGCGGCGAGAAGCTCGCGATCGTGGGCGCCTCGGGCTCGGGCAAGAGCACGCTGCTGCATGTGCTGGGCGGCCTCGACGAGCCCGGTGCGGGCAAGGTCTCGGTGCTCGGCAAGCCGTTCACCGAGCTTTCGGAGCGCGAGCGCAACGATCTGCGCAACCGGGCGCTCGGCTTCGTTTATCAGTTCCACCATCTGCTGCCGGAGTTCACGGCGCTCGACAACGTCGCGATGCCGCTGCGCATTCGCCGCCTGCCGCAGGAGGCGGCGCGTCACGAGGCGCTCGCGATGCTCGACCGCGTGGGGCTCGCGCATCGCGCAAAGCATCGTCCGGGCGAGCTTTCGGGCGGCGAGCGGCAGCGCGTGGCGATTGCGCGCGCACTCGTGACGAAGCCCGCCTGCGTGCTCGCCGACGAGCCGACCGGCAACCTCGACGGCAGCACGGCGGACACGGTCTTCAACCTGATGCTCGAACTGTCCGGTTCGTTCGATACGAGCTTCGTGATCGTCACGCACGATACCGACCTCGCGGCGCGTTGCGACCGCATCGTCCGGCTGCGCGACGGCATACTGCACGAGGAGCCGGTCGTCCCGGTTTAAGCGCGCCATGTGGACCGATACGCACTGTCATCTCGACGCCGCCGAATTCGACGCGGACCGCGATGCGGTCATCTCGGCGGCGCGTTCGGCGGGCGTCTCGCGCATCGTCATTCCGGCGGTGGCGCGCGAGAACTTCGCGACGGTGCGCGCGCTCGCGCATCGTGTGGAAGGCGCCGTGTACGCGCTCGGCATCCATCCGCTCTACACCCCTCAGGCCCGCGACGACGACCTCGATGCGCTGCGCCGCGAAATCGAGGCGAGTCTTGCCGATCCGTGTTTCATCGGCATCGGCGAGATCGGACTCGACTACTTCGTTCCGGGACTCGACGACGCGCGGCAGCAGCACTTCTACGACGCCCAATTGAAGCTCGCGCGCGAATTCGGCCTGCCGGCGATCTGTCACGTGCGCAAATCGCAGGACCAGGTGCTCAAGGGCTTGCGACGCAACGGCGTGCATCAGGGCATCGCGCATGCGTTCAACGGCAGTTTCCAGCAGGCGCGGGCCTTCATCGATCACGGGATGCATCTGGGCTTCGGCGGCAACGTGACGTTCGAACGCGCGTTGCAGATCCGGCGGCTCGCCGAGCAGTTGCCGCTGGATGCGATCGTCATGGAAACCGACGCGCCCGACATCTCTCCCGCCTGGCTCTACCGCGAGCGCAACACGCCGGACCAGGTGCCGCGCATCGGTGCCGTCCTCGCAGGCTTGCGCAGCCTCGCTCCCGACGAACTCGCCCTTGGCACAACGGCTAACGCTGCGGCAGCGCTGCCGCGGCTCGCGCTTTCGTCTGCATAATCGGTTCGAAGGCGGCGCGACGGCAGCCTGCTGCGTGGGGTGCCTGCGTGGCCTGCGTTCGCGTCTCGCGTAGTCCGCACGTCGTGCCACCATCGTGACCCCGTCGCGCCGCCTCGAATGCCGGGAGGGACGATGCGGGCGGTATGGTGCGGATTTGCGCTAGGTGTGTTCGGGTTGCAGCAGCAGGCGGCGCTGCCGGGGTGGGGCGGCTGGCTCGCGCTGGTCGCTGCTGCGGCGGCCGCGGCAGGCTGGGGCATATGGGTGCTTGCAGGTGCGCGCGAAGACGACGGCGATTCGGCGGATTCAACGGGTGAAAAAGCGCGGGAGCCTGTCTATGTGGCCGACGCCGGAGGCCGTCTGCGGCGCTGGCTTCGCGTCTCGCGGCGCGCGAGCGGCTGGCTGGCCGTATGGCTCGCGGCGGCCTGCGCGGGCTTCGGCTATGCCGCGTGGCGTGCGGAACTGCGTCTTGCCGAAGCCTTGCCCTACGCCTGGCAGTCGCGCGATATCGAAATCACCGGTTACATCGCGGGCTTGCCGGTTTATGGACCGGACGGCGCGCGCTTTCCTTTCGTGGTTCAGGCCTGGCATGCGCCGGCCACGAGCGGGCAACTGCCGCGCAGGATCCAGCTGGCGTGGGTGGCCCGCGATACACCGCTTCCACCGCTCGAACCCGGTGCGTGCTGGCGCCTCATGGTGCGTCTGAAACGCCCTCACGGCGAAGGCAATTTCGGCTTGCGCAACGCGGCGGAGGCCATGCTCGAACGCGGCATTCGCGCAACGGGCTACGTCAGCGACGTCACGCACGCGAGGCGTTTGCCCGACGATGCGCACGGCATCGGGCTCGCCATCGAGCGCTGGCGTGCGGCGCTACGTGAGCGCATCGATACGGTGCTTGCCGACGCCCCGCATCGCGGCATCGTGGTCGCGCTCGCTACCGGCGCGCAGGACGCGGTCAGCGACGCCGACTGGCGCCTGATGCGCAGCACCGGCACGAGTCATCTGGTCGCCATTTCCGGTCTGCACCTTGCCTTTGTCGCCGGGCTGACAGGCTGGCTGGCGGGCGCGTTCTGGCGGCGCGCGCGCTGGCGAGGCGTGGAGGCTCCGCTCGTCGTGCCCGCGCAGAAGATCGCGGTGGCCGGCGCTTTGTGCGCGGCCGTCGTCCACGCCGCGCTGGCGGGCTTCAACGTGCCGGTGCAGCGTGCGCTCTGGATGCTGGCCGTGGCCGCTGCGGCGCTGCTCTCCGGCCGCAACGTGGCGAGGTCGCAGGTGCTGGCGTGGGCATTGGGGCTCGTGCTGGTGCGCGATCCATGGGCGGTGACGGCCGCGGGCTTCTGGCTCTCGTTCAGCGCTGTCGCGGCAATACTCTTCGCGGCGTCGGGCGTGCCCAGGAAACGTGGCCCGGAGCCGTTCGGCGATCAGGCCGGAGTGCGCGATCCGATGAGCGAAGCGGGCCGTACGAGTGCGCCGGATGCGAAGAAAGCGTGGCGCCTGCGGAGCGTCGCGCACCGCTTTGGCGCGAAGCTCACCGACGGCGCGCGCGTTCAATGGGCGGTGACGATTGCGCTTGCGCCGCTCACGGCATACTGGTTCGCGCAGATTCCGCTGATCGGGCCGTTCGCGAACGCTTTGGCCATTCCGTTCGTGAGCATGCTCGTCACGCCCACGGTGCTCATAAGCGTGGCGCTGCCTGCGCCGCTCGACGCCTGGGCGCTGCACTGCGCGCATGCCATGCTCGATCAGCTCGCCGTCATGCTGACGTGGTTCTCCGGCATCCCCTGGGCCATGCTGCGCCTCCCGCAACCGAATGTCTGGGCATTGGCCTGCGCGGCGCTGGGCGTTGCATGGTGCCTCGCGCCGCGCGGCTGGCCGTTGCGCTGGATCGCGCCGTTCATGTGGCTGCCGCTTCTCGTGCCCGCGCCTGCGGGCCCGCCTCCCGGCACATTCCGCCTTACCGCGCTCGATATCGGACAGGGCAACTCGGTGCTCGTGGAAACGTCGCGGCACACGCTCCTCTTCGACACCGGACCCGGACCGGAATCGACACACGCCGGGGAGCGTATCGTCGCCCCGTATCTGCAGGCGCACGGTGTGCTGCGCCTGGATACCCTCATGGTGAGCCACGACGACTCGGACCACTCGGGCGGCGCCCAGGCCGTGCTCGACGAGATCGGCGTGGGCGAGTTCGTTGCAGGCATCCTGCCGCGGCATCCGCTCTGGGCCAGCGCTCGCCGGGCCGGGGCCCAGCTTGTCCAATGCGCCGCGGGCCAGCGCTGGCGTTGGGACGGCGTCGATTTCGAGGTGCTCTGGCCCGACGCCGGGCCGCTCGTCGGCAAGCCGAACGCGCATTGCTGCGTGCTGCGCATTTCGGCGGCGGGGCAGGGCGCGACCACCGCCGCGCTCCTCGTTGCCGACATCGAGGCGCCGGTCGAGCGCACGCTCGTCGGCCGCGCGCATGCCGACGGCGAGGGGCGCGTCGCGCTGCGCGCAGACGTGCTGCTCGTGCCGCACCACGGCAGCCGCACGTCATCAACTGAACCGTTCCTCGATTCTGTCGCGCCGCGCATCGCCATATTTCAGGTAGGCTATTTGAATCGCTTTCACCACCCGAATCCGGGCGTGTTTGCGCGTTACCTGGCCCGGCACATCGTTCTCACGCGCAGCGACGCGGATGGCGCCGTGCGTATCGAGGCGAGCCCCGGCGCGCTGACGGTCGAGCGTTACGGCGATACGCAGCGCCGCTACTGGATGGACGCTTCGGACAACGCTTCGGACAAACCCGGCGGTCCGGACCCGGGCTGAAGCCGGGGCGGCAGAAAGAAGACCCAGATACGGAGAGGAGACAAGAACGCTTTGAAGAACGTCATCCACTTTTCGCACGCGAACGGCTTTCCCGCCTCGACCTACCGGACGCTTTTCGCCGAACTCGGCGACAGCTACGAACTGCGCTACATCGAGCGCATCGGTCACGACGCACGCTTTCCGGTCACGCGCGACTGGCCGCATCTCGTCGACCAGTTGCTGGAGGACATAGGCGGCCGCTACGAATATCCCGTATGGCTGGTCGGTCATTCGCTCGGCGGCTATCTTTCGCTGATGGCGGCGCTGAGGAAGCCGCAGTGGGTGCGCGGGGTCGTGATGCTCGACTCGCCGGTGATCGCGGGCTGGCGCAGCGGCATGTTGAGGATGTCGCAGTGGACGGGGCTCGACGAACACCTCTCGCCCGCCGCCGCAACGCGCACGCGCCGCACTTCGTGGGCGAATCGCGACGAAGCCTGGCGGCACTTCCATGCGAAACCCGCGTTTGCGCGCTGGGACGAACGCGTTCTCTCCGATTACGTCGATTTCGGTATTCCTCAGACCTCGGCCGACGGCACGCGCACCCTCGCCTTCGACCGCCGCACGGAGTACCTGATCTACCGCACGCTGCCGCATACGTTCGGCACGCGCCTCGTGCATGGCTCGCCGGTGCCGGTCAGCTTCATTGCGGGCACGCAGTCGAAGGAAGTGCGCCAGGTGGGGCTCACGGCGACGCGGCACCTGGCCGGCGAGCGGTTCGAATGGATCGAAGGCAGCCATCTCTATCCGATGGAGCGGCCTATCGAAACGGCGCGCGCGATCCAGCGCCTGCTGTACTCGATGGACGACCTCGCCTGAGGACGCCGCAAGGCCGCCGCCGGCCCGGCTGGCATGACCTCGCCGGCGAACGGACGTGCGGCTTCCCGCTCGCCGCGGGTGCGCATGGGCACGCGCAAAAAGCAGGGTTAGCCCTTGCTTTACGGTATAATCCGTTTTTCCCGCGAGCATTCAGCGATGACCAAATATGTTTTCGTCACCGGCGGCGTAGTTTCGTCCCTGGGCAAGGGTATTGCCGCCGCCTCCCTCGCCGCGATCCTCGAATCGCGCGGTCTGAAAGTCACCCTCCTCAAGCTCGATCCCTACATCAACGTCGACCCCGGCACGATGAGCCCGTTTCAGCACGGCGAAGTGTTCGTGACGGAAGACGGAGCGGAAACCGACCTCGACCTCGGCCACTATGAGCGCTTCATCAGCACGAAGATGCGCAAGGCCAACAACTTCACCACGGGCCAGATCTACGAATCGGTGATCCGCAAGGAGCGCCGCGGCGACTATCTGGGCAAGACCGTGCAGGTCATCCCGCACATCACGAACGAGATCCAGGCATTCGTCGAACGCGGCGCGGCATCCGCGACGTGCGGCGAACCCGATGTCGCGATCGTCGAAGTGGGCGGCACGGTGGGCGACATCGAATCGCTGCCGTTCCTCGAAGCCGCGCGCCAGATGAGCCTGCGCCTCGGCCGCAACAGCGCATGCTTCGTGCACCTCACGCTGGTGCCGTTCATCGCCACCGCGGGCGAACTGAAGACCAAGCCCACGCAGCACAGCGTGCAGAAGCTGCGCGAAATCGGTATCTATCCGAACGTGCTGCTGTGCCGCGCCGACCGTCCGATTCCCGACGACGAGCGCTCCAAGATTTCGATGTTCTCCAACGTGCCCGAAGACGCCGTGATCTCGGTGTGGGACGCGGACAGCATCTACAAGATCCCGCAGATGCTGCACGACCAGGGCCTCGACTCGATCGTCTGCGACGAGCTCAAGCTTTCCGCGAAGCCGGCCGACCTCTCGATCTGGTCGGAGATGGTCGAGAAGCTCGAACACCCGAAGCACGAAGTCACGATCGGCATGGTCGGCAAGTACGTCGATCTGACCGAGTCGTACAAGTCGCTCATCGAAGCGCTGCGTCACGCGTCGATCAAGACCTCGACGAAGGTGAACATCGAGTACATCGACTCCGAGCAGATCGACGAAGAGGGCGTGGGCAGCCTCAAGCACCTCGACGCGATTCTCGTGCCGGGCGGCTTCGGCCGCCGCGGCACCGAAGGCAAGATCAAGGCCATTCAGTACGCCCGCGAAGCGAAGGTGCCGTATCTCGGCATCTGCCTCGGCATGCAGCTCGCCGTGATCGAATTCGCGCGCGACGTCGTCGGTCTGAAGCACGCGAACAGCACGGAATTCGATCCGGACACGCCAGACCGCGTGGTCGCGCTCATCACCGAATGGGCCGACCGCGAAGGCAAGGTCGAAAAGCGCACCGAAGATTCGGACCTGGGCGGCACGATGCGCCTCGGGTCGCAGCGCTGCCCGATCAAGCCCGGCACGATGGCGGCAGAGATCTATGGCAAGGACGTGAACGAGCGTCACCGTCACCGTTATGAAGTCAATAACGGCTACGTGCCCAGGCTGGAAGCGGGCGGCCTTATCATCAGCGCCCGTACCCCGGCCGAAGACCTGCCGGAAATGATGGAGCTGCCGCGCGACATGCACCCGTGGTTCGTCGGCGTTCAGTTCCACCCGGAATTCACGTCCACGCCGCGTGACGGCCATCCGCTCTTCAAGGCGTATGTCGAAGCGGCGCTCGCGCACCAGCTCTCGCGCGCCGAGGAGAAAGCATGAATCTGTGCGGTTTCGAGGTTGGCCTTGACAAGCCGTTCTTCCTGATTGCGGGCACCTGTGTCGTCGAATCGGAGCAGATGACGATCGACGTGGCGGGCCGCCTGAAGGAAATCACGTCGAAGCTCGGCATCCCGTTCATCTACAAGTCGTCCTACGACAAGGCCAATCGTTCGAGCGGCAAGTCGTTCCGCGGCCTCGGGATGGACGAGGGTCTGCGCATTCTTTCCGAGGTGAAGCGCCAACTCGGCCTGGCCGTGCTGACCGACGTGCACACGGAAGAGGAGATCGGGCCGGTGGCTTCGGTCGTGGACGTCCTGCAGACGCCCGCGTTCCTGTGCCGCCAGACCGACTTCATCCACGCGTGCGCGCGTTCGGGCAAGCCGGTCAACATCAAGAAAGGCCAGTTCCTCGCGCCGCACGACATGAAGAACGTGATCGACAAGGCGCGCGATGCGGCGCGCGAGGCGGGTCTTTCCGAAGACCGCTTCATGGCCTGCGAGCGCGGTGTCTCGTTCGGTTACAACAACCTCGTTTCGGACATGCGCTCGCTCGCGATCATGCGCGAGACCGGCGCGCCGGTCGTGTTCGACGCGACCCACTCGGTGCAACTGCCGGGCGGGCAGGGCACGAGTTCGGGCGGCCAGCGCGAATTCGTGCCGGTGCTCGCGCGCGCGGCAGTGGCCACGGGCATCGCGGGCATCTTCATGGAGACGCACCCGAAGCCCGCCGAGGCGAAGTCGGACGGTCCGAACGCCGTGCCGCTGAACCGCATGGCGGACCTGCTCGAAACGCTCGTGACGCTGGACCAGGCGGTCAAGCGCGCGCCGTTCCTCGAGAGCGACTTCAACTGATCGAATGTGCGTGCCGCGCCGGTTGCATAACCGGTTGCACGAGCGGCGCGATGGAGGAGTCACGCGGCGGGTGGGCCCGAGGCCGGAGCCCATGCGCCGCGCGTAGTAGGCAAGGCATCGTGGCAGTGCGGCGGTTGCGCGACGAGCGTGAACGCGGCGCTGCGGAAAGCAAGAGTTACTGTCATTTCCTGAGGAAACCATGAGTGCAATCGTAGATATCATCGGTCGCGAGATTCTGGATTCGCGCGGCAATCCCACCGTCGAATGCGACGTGCTGCTCGAATCGGGCACGATGGGCCGCGCGGCAGTGCCGTCGGGCGCATCGACGGGTTCGCGCGAAGCGATCGAGCTGCGCGACGGCGAAGCCGGCCGCTACAACGGCAAGGGCGTGCTGAAGGCTGTCGAGCACATCAACACCGAAATCTCCGAGGCGATCATGGGCCTCGACGCGTCGGAACAGGCCTTTCTCGACAAGACCCTGCTCGAACTCGACGGCACCGACAACAAGTCGCGCCTCGGCGCGAACGCGATGCTGGCCGTTTCGATGGCCGTCGCGAAGGCCGCCGCTGAAGAAGCCGGCCTGCCGCTGTACCGCTACTTCGGCGGCTCGGGCGCGATGCAACTGCCGGTCCCGATGATGAACATCGTCAACGGCGGCGCGCACGCGAACAACAGCCTGGATATCCAGGAATTCATGATCGTGCCGGTGAGCCAGCCGACCTTCCGCGAAGCGCTGCGTTGCGGCGCGGAAGTGTTCCACGCGCTCAAGAAGATCCTTTCGGATCGCGGCATGAGCACGGCCGTGGGCGACGAAGGCGGTTTCGCGCCGAACTTCGGCAGCAACGACGAGTGCCTCTCGACCATCCTGCAAGCCATCGAGAAGGCCGGCTACCGTGCCGGTGAAGACGTGCTGCTCGCGCTCGACTGCGCGGCGAGCGAGTTCTACCACGACGGCAAGTACCAGCTTGCGGGCGAAGGCCTGCAGCTTTCGTCGGCCGAATTCGCCGACTACCTTGCGGCGCTCGCGGACAAGTTCCCGATCGTCTCGATCGAAGATGGCATGCACGAGTCCGACTGGGCCGGCTGGAAGATCCTGACCGACAAGCTCGGCAAGAAGATCCAGCTCGTCGGCGACGACCTGTTTGTCACCAACACGCGCATCCTGAAGGAAGGCATCGAGAAGGGCATCGCCAACTCGATCCTCATCAAGATCAACCAGATCGGCACGCTGACGGAAACCTTCGCAGCAATCGAAATGGCCAAGCGCGCCGGTTACACGGCCGTGATTTCGCACCGTTCGGGCGAAACCGAAGACTCGACGATCGCGGACATCGCCGTGGGCCTGAACGCCGGCCAGATCAAGACCGGCTCGCTCTCGCGCAGCGACCGCATCTCGAAGTACAACCAGTTGCTGCGCATCGAGGAAGATCTCGGCGATATCGCCAGCTACCCGGGCAAGTCGGCGTTCTACAATCTGCGCTGAATTCGCGTTGATCTGTAGCGGACGTCGGCAACCGCCTTGCTGATCCTCTTCGATTCCGTTCTCCGCCGCCCTGCGTTCAGCGCAGGGCGGCGTGTATTTATCCGGCACCTTTCATGCGGCTCGTCACTGTCGTTTTGATCATCTTGCTGGCGCTGATCCAGTATCCGCTCTGGTGGGGCCACGGCGGCTGGCTGCGCGTGCATGAACTGCAAGGGCAGCTTGCCCGCCAGTTGAAGCAGAACGACGACGAGAAGGCGCGCAACGACCGTGTCGCCGGCGAGGTGCAGGATCTGCAGAACGGCACTGCGGCCGTCGAGGAACGCGCCCGCTATGAGATGGGGATGGTGAAGGACGGCGAGTTGTTCGTGCAGTTCGTCTCGCCGAACCAGCCGCTGCCGACGCCGGCCGGTTCGTCGAATACGTCGACGCGTGGCGTGATGTCGGATGCGCCGGTGAAGGTCGTGCCGAATCCGGTGTCGCGCGTGCCCGACAAGAAACACGCGCACGTGAAGGAAGCGAAGAAGAAGGTGGGTTGAGTGCCCCCGCCAGCTAGCGCGGCATCAGCGAATCACCAGCCCCAACCCCAGCCGGGGTAGCCCACGCCGATCCCGGTGCCCCAGCCGTGACCCCAGCCGCCGCCGCCGTAATAGCTGCCGTAGAACGTGACGGGCGGCGCGTAGTAGCGCGACCAGGCCTCGGCGGCCGCTTCGGTTGCCATGGCGCGGTCCTGGTCGGCCATGACCTGGCGGTCGATGGCGTCGTAGCGTGCGCGCTCTTCAGGCGTAAGCGGCTCGGCGCTCGCCGGTATGCCGGACTGGTCCGCGGGCAGGCGGCTGTAGATCGGCGAGGGGCCGCGCGGGTCCAGCGTACAGCCGCTCGTTAGCGCAACGCCTGCGCCGAGCGCGGTCAGTATCGCGAACGCCGCAAGGCGTCCCCTCGTAGCGTGCGACCGGTTTGCGGAGCCTTGTCTTTTCTTCATGCCGCGAACCGCGCTCAATGACGCCGGTCCGTCGCCGGAGCGACTCCGTCCGAGAGCCCCGGGGCCGCGAAAAGTTGCGCCACGTCCACAGGGTCGAACTCATAGCGCTGGTTGCAGTAGTCGCAGTGAATCTCGACGTGGCCGCGTTCCTCGATCACGCTTTCCACTTCCTCGTGGCCCAGCATCTTCAGCATCGAGCCTACTTTTTCGCGCGAGCAGGTGCACTGGAAGCGCGTCTGCGCGGGTTCGAAGTGACGCACGTTCTCCTGCCAGAAGAGACGGCGGAACAAGGTCTGCGGCTCCTGTTCGAGCAGTTCTTCGCGCGACAACGTCCCGCCCAGTGCGCATACGCGCTCCCACGTGTCGGCGTCGTGTTCCCCGGCGTGCGGCACGATGCCGCCGTCGCCGGGCAGCTTCTGCAGCAGCATGCCCACGGCGCGATCGTCGTTGGCCGCGAGCCACAGGCGCGTGTCGAGCTGCTCCGAGTGGCGCATGTAGTGCTCCAGCACCTCGGCGATCGAAGGGAGCGGGCCGTCCTCGCCGTTCAGCGGCACGATGCCCTGGTACGGCTGCTGGCCCGGCTGCTTGTTGGCCGGATCGAGCGTGATCACGCAGCGGCCCTTGCCGCTCAGGTTGATGAGGGTGGCGAGCGTCATGTCGCCCGGCAGGGCGGCCGCTTCCTCGGCCGACAGGCCGTCGGCGAGACGCGCCGTCGCGCGCATCGAGAGATCCGAGCCGCACTGCACGACCAGCATCCGCACGGGGCCGTCGCCGAAGATCTGCATGATCAGCGTGCCGTCGAACTTGAGATTGGCGGAGAGCAGGGCGCACGCGGCCATCATCTCGCCGAGCACGGTCTGCACCGGCGCGGGATATTGACGGCGCGTCAGCACCTCCTGCCACGTGCTGCGCAGGGAGACGATCTCACCGCGCACCGGAGCGGCGCTGAACAAGAATTTCTGCAACTGGTCGTTCACTATCTTTTCCTTCGTTTCGAATCGTGTGGCGCAGCCTGGTCCGGCGAGGCCGGCAGGCGCCCTGCGGCCTCTAGCCGATCCGCACGAGCTGCGCCTTGAAAAACTCGCGACGCTTCGCATACACGTCCGCGTTGCGCTTGAGGCCCGCGATGTCGGCCTCGGTCAGTTCGCGCACCACTTTCGCCGGCGCGCCGAGAATCAGCGAGTTGTCGGGGAACACCTTGCCTTCGGTCACCACCGCGCCCGCACCGACCAGACAGTTGCGGCCGATCACCGCACCATTCAAGACCACGGCCTGAATGCCGATCAGCGCGCCTTCCTTCACCGTGCAGCCGTGCAGCATGGCCTGGTGGCCGATCGTCACGTTGGCTTCCACCGTGAGCGGGTAGCCCGGGTCCGTATGCAAGACCGCGCCTTCCTGGACGTTGCTGCGCTCGCCGATCCTGATCGGCTCGTTGTCGCCGCGCAGCGTCGCGCCGAACCAGACGCTCGAATCCTCGGCGAGCGTCACGTTGCCGACGATGGTCGCGTTGTCCGCGACGAACACGCTCTCGTGAATGGTGGGTGCGGCTTCGCCAAGCTTGTAGATGGTCACGGTGCTACGTCTCCAGTGCGTTGTCGGTGGGCTGACTGCGGCCTGAGTCGCCCGGCAGATGAATCGCGTATTGTAAACGCTTGCGCGAGGACGGCCTTCCGTGCCGCGCGGCGCGCCTGCGCCAATCTTTGTTTCCGCTTTCCCTTCGTTGCCGATGAATTTCGTTGTTTCCCGTGATCCCGCGACGGCTGACCACGCGTCGCAGATGCCCGAAAACTGGCGCCGCGTTGCGCTCGCCGCGCTGCGCGAGCGCGACCCTGCCGCCAAGGCCGACGCGGTGCGGGCCCTACACGCGCGCGTGACAGACGCTGCCGCGCGCGGTGCGCCACGCTGGGAGGCGCCACTGCGGATCGCAGCGCCCGCCGGTCTCCCGGGGCGGCCCGCGCGTCCCGAACTGGTCGAGCCGCGTCTGTTGCAACGGCGCAGCATGAGCACGCCGCAAGGCCGTGTGGTGCTGCTGCATGCGCTGGCGCATATCGAGTTCAACGCCATCAATCTCGCGCTCGACGCCGTCTGGCGTTTTCCGGACATGCCCGACGCGTTCTACGCCGACTGGCTGAAAGTCGCCGCAGAGGAGGCGTATCACTTCTCGCTGCTGCGCGCCCGTCTGGCCGACTACGGCCACGCGTACGGCGATTTCCCGGCTCACAACGGACTGTGGGAGATGTGCGAGCGTACCCAGGACGACGTTCTCGCGCGCATGGCGCTCGTACCGCGCGCGCTGGAAGCGCGCGGGCTCGACGCCTCGCCGCCGATCCGCGCGCGGCTCGTGCAGGCGGGCGATAACGAGTCGGCGGCGATTCTCGACGTGATCCTGCGCGACGAGGTGGGGCACGTGCGGATCGGCAATCACTGGTTCCGCCATCTGTGCGACGCACGAGGCCTCGATCCGCATAGGGCCTGGCTCGCGCTGGCGCAGCAGTACAACGCGCCGAAGATGCGCGGGCCGTTCAACCTGGAAGCGCGCCGCTCGGCGGGCTTCGATCAGGCCGAGCTGGATGCGCTCGCCGCGCAGGATGCGGCGGAGCAGGCGGCCGCCGATGGGCGCAGGCAGGCGGGAGGCGATGAAAAAAGCGACGAAAAAAACGGCAAAAAAGGCGACAAAAAATAAGCGCAAGCGTCCGACGGAATCGCCCGATATAATCGAACGACCATTCTTTTTTCTCGCCCACGCATGAACGTCTCCCGCTCCGAATTCGTCGAAGTCCACGGTATCCGTCTGCACGTGCGCCGCTGGGGCGCCGACGACGCTCCCATCCTGTTCATGCTGCACGGCTGGATGGACGTTGCCGCCTCGTTTCAGTTCGTCGTCGATGCGCTGGGCGGCAACTGGCAGGTGATCGCGCCCGACATGCGCGGCTTCGGCCTCTCCGATTGGCCGGCTACCCGGCAGGGCGGCGGCAGCTACTGGTTCTACGACTACCTCGCCGACCTGGACGGCCTGCTCGAACGCTACGCGAGCACTGGCGAGGTCAATCTGGTCGGCCACAGCATGGGCGCGAACATCGCGTGTCTTTACGCGGGCGTGCGCCCCAAGCGCGTGCGCCGGGTAGTCGATCTCGAAGGTTTCGGCATGCCGGCCACTGCGGCCGTCCAGGCGCCGAAGCGAGTGCGCGCGTGGCTCGACGAGTTGCGCGAGCCGCCGAAGCTGCGCCACTACGCCTCGCTCGACGACGTGGCCGCGCGCCTCGTGAAGACGAATCCGCGCCTTGCCGCTTCGCGGGCGCGCTTTCTTGCGCAGCACTGGTCGAAGCCCGACGGGGAGGGCGGCTACATGCTGCTCGCCGACGCAGCGCACAAGATGCGCAGCCCGCTCCTGTACCGGCTCGACGAGGTGACGGCGATCTGGTCGCAGGTGCGCGCGAAAGTGCTGCACGTCGAGGCGGCCGGCTCGGAGACGCTCGCGCGCCTTGCGGGCGCGGTGCCGATCGCGGAATTCAGGGCGCGTTTCGAAGCGTTTCCCGACTGGCGCGAACGCATCATCGACGACGCGGGACACATGGTTCACCACGACCAGCCGGAGATCGTCGCGCAACTGATCGAGGCATTCTGCGCATAGCCGCAAAACCTGCGACGAAACGTTCTGGCCCGGGTTTGTCCGGTTTGCCCATATAACACCGCGAGGAGGCGGGCGGCGAGGGGGCGGCTGTTCGCGCCCGGACGGCCTCATTGCATTGCAGTAAAATAACGGCTGAATCTCGACTGGATAGCGATGAACGCCGATCTGCACTGTCACTCCACCGTCTCGGACGGCCAACTGGCCCCCGCTGCCGTTGCACGGCTGGCGCATGCGGGCGGGGTGACGCTGTGGTCGCTCACCGATCACGACGAAATCGGCGGCCAGCACGAGGCGCGCGAAGCGGCTACGGCGCTTGGCATGCGCTATGTGTGCGGCGTCGAGATCTCGGTTACGTGGGCGTCGCGCACCGTGCATATCGTCGGGCTCAACGTGGATCCCGACTGCCAGTCGCTCGTGGAAGGGCTTGCGCGCACGCGCAACGGCCGCGCCGCACGGGCCGAAGCGATCGGCGAGCGGCTCGGCGAACTGGGCATCCCGGGCGCCTACGAAGGCGCGCTGCGCTACGTCTCCAATCCCGACCTGATCTCGCGCACGCATTTTGCCCGCCACCTCGTCGAATCGGGCCGGGCGCAGAACACCCAGGATGCGTTTTCGCGCTGGCTCGGCGAAGGCAAGCCCGGCTATATCTCGCACCGCTGGGCCAGGCTTGCCGACGCCGTCGGCTGGATCCAGGCGGCAGGCGGCGAGGCGATCGTCGCGCATCCGGGCCGCTACCGCTACACGGCGCTCGAATTCGACACGTTCTTCGGCGAGTTCATCGACCTCGGCGGCAAGGCCATCGAAGTCGTGACCGGCAGCCACACGCCGGACCAGTACGGCGAGTACGCCGCCGTCGCACGCCGCTTCGGTTTCGAGGCGTCGCGTGGCTCGGACTTCCACGCTCCGGGCCCGGACGTCATCCTGCCCGGCAGCCTGCCGCCCCTGCCTTCCGGTCTCAAGCCCGTCTGGCAACGATGGCTGTAGGCCGCCGTGCCGTGCGGCCTGCACGGTACGTCTGGCACGCCATCCCGCGCCGCGTTTTGTCTGCCTTGCCGCACCCTCGCGTACCCTTGCCGCATCGCCTGCCGCCGCTTGCCGTATCGTGTGGCCGTACGCACGTTGAAAGACGCGGTTTGAAGTACGATCAGGCACCCAACGTTTCCCGTCGCCTCCTGTTCGCTGATCACTGCCATGTCCCAGTACTTTCGGCTTCATCCCGAGAACCCGCAGCCGCGCCTCGTCAAGCAGGCGGCGCAGATCGTCCGCGAGGGCGGCGTGATCGCGCTGCCGACCGATTCGAGCTATGCGCTCGCGGCGCGCATCGACGACAAGCCGGCCGCCGAGCGCCTGCGCCGCATTCGCGGACTCGACGAGAAGGCGCTGCTTTCGCTGATGGTGCGCGATCTCTCGGAACTGGCGAACTTCGCGATGGTGGATAACCAGCAGTACCGGCTCATCAAGTCGGTGACGCCGGGACCTTATGTGTTCGTGCTGCAGGCGACGAAGGAAGTGCCGCGCCGGCTCTCGCATCCGTCGCGCAAGACGATCGGGCTGCGCGTGCCGGGCCATGCGATTCCGCTCGCGATCCTCGAAGAGCTCGGCGAGCCGCTGCTCGCGACCACGCTGATCCTGCCGCCGGATACCGATCCGCTCAACGATCCCGAGGAGATTCGCGAGCGTCTCGAGAAGCAGCTCGACCTCGTGATCGACGGCGGCGCCTGTCCGCGCGAGCCTTCGACGATCATCGACCTCACGGGCGCCGAGCCGGTGCTCGTGCGCGCGGGGCGCGGAAGCCTTGCGCCGTTCGGTCTCGAAGAAGAGGCCTGAGCCACCGCCGGCCCGCCGACCGTGGGCCGGCGCATTGATACAATACCGCGCCATGGATGCTTCCCTGATACAGACGATCGTCGTCTACGCCCTCCCGGTCATCTTCGCCATCACGCTGCACGAGGCCGCCCACGGCTATGTCGCGCGTGCGCTCGGCGACAACACCGCCTACGTGCTCGGCCGCGTGTCGTTCAACCCGATGCGCCATATCGATCCGATCGGTACGATCGCGATGCCGCTGATCCTCTATTTCCTCACCAACGGCGCCTTCGTGTTCGGCTATGCCAAGCCCGTGCCGATTTCGTTCGGCAGCCTGCGCAATCCGCGCTGGGGCACGCTCTGGGTGGCGGCGGCAGGTCCGGCCTGCAACTTCGTCCAGGCGATCGTGTGGGGCGTGTTCGGCGTCGCGCTCGCGGTGCTCGGCATCGACGAGCCGTTCTTCACGCGCATGGCCGCCGCGGGCGTCGGCGTAAACCTCGTGCTGGGCGTGCTCAACCTCTTTCCGCTGCCGCCGCTCGACGGCGGCCGTGTGCTCGCGGCGCTCTTGCCCACGCGCGCGAGCATTGCGCTCTCGCGCCTCGAGCCCTATGGTTTCATCATCGTGATGGGGTTGCTGGTCTCCGGCATCTTCACCCGATTCTGGCTGCGTCCGCTCGTCTCGCTCGGCTACGACGCGGTCACGGCCCTCCTTACCCCACTCGTTTCGCTCTTTTCATAACATCATGTTCCCAGACCGTATCTTCTCCGGCATGCGGCCCACCGGGTCGCTGCACCTCGGCCACTACCACGGCGTGCTGAAAAACTGGGTGCGGCTCCAGTCGGAGTACCCGTGCTTCTTCTGCGTGGTCGACTGGCATGCGCTCACCACGCACTACGAGACGCCCGAGGTCATCGAAAAGAACGTCTGGGAGGTGCTGATCGACTGGCTCGCGTCCGGCATCGATCCGAACCAGGCCACGCTCTTCATCCAGAGCCGCGTGCCCGAGCACGCGGAGCTCGCGCTTCTGCTGGGCATGAGCACGCCGCTGAGCTGGCTCGAACGCGTGCCCACCTACAAGGAGCAGATCGAGAAGCTGCGCGACAAGGACCTCGGCACCTACGGCTTCCTCGGCTACCCGGTGCTGATGGCCGCCGACATCCTGCTATACCGCGCTTCGCTCGTGCCGGTGGGCGAGGACCAGGTGCCGCACGTCGAAATGGCGCGCGAAATGGCGCGCCGCTTCAACTACATGTACGGCCGCGAGCCGGGCTTCGAGGAGAAGGCCAACGAGGCCGCGAAGAAGCTGGGCGGCAAGCGCTCGAAGCTCTATCACGAACTGCGCAACGCGTATCAACAGGAAGGCAACGAAGAGGCGCTCGAGCAGGCGCGCGCGATGCTTTCGGAGTCGCAGAGCCTGTCGATGAACGATCGCGAGCGGCTGTTCGGCTATCTCGAAGGCGCGCGCAAGATCATCCTGCCGGAGCCCCAGGTGTTGCTCACCGAAGCTTCCCGCATGCCGGGTCTCGACGGCCAGAAGATGTCGAAGTCGTACGGCAACATGATCGGCCTGCGCGAAGATGCGCAGACCATCGAAAAGAAGGTCCGCACGATGCCGACCGACCCGGCGCGCGTGCGCCGCACCGATCCGGGCGACCCGGACAAATGCCCGGTCTGGCAGCTACACCAGGTCTACACCGACGAAACGACGCACGACTGGGTGCAGAAGGGCTGCCGCTCGGCCGGTATCGGTTGTCTCGACTGCAAGCAGCCGGTGATCGAGGGCATTCTGCGCGAGCAGCAGCCGATGCTCGAGCGCGCGCAGAAGTACATGGACGACCCGTCGCTGCTGCGCGCGATCGTCGCGGACGGCTGCGACAAGGCTCGCAAATTCGCGAACGAGACCATGCGCGACGTGCGCGAGGTCATGGGCCTGTCGTACAACTGAGGACGGCTGCGGTGAGCACGCTGCCCACAGCAGGCGCCGGAGTGTCCCACGGCGCGCTCGGCGAGCCGTCGCGCTGGGTGCGCCGCTGGGCGCATCTCGTCGCGCCGGGCGGCGCGGTGCTCGACGTGGCTTCGGGGGCCGGACGCCATGCGCGGTTCTTGGCGGAGCGCGGCCACCCTGTGACGGCGCTCGACCGGGACGCAGCCGCGCTTGCGACGATGCAGGGCGTGGCGGGCATCGAAACGCTCGAATGCGACCTCGAAGGCGCGCCTTGGCCGCTCGCGCCCGGGCGGCGCTTTGCGGCC
The DNA here is from genome assembly GCF_054968425.1 of Paraburkholderia sp. AV2. Taxonomy (NCBI): domain Bacteria; kingdom Pseudomonadati; phylum Pseudomonadota; class Betaproteobacteria; order Burkholderiales; family Burkholderiaceae; genus Paraburkholderia; species Paraburkholderia sp. AV2. Next base: position 60,946 of record NZ_JBANLK010000027.1, read on the forward strand.
GTCGTCGTGACGAACTACCTGCATCGGCCGCTGATGCCGCGTCTGATCGACGCACTGGCGCCGGGCGGCCTGCTGATCTACGAAACCTTCGCGCAAGGCAACGAGACGGTCGGCAAACCGTCCAATCCTGCGTTTCTGCTGACCCCGGGCGAGTTGCTCGCGGTCTGCACACCCACGCTCCGGGTGATCGCCTATCAGGACGGATTTCTCCCACAGCCGCGTCAGGCGTTTGTCCAGCGGATCTGTGCGGCGCGCGACGAACTCCGACAGCCGGCGTCCGGCACGTCCGAAAAGGACGGTAATGGAGCTGCGACTCAGGTACTACCCGTACCGCGTTACGATCTGACCGGTTAATCCGCTACAATCGCGGTTTAACGTACTCATTTCTTTGACGTTTCATGGCTAACGGCATTCAGGACGGCATCACGCTGCGCGGCAGCATTCCCGCGATCGTCACCCCCATGCACGAAGACGGCAGTCTCGACCTGCCGGCATTCTGCAAACTGATCGACTGGCATGTGGACGAGGGGACAGATGCGCTCGTCGTCGTCGGTACGAGCGGCGAGTCTGCCACCCTGAACGTCGAAGAGCATATCCTGATGGTCAGGACGGCGGTCGAGCACGCCGCAGGCCGCATGCCGATCATCGCCGGCGCGGGCGGCAATTCCACCGCCGAAGCGATCGAGCTCACGAAGCATGCGAAGGAAGTCGGCGCGCAGGCGTCGCTTCAGGTCGTGCCCTATTACAACAAGCCGACCCAGGAAGGCATGTACCGCCACTTCGCGAAAATCGCGGAGGCGGTCGACCTGCCGGCCGTCCTGTACAACGTGCCGGGTCGCACCGTTGCGGACATGTCGAACGAGACCATCTTGCGCCTCGCGCAGGTGCCGGGCATCGTCGGCGTGAAGGAAGCGACGGGCAATCTCGACCGCGCCGCGCACCTGATCAAGCACGCGCCGGCGGGCTTCCGGATTTTCAGCGGCGACGATCCCACCGCGATCGCGCTGATGCTGCTGGGCGGCCACGGCAATATTTCGGTGACGGCAAACGTCGCGCCGCGCCAGATGAGCGAACTGTGCCGCGCCGCGATCGAAGGCGACGCGAAGACCGCGCGCGCGATTCATCTGAAGTTGCTGTCGCTGCACAAGAATCTGTTCATCGAATCGAACCCGATTCCGGTGAAGTGGGCATTGCAGGAACTCGGCCGCATGGAAGGCGGCATTCGCCTGCCGCTCACGCCGCTCGACGAGCGCTACCACGACGTGGTGCGTACGGCGATGCGCGAAGCCGGCCTGATTGGCTGACCGGTCCCTGATTCATTCCGGTCCGCCATCAAGCACCCGATTTTTTCCAACCGACGCCGCTCCCGCCCGAATCCACCACCGATCCCGGCTTTGCGTTCCCGTATCACGAAGGTCCCCATGAAACGTTCTGCTCTCTCCCTCAACGCAACCCGCCTGGCGGTGCTGGCGCTGGCCATTGGGCCGCTCGCAGGCTGCGAGTCGCTGAACGACATGTTCGCGTCGGATAAGGTCAACTACAAGGACACGGCGAGCGCGCCGCCGCTGGCCGTGCCGCAGGATCTTTCGGCGGCGCCGAACGGCCAGCAGTTCGTTGCTCCGCCGGCCTCGCTGGCGCTGGGCGGCGCACCCAAGGGTTCGGTGACGGCCGCGGGCAATACGACGATCGGCAGCCCGAGCGCGCAGGATCCGTTCGGCATGCACGTCGAGCGCGACGGCGACCGCCGTTGGCTCGTGGTCGACGGCCGCACGCCCGACGACCTCTGGCCGATCCTGCAGAGCTTCTGGCAGGACAACGGCTTTACGCTGTCCACCGACTCGCCGGACACGGGCATCATGGTGACCGACTGGGCGGAGAATCGCGCCAATATTCCGGACGACTGGTTCCGCCGCACGATTGGCCGCGTGATCGACTTCGCTTACTCGTCGGGCACGCGCGACCGCTTCAGCACGCTCGTGACGCGCGGCGCGGACGGCCGGACCGATATCTCGATCACGCAAAGCGCGCTGGAAGAAGTGCTGACGGGGCAGGACAAGACGACCTCGAAGTGGGTCGAGCGTCCGCGCGATCCGGCCCTCGAAGCGGAATTCCTCGCGAAGGTCATGCAGAAGTTCGGCCTGACCGACGCTCAATCGAAGCAGTTGCTGACTGACGCGCGCCCGTCGGGCGCCGTCGCCCAGATCGACCATACGGCTGACGGCACCACGCTCAATCTGCCGGAATCGTTCGATCGTGCCTGGCTGCGCGTGGGCCTTGCGCTCGACCGAACCAACTTCACGGTCGACAACCGCGACCGCGAGAAGGGCATCTACTACGTTCGCTACGCGGATTCGATGCAGGAGCTGAAGGGCGACGGCCTGTTCGGCAAGCTGTTCTACAACCCGAAGACGGCCGCGAAGAATCAGGGCGCGGAATACATGGTCGCCGTGCGTCCGAAGGGCGATGCGCAGACGCAGGTGGCGGTGGTGGACCAGAACGGCCAGATCGACACGTCGTCGGACGCGCAGCGCATCGTGACCGCGCTGCACTCGCAGCTCAACTGACGCCACCGTGCGTTTCGCGAGCCTCGGTAGCGGCAGCGAGGGTAACGCACTGGTCGTGGAAGCAGGCAGTGGCGCGCGTCCGACGCGTGTGCTGCTGGACTGCGGATTCTCGGCGAAGGAAGTCGAGCGGCGCCTCGCTCGCGCCGGTCTCGAAGCCGGCTGCCTCGACGCCATCCTCATCACTCACGAACACAGCGATCATATCGGCAGCGCGCTCACGCTGGCGCGCCGCTGGTCGATCCCCCTCTACACGAGCTGGGGCACGGCGCGCGCCGTGGGCGCCGACGACGCAGGCGCCGAGCTGAATGTGCTGTGGGGCGACGAGACGGTCGAAATCGGGGCGCTCGGCGTACTGCCCTATACCGTTCCGCACGACGCGCGCGAGCCGCTCCAGTTCGTTTTCAGCGACGGAGCGAGCCGTCTTGGTGTGCTCACCGACGTCGGCGAATCGACGCCGCACATTAACGCGGTGCTCGGCGGCTGCGACGCGCTCGTGCTGGAATGCAACCATGACCTCGCGATGCTTGCGGCGAGCCGGTATCCGCCTTCGCTGAAGGCCCGCATCGGCGGCTCGCACGGCCATCTGAACAACGAGGCGGCGGCGGGGATTCTCGCGGCGCTCGACCGTTCGAAGCTGCGGCACCTGATCGCGGCGCACCTGAGCCAGCAGAACAACACGCCGGAACTGGCGCGCGTGGCAATGGCCGGCGTGCTGGGCAACGCGCTGACGGAAATCGGTGTCGCGTCGCAGGATGAGGGATTCGATTGGGTCGTGCTTTGATCCGCCGGTGATCCGGGATCTCCGGCAACAGACAAAAAAAAGCCCATGACACGAAAGTCATGGGCTTTTTTGTGCCCGCCGCAGCAGGCTTGACTCAGAGTTTTGACCCTCTTAGTTGCGGTTGCCGCCGAAGATGCCGAGCAGCGCGAGCAAGTTCACGAAGACGTTGTAGAGGTCCAGATAGATCGCGAGCGTGGCCGAGATGTAGTTGGTCTCGCCGCCGTTCACGACGCGCTGCACGTCGAACAGCATGTAGGCCGAGAAGATCACGATGGCCAGCACCGAGACCGTGAGCATGAGCGCGGGCAAGTGCAGGAACATGTTCGCCACGCCGGCGAGCAGGATCACGATCACGCCCATGAACAGCCACTTGCCGAGGCCCGAAAAGTCGCGCTTGCTGACCGTGGCGATCGTGGCCATCGCCGTGAAAATGACGCCGGTGCCGCCGAAGGCGAGCATGATGAGCGATGGGCCGTTCGAGAAGCCGAGGATGAACGACAGCAGGCGCGAGAGCATCAGGCCCATGAAGAACGTGAAGCCGAGCAGCACGAACACGCCGACCGAACTGTTCTTGGTGCGCTCGATGGCGAACATGAAGCCGAATGCGATCGCGAAGAACGCAAGCAGGCTCATTGCCGGGCTCGTGGCCGCGAACAGCGAGAAGCCGGTGGCGACACCCACCCACGCGCCGAGCACCGTCGGCACCATCGAGAGCGCGAGCAGCCAGTAGGTGTTGCGCAGTACGCGGTTGCGGGCCTCGGCCGGGATGACAGTGCCGCCGCGGCCGAAGTTGTAGGGGTACTCGTTCATGCTTTCTCCTTGCGTGAAACGCGTGGTTCGCGGCGCGCGGCAGGTGCGCGGTCCGCTCTTTCGTAAGATAAGCGCGGCAGCCCGGAGTTTCAACAGGATGCCACGCGTCTTCGGTATGGTTACGAAGCGTAAGCCGTCATTCTTAAGCCTTGCTGAAAGGCTGGCGGGGCGGTTTTGCGCCCGGCCTCATATCCGTTCGGCCAGGCTTGCCGGCCAATGAGGGTCCAATCGCAATCATACATGGGAACATGCTACAATTGACGATTCGTTTGGATTTGTAACCTCTTAATTTTCTGGAGTTTTTATGGCGATCGAACGCACCCTGTCGATTATCAAGCCGGACGCAGTGGCAAAGAACGTGATCGGCCAGATCTACAGCCGCTTCGAAAACGCTGGCCTGAAGATCATTGCCGCCCGCATGGTCCACCTCTCGCGCGCCGACGCCGAGAAGTTCTATGCTGTCCACGCTGCACGCCCGTTCTTCAAGGACCTCGTCGACTTCATGATCTCCGGCCCCGTGATGGTGCAGGCTCTGGAAGGCGAGAGCGCTATCCTGAAGAATCGCGAGCTGATGGGCGCGACCGACCCGAAAAAGGCCGAGAAGGGCACGATCCGCGCCGACTTCGCCGACAGCATCGACGCGAACGCCGTGCATGGCTCCGACGCTCCGGAAACGGCTGCCGTGGAAGTTGCGTTCTTCTTCCCGCAAGTCAACGTCTACTCGCGCTAAGCGAGCGACGTCAGCAGCATCCAGGTCGCGAGCGGTAATGGCGTTCATCCCGGTCCACGGTGGTCGTTCCGAAGGCCCGCAAGGGCCTTGGAAGCGGCATCGCGGGCCGGCGAACGCGCGCTCGCACTGAAGGCAGGATTGATATGACGAGCAGTTCCACCGTCAACCTTCTCGATCTCGACGCCGAGGGGCTCGTCGCATACTGCGAGAGCCTCGGCGAGAAGCCGTTTCGCGCCAGGCAGTTGCAACGCTGGATCCATCAGTACAACGCCGCCGATTTCGACGGCATGACGGATCTGGCGAAATCGCTGCGCGAAAAGCTCAAGGGGCGTGCCACCATCGGCATGCCCGGCATCGTTAGCGATCACGTTTCGGCCGACGGCACGCGCAAGTGGCTCGTCGACATGGGCAACGGCAACGCCGTAGAAACCGTGTTCATCCCCGAAGAGACGCGCGGCACGCTGTGCGTGTCCTCGCAGGCGGGGTGCGCGGTCAACTGCCGGTTCTGTTCCACCGGCAAGCAAGGATTCTCGCGCAATCTCTCCACCGCCGAGATCATCGGCCAGTTGCGCATGGCGGAGTTCGCGCTGCGCGCCTCGCTCCCTGGCGCCGAAGGCGGCCGGGCGACCGGCGGCGAGGGCAAGGGCGAGCGCGTCATCACGAACGTCGTGATGATGGGCATGGGCGAGCCGCTGCTGAACTATGATGCGGTCGTGCCCGCGATGCGCCTGATGCTCGACGACAACGCCTACGGCCTGTCGCGCCGACGCGTCACGCTCTCGACCTCGGGCGTCGTGCCGATGATGGACCGGCTGGGCGCCGAATTGCCCGTGGCGCTGGCCGTTTCGCTGCACGCGCCGAACGACGCGCTGCGCGACGAGCTCGTGCCGCTCAACCGCAAGTACCCGCTGCGCGAGCTGATGGCGGCCTGCCAGCGTTATCTGGAAGTCGCGCCGCGCGACTTCATCACGTTCGAGTACTGCATGCTCGACGGCGTGAACGACACGGAAAAGCACGCACGCGAGTTGCTCGCCGTGACGCGTGACGTTCCGTGCAAGTTCAATTTGATCCCGTTCAATCCATTCCCCGAATCGGGCTTGCTGCGCTCGAAACCGGAGGCGATCAAGCGTTTCGCGCAGATCCTGATGGATGCGGGCGTCGTGACGACCGTGCGCAAGACGCGCGGCGACGACATCGATGCGGCCTGCGGGCAGCTCGCAGGCGAGGTGAAGGACCGCACGCGCCTCGCCGAGCGTACGGCGCGCAAAGTCATAGAAGTGAGACCGGTGCAGCACTGAATGCACCGGCAGCGGGAGAGCCGGGACGAATGCACGGGGGACGCGTCGTCATCGGCTGTATTGAAACGTAAGTTGCAGAAGCGATCGGAAGCGGCACAGACGCCGCGCATTTTGTTATAAACGGTCTGCGAATCGGGGCGGGGCGCCAGAACAGGCGCCGACCCGGCCGGTTCCAGGATAGAAAAGAATCGACGCAAGGATTTAGGGATGAGCGAGCCGCAGCACCCTTTCGGTACAGACACCAACGCAGGTCGTCCGGCGCCTGGTGACGCGCCGTCGCCGGTGCCGCCGGTGCCGCCGGTGCCCGATACGCTGGCTGCGGCGGGTGCGCGCCTCGCGCAACTGCGCGAGGCGAAGGGGTGGTCGGTCGAGGACGTTTCGGCGCGCCTCAAGGTGGCGGTGAACAAGCTGCGCGCGCTCGAGGCGGGCGACCTCTCCCAGTTGCCCGACACCACCTTCGCGCTTGGCGTGGTGCGCAGCTACGCGAGGATGCTCGGCGCCGATCCCGCGCCGTTTTCGCAGGCGTTGCGCCAGGAGCGCGGCGTGCCGCAGCCCGATCTGTCGATGCCGGCTTCGGCCGGCGCGGATTTGCCGCGCGGCGGCCGCGTCTCGCTCACGCTGGGCGGCAGCGGAGCGCCGCGCCGCCGCTCGTGGCTGTGGGGTGTAGCGGCGGTGATCGTCGCGGTGATCGCGCTAGCCATGTGGCACACGAACAGCGGTGAGTCGTCGGCCTGGTTTGCGCGCCTGAAGGCGATGGCCAACGGCGCGGCCGCTCAGCCCAGTGCGGCGTCCGCCACGGTTACCGAGGGTCAGACCGCGGGGGCTCAAGGAGCGTCGGCGCCGCAGGGCGATCAGTCGGCGGCGCCGGCCGATGAGGCAGCGAGCGACGCCATCGCGTCGGGTACCGAGACGAATGCGCCGTCGGATGTCGCGCCGCCGGCCGTGCAGAGCGCGCCGGCGAGCGTACCGGTAGCAGCGCCGGCCAGCGTGCCGGCCGCGGCGCAACCGGCGGCAAGCACGCCGGCGGTAGCGACGACTGCGGCGGCTGCGCAGTCCGCCTCGTCGACGGACGCGACGGGCGCCGACACCTCGACGTTCGCGATCCGCGTGACGCAGGACACCTGGGTCAACGTGCGCCAGAAGGACGGCAAGGAAGTGTTTTCCGGCTTGATCCACGGCAGCGACGCGCGCGAGATCACGGGTATCGAACCGCTTAAGATTACGGTGGGCAACAAGGCCGGCATCGAGTCGATGACCCTCGACGGTCAGCCGGTGGACGCGTCGAAGTACGCGTCGGCGCGCGGCAACGTGGCGCGCTTCGTGCTGCCCTGATCAAGACATGGCACGTGTCGCGGCCGGAACCTGCCGGCCGCGGCGCTTTTTCAATTCGCGTGGCGTATGAGGCGCAGGCCTTTCGCGGTGCGCGAGGCGTAAATGGGTTTTTCGATGCAAACCGACCAGCAATCTTCGTCCCGCATCAGCCAGATCTGTTCGACTGAGCCGGTCCTCGGCGGCCACGCGCCGCGTCGCAAATCGCACGGCGTGCATGTGCGCTGGGGCGGCAATCTCGTGACGATCGGCGGCGACGCGCCCGTGCGCGTGCAGTCGATGACGAACACCGACACCGCCGACGCGATCGGTACCGCCATCCAGATCAAGGAACTTGCCCAGGCCGGTTCCGAGCTCGTCCGCATCACCGTGAACACGCCTGAAGCGGCGGCGGCGGTTCCGGCGATCCGCGAGCAGCTCGACCGCATGGGCGTGACCGTGCCGCTCGTCGGCGACTTTCATTACAACGGCCATCTGCTGCTGCGCGATTATCCGGGCTGCGCCGAGTCGCTCTCGAAGTACCGCATCAACCCGGGCAACGTCGGGCAAGGCGCGAAGCGCGACACACAGTTCGCGCAGATGATCGAAGCGGCTGCGAAGTACGACAAGCCCGTGCGGATCGGCGTGAACTGGGGCAGCCTCGACCAGGATCTCCTCGCGAGGATGATGGACGAGAACGGCGCGCGCAGCGAGCCGTGGGAAGCGCAGAGCGTGATGTACGAGGCGCTGATCCAGTCGGCCATCGGCTCGGCCGAGCGCGCCGTCGAACTGGGCCTCGGTCGCGACAAGATCATCCTGTCGTGCAAGGTGAGCGGCGTGCAGGACCTGATCGCCGTTTATCAGGAACTCGCGAAGCGCTGCGACTTTGCGCTGCACCTCGGCCTGACCGAGGCGGGCATGGGCTCGAAGGGCATCGTCGCTTCGACGGCGGCGCTGTCCGTGCTGCTGCAGCAAGGCATCGGCGACACGATCCGCATCTCGCTCACCCCGGAGCCGGGCGCGCCGCGCACGGGCGAAGTCGTGGTCGGCCAGGAAATCCTGCAGACCATGGGCCTGCGCTCGTTCACGCCGATGGTCATCGCGTGCCCGGGCTGCGGCCGCACCACTAGCACGCTGTTCCAGGAACTCGCTTCGCAGATCCAGAACTATCTGCGCGCGCAGATGCCGCTGTGGCGCGACGAGTTCCCCGGCGTCGAGACGATGAACGTGGCCGTGATGGGCTGCATCGTGAACGGCCCCGGCGAATCGAAGCACGCGAACATCGGCATCAGCCTGCCGGGCTCGGGCGAAAACCCGGCCGCTCCCGTTTTTATCGACGGCGAGAAGGTCAAGACGCTGCGCGGTGAACATATCGCCGAAGAATTCCAGCAGATCGTGAGCGACTACGTCGCGCGCAAATACGGCAAGGCCGAAGCTACGGCCTGAGCGACGCGCAGCACCGTACGCACAACCGAACACCGTCTATCGCAACCAGATGACTGAACAGAAAAGAAAGCCCGAAAAGCTCATCGGCGTAAAGGGCATGAACGATATCCTGCCGCAGGACGCAGGGCTGTGGGACTTCTTTGAAACCACGGTGAAGTCGATGCTTCGTTCGTACGGATACCAGAACATCCGCACGCCGATCGTTGAGCACACGCAGCTCTTCACGCGCGGTATCGGCGAAGTGACGGACATCGTCGAAAAAGAGATGTATAGCTTCACCGACGCGCTCAACGGCGAAAACCTCACGCTGCGCCCGGAAGGCACGGCCGCTGCGGTGCGCGCGTCGATCGAGCACAACCTGCTCTACGACGGTCCGAAGCGCCTGTGGTACGTCGGTCCGATGTTCCGCCACGAGCGTCCGCAGCGCGGCCGCTATCGCCAGTTTCATCAGGTGGGTGTGGAGGCGCTCGGCTTCGCGGGCCCCGATGCGGACGCTGAAATCATCCTGATGTGCCAGCGCCTGTGGGACGACCTCGGCCTCACCGGCATCAAGCTCGAGATCAACACGCTCGGCGTGGCCGAAGAGCGCGCCGCGCATCGCGTGGAACTGATCAAGTACCTCGAACAGCACGTCGACGCACTCGACGAGGACGGCAAGCGCCGCCTCTACACGAACCCGCTGCGTGTGCTCGACACGAAGAATCCTGCGCTGCAGGAGATCGCGAACAACGCACCGAAGCTGATCGACTTCCTTGGTGCGGAGTCGCGCGCGCATTTCGAGGGGCTGCAGCGCATCCTCAAGTCGAACAACATTCCGTTCAAGATCAATCCGCGTCTCGTGCGCGGTCTCGATTACTACAATCTGACCGTATTCGAATGGGTGACCGACAAGCTTGGCGCACAGGGCACGGTCGCCGCGGGCGGCCGCTACGATCCGCTGATCGAGCAACTGGGCGGCAAGCCGACGGCGGCGTGCGGCTGGGCGATGGGCATCGAGCGCATTCTCGAGCTGTTGAAGGAAGAGGATCTCGTGCCCGAGGACGAAGGTTGCGACGTCTACGTTGTCCACCAGGGCGAGGCCGCGCGCGAGCAGGCCTTCATCGTGGCCGAGCGTCTGCGCGACACCGGCCTTGATGTGATCCTGCACTGCAGCGCCGACGGCCAGACCGCGAGCTTCAAGTCGCAGATGAAGCGGGCCGACGCGAGCGGCGCCGCGTTCGCCGTGGTGCTCGGCGAGGACGAAGTGGCGCAGGGCGTGGTGGGCGTGAAACCCCTGCGCGGCGTGGCCGCCGAGGCGCGCAACGAGCAGCAGACCGTGCCGGTCGAGGACTTGACCGAATATCTGATCAATGCGATGGTTGCATCCGCCGAAGACGGCGACGACTGAACAAAGAACAAGGAATCGCTTCGCGATGAGTTACCACGACGAACAGGAATCGATCGAGAGCTTCAAGGCATGGTGGGCGCAGTGGGGTAATGCCTCCACCTGGATCGTTCTGATTGCCTTGCTCGCCCTCGCGGGGTGGAACGGCTGGAATTACTGGCAACGCCATCAGGCCGCCGAAGCCGCCGTGCTGTACGACCAGGTGCAGCAGGCCGAGAGCGGCAGCGACAAGGCGCTGCTCGCGCGTATCGCGTCCGACATGGAAGACCGCTTCGGCGGCACGGCCTACGCGCAGATGACGGCGCTGGGCGTCGCGAAGGCGCTCTACATGGCGGGCGACGAAGCGGGCGCGAAGGCGCAGTTGCAATGGGCCGCCGACCATGCGAAGGACGACGAATTCCGCCAGATCGCAAAGCTGCGCCTCGCCTCGCTTCTGCTTGACGAGAAGGCTTACGACCAGGGCCTCGCGCTGATTCCGCAACCCGATTCGGGCCCGTTCAAGGGCATCGTCGCGGATGGCCGCGGCGACCTGCTGGCTGCCGCCGGCAAGCGCGACGACGCGCGCGCGGCCTACCAGCTCGCGCTCGACAGTCTCCCGAAGAGCGATGCGTCCGAGCGCCAGCTCATCCAGTTCAAGCTGGACGCGCTGGGCGGCTGACGCGTAAACGCCCGGCGAACTCCCACTAATTCCACCCATTCATGCTTCGCTAACCGATGAATCTGCTGAAACGATACGTTGTGCCCGTCGCCTGCGCGATGACTGTCCTTGCACTCGCGGCCTGCTCGTCGAGCAAGGACGAGCGCCGCGATCCGGTGCCGCTCACCGAGTTCAAGCCGGTGCTCAACGTCCAGCAGGTATGGAAGGCGAGCGTCGGCAAGGCCGGCCGCTACCTGTTCTCGCCGGTCGCCGTGGGCGACGCCGTTTATGCGGCGGGCGCGAACGGCTCGGTCGCGAAGTTCGACGCGCAGACCGGCAAGGAAATCTGGAAGGTCAAGCTCAAGGACGACCTTTCGGCGGGCGTGGGCAGCGACGGCAACCTGACGGCCGTGGGCGGCCTGAAGGGCCAGGTCGATGTCCTCGACAACAACGGCAAGCTGCTGTGGCAGGCGACCGCGCCGGGCGAGATCATTTCGCCGCCGCTCGTCGGCAACGGTCTCGTGATCGTGCGTACGATCGACGGTCAGATCATTGCCTTCAACGCCCAGACGGCCGAGCAGAAGTGGGCGTACCGCAATCGGGCGGTGCCGCTCAATCTGCGCGTCTCGGCCGGCATGACCTTCGCGGGCGATCAGGCCGTGCTCGCGGGTTTCCCGGGTGGCGCGTTTGCGGCGATCAACCTGCAGACGGGCGACGCGTTCTGGGAAACGCCGGTGTCCTACCCGAAGGGTGTGACCGAGGTCGAGCGTATCAATGACGTGAGCGGTCCGCCCACGCTGATCGGCGCGACGACCTGCGCGGTCACGTTCCAGGGCCAGCTCGGCTGCTTCGATGCGAACTCGGGCCGCGCGCTGTGGGAGAAGCCGTTCTCGAGCGTGAGCGGTATCGCCCAGGACGATGTCGCCGTAGTCGGCGCGGACGACTGGTCGGTCGTGCACGCCTATAGCGTTGCGACGGGCGCGCAGGCATGGAGCTCCGACAAGCTCAAGAACCGCGACCTGAGCGTGCCGGTGCTGCTGGGTCATGCCGTCGTGATGGGCGACTATCAGGGTTACGTGCACTTCCTCTCGCTCGATGACGGCAGCTTCGTCTCGCGCGTGAAGACCGACGGCAGCCCGATCGTCGCGGCGCCGGTGCTGGCCGGCAACACGCTCGTCGTGCAGACGAAGGACGGCGACCTGTACGGTCTGCGTCCGCAGCAGTAAGCGACGTTCGTCGCGCGAGCCGTCCGTGGGCGGCTCGCCGGACTTTCGAAGCGCTTATGGACGATAAGGGCGCGCCGGCAAGGCCGTGCGCTGCCCGCAGAGGGCCGGCTCCAGCCGGCCGCGTGCGTTTTAACGGCGCAACAGCCGCGAGCGGGAATCCCGCTCCAACCGCTTTCCGGGCGAGCGCCCGGCGCGTCCTGCCTTGCGGACCCTACGCGAGGCCGTACGCCGGGCTCGGGCATCGCGCCTGTTTCATGATAATTTGCAACCGATGCCACCCTGCTGGCGCAGGGCGTTGCTGCGCAGCATGCCGGACTTTCCGGCGCTGCGCCTTACCGTAGAAAAGATCAGATGAAACCCGTAATCGCCCTCGTTGGGCGCCCCAATGTGGGGAAATCCACGCTGTTCAACCGGCTCACGCGTTCGCGCGACGCGCTGGTGGCCGACCTGCCTGGCCTCACGCGCGATCGCCACTACGGCGAGGGGCGGGTGGGCGATCGTCCGTACCTCGTAGTCGATACCGGCGGCTTCGAGCCCGTCGCGAAGGACGGCATCCTGCACGAGATGGCGCGCCAGACGCGCCAGGCCGTGGAAGAGGCCGACATCGTCGTGTTCATCTGCGACGGACGCAACGGCCTCGCGCCCCAGGACAAGCATATTGCCGACTACCTGCGCAAGACGGGCCGGCCGATCTTCCTCGTGATCAACAAGGCCGAGGGCATGAAGTACACGTCCGTCGCGGCGGAGTTCTACGAGCTGGGCCTTGGCGACCCGCGCGCGATTTCGGCCGCGCACGGCGACGGCGTGACCGAGATGATCAGCGAAGCGCTCGACCAGGCTTATGCCGATCAACCCGAGGAAAGTGAAGAGGACGCCGAAAAGCATGGCGTGAAGATCGCGATCGTGGGCCGCCCGAATGTCGGCAAGTCGACGCTCGTGAACACGCTGCTCGGCGAGGACCGCGTGATCGCGTTCGACATGCCGGGCACGACGCGCGACTCGATCTATATCGACTTCGAGCGCGGCGGCAAGAAGTACACGCTGATCGACACGGCCGGCCTGCGCCGCCGCGGCAAGGTGTTCGAGGCTATCGAAAAGTTTTCGGTGGTGAAGACGCTGCAGTCGATCGCGGACGCCAACGTCGTGATCCTGATGCTGGACGCGCATCAGGAAATTTCCGATCAGGACGCGCACATCGCGGGCTTCGTGGTGGAGCAGGGCCGTGCGCTCGTGGTGGCCGTGAACAAGTGGGACGGCCTCGACGAACATGCGCGCGAGCAGATCAAGCACCACTTGCTGCGCAAGCTGAAATTCCTCGAATTCGCGAAGTTCCACTTTATTTCGGCGACGGAGAAGTTCGGCATCGGCGCGCTGATGCGCTCGGTCGACGCGGCCTATGCCGCGGCGATGGCGAAACTGCCCACGCCGAAGCTCACGCGCGCGCTCATCGACGCCGTGGAGTTCCAGCAGCCGCGCCGCCGCGGCCCGGTGCGTCCGAAGCTGCGCTATGCGCACCAGGGGGGGCAGAACCCGCCCATCATCGTGATCCACGGCAACGCGCTCGATGCGGTCACGGATACCTACAAGCGCTATCTGGAGAACCGTTTCCGGGAAACTTTCTCGCTGACCGGGACTCCATTGCGCATAGAGTTTCGTTCCTCGACGAATCCCTACACTGACAAAAGCTGAGTTCTGTACGCTCGCGCGCATGACGTCTCCGGTCGCCCCTGGCCGGACGGTCGGGATGCGCGCCAGCCTGTGAGAATCGGCTATAGTGTAGCGATTGGTGCCGGATTTCTTTTTTTTCGGCCCCAATCCAAGTTAAACCTGCAAAAAAATACGGAGTTTGCTATGAGCAACAAAGGGCAATTGTTACAAGACCCGTTTTTGAACGCGCTGCGCAAGGAGCACGTGCCTGTTTCGATCTATCTGGTCAACGGCATCAAGCTTCAAGGGAACATTGAATCGTTCGACCAGTACGTCGTGTTGCTCCGTAATACGGTTACGCAGATGGTGTACAAGCACGCCATTTCCACGGTCGTGCCCGCTCGTCCGGTGAACTTCCACCCGGACACGGAAGCGTCCTGATCCACGGTACGGCCGGTCCGGAGCGCCGCAAGGGCGAGCCGGACCGGCCGTTTTCATTTTGACATCCGCTAATTTGACCAACGCCGCACTTGTGGGCATCGACTTCGGCAAGACCGATTTCGACGCCAGCCTCGAAGAACTCAGCCTGCTCGCACAGAGTGCGGGCGCCAATCCCGCCGTCACGCTCACCGGCCGACGCTCGAGCCCCGATGCCGCCATGTTCATCGGCAGCGGCAAGGCCGACGAACTGCGTCTTGCCTGCGAGGCAAACGACGTCGAAATCGTCATCTTCAATCACGCACTGTCGCCCGCCCAGCAACGCAATCTGGAGCGCACGCTGAACCGTCGCGTGGTGGATCGAACGAGCCTCATTCTCGACATCTTCGCGCAGCGCGCCCGCAGCCACGAAGGCAAGCTGCAGGTCGAGCTCGCACAGTTGCAGTATCTCGCCACGCGCCTCGTGCGCGCATGGACCCACCTCGAGCGCCAGAAAGGCGGTATCGGCCTGCGCGGCCCTGGCGAAACGCAGCTCGAAACCGACCGCCGGCTGATCGGCGAACGCATCAAGATGCTGCAGGGCCGGCTCGCCAAACTGCGGCGTCAGCACGGCACGCAGCGGCGCCAGCGCCAGCGCAACCAGACCATGTCGGTGTCGTTCGTCGGCTATACGAACGCGGGCAAGTCCACGCTCTTCAATGCGCTGACGAAGGCGCAGGCGTATGCGGCGGACCAGTTGTTCGCGACGCTCGATACCACGTCGCGGCGCGTCTGGCTGGGCGGCGAGGTCGGGCAGATCGTGCTCTCGGATACGGTCGGATTCATCCGCGAGCTGCCTCACCAACTCGTCGCCGCGTTTCGCGCGACGCTAGAAGAAACCGTGCAGGCCGATCTTTTGCTGCACGTCGTGGATGCGTCGAGTTCCGTGCGCCTCGATCAGATCGATCAGGTGAACGCGGTGCTGCACGAGATCGGCGCAGATACGATCCGCCAGGTGCTGGTATTCAACAAGATCGACGCGGTACCCGAACTGGCGGCCCGCGGCGGGACGGTCGAGCGGGACGAATATGGTAATATTTCGCGCGTCTTTTTGAGCGCGCGCACGGGCGTCGGACTGGATGCGCTGCGCGCCGCCATCGCCGAAATCGCGGCGGCTGAACCGATGAACAATGGGGTAACCGGCGGGATTGCCAGCGGGTCGACCCACGGGATAACCAGCGCGATTGCCGACGCGCCACAACCGCTCGCCGCCGACTGGAATGCGGTGTCCCACGAATCTCGCAGGGAATCGGAACACGGCCGCTGACGCCGTGCCCGGCGCCGGCCGGTGGAGGCGGGCGCGACCCGCACGCATTGATCCGCTGTCTACTCTGGTGAACGAACACAGGTGAACGATTACAACAAGCGGTCTGGCTGGCAGCGCGCGCGCACCATCTTCTCGCTGAACGATCCCCGCTGGGGTCGCGGCGACGGCGATGGCCAGCGCACGGACGACTCGCGCCGGCCCCCGGGCAAGAACGGCAACGGCAGTGGCGATGGCCCGCCCGACCTCGACGAGATGTGGCGCGACTTCAACCGCCGTCTCTCGGCGTTCTTCGGCCGCAAGGGCAAGGGGCCCAGTGGCCTCGGTCCGCGTCCCGATAACGGCAACGGCGCGCGCATCGGCGTCGGCATCGTGATCGGCGTGCTCATCGCGATCTACGTGGGCAGCGGCGTCTATGTCATCCAGGAAGGGCAGGCCGGTGTCGTGCTGCAGTTCGGCCAGTACCGGCAGACCGTCGGCGAAGGCGTCCACTGGCGCCTGCCGTATCCGTTCCAGACTCATGAAGTGGTGAACGTTGGTCAGATCCGCTCGGTCGAGATCGGCCGCAGCAACCTCGTGCGCCCGGCCAACGTCAAGGACGCGTCCGTGCTCACGCACGACGGCGACATGCTCGACGTGCGCTTCACGGTGCAATACCAGGTGAAGCAACCGACCGATTACCTGTTCCAGAGCGTCGATCCGGATCTCGCCGTCACGCAGGCCGCGCAGGCGGCGGTGCGTACGGTGGTCGGCGCGCGCAGCACGAATGAGCTGCTGTACGCCGATCGCGAACCGATCCGCGCGCAGCTTGCCGACGCGATCCAGCACTCGCTCGACGAGGCGAAGACCGGGCTTGGCGTGACCGGCGTCACGATCCAGAGCGTGCAGGCGCCTGACCAGGTGCAGGCCGCCTTCGACGACGCCGCCAAGGCGCACCAGGACCGCGATCGCGCAAAGCGCGACGCGCAGGCCTACGCGGACGAATTGCTGCCGCGCGCGCAGGCGGACGGTGCCCGTCTGATCGATGACGCGAAGGCCTATAGCGAACGCGTGGTCGCCGAGGCTCAGGGCGACGCGGACCGCTTCATGCAGGTCTACGCGCAGTATGCGAAGGCTCCGGCCGTGATTCGCGAGCGCATGTATCTGGAGACCATGCAGCATATCTACTCGAATACGACGAAGGTGTTCGTCGACAGCAAGTCCGGCAACAACGTGATCTATCTGCCGCTCGACAAGATCGTCGACGCGACGCGTCAGCGCGCCGCGGCGGCCGCCGCAGCGTCGGCCCCGGCCGCTTCCGAAGCGCCGCCTGCGGCGGCGCCCGCGTCGAGCGATGCGCAGCAGCAAGGCGCCCAGGACGGCGCGCAGCAGCAGGGCGCCGCGGAACCGGCCGCTGCCGCTTCCGCGCCCTCGGCCAGCGACGCTGCTGCGGCCGCCAGCGACGCATTGCGTTCGCGCGATGCGTTCCGCAGCCGCACGCGTGAAGACGACGTGCAATAACGGAGCGCCCCTATGAACCGAATCATTGCGCTCGTCGTTGTCGTTGTGGTGGCCGCGCTCGTTGCCTCGTCGTCGGTGTTCGTCGTCGATCCGCGCCACGTTGCCGTCGTTTCGTCCTCGGGCGGCAGTCCGGCGACGCTCGCGGGGCCGGGGCTGCACGTGAAGCTGCCGCCGCCGTTCCAGACCGCGACGTACATCGATACCCGCGTCCAGGCGTTCGACGCGCCCGACGCGGACCGCTACACGACGTCCGACAAAACCGAGCTGCTCGTGAACCCGGTGATCCGCTATCGCATCGCCGACCCGCTCAAGCTCTTCGCCGCAACGAAGGGCGACCCGCAAACGCTCGCCGACCGGCTTGCCTCGCTGTCGCGCGACGCGCTTTCCGACGCGTTCTCGAAGGTTACGCTGACCGCTGCGCTCGCGCAGCAGGAAGCCGTCGCCAACGGCGCGCGCGACGCGCTGCGCGAAGCGGCCGCGCCGCTCGGCATCGACGTGATCGACATCGAACTTACGCGCCTCGACTATCCGCCCGAACTGGCGGATGTCGTCTACAAGCGCATGAGCGCCGCACGCGAGCAGACCGCGGCCGACGAACGCGCGCAGGGTGCGGCCGAGGCGCAGCAGATCAAGGACGACGCCGAGCGCAAGCAGCAGGGCGTGCTGGCGGATGCCTATGCGCAGGCGCAGGCCATCAAGGGCGAAGGCGATGGCAAGGCCGCCGCGATCGCCGCCGAGGCCTTCGGCCGCGACCCGCAGTTCTACCAGTTCTATCAGAGCATGCAGGCGTTGCGCGACAGCTTCAAACCCGGCGACGTCGTCGTGGTCGATTCGTCGAGCGACTTTTTCCGCTTCATGCGCGGTCCGAACGGCGACACCGCGCCGGCACCGGCTCCTGAGCACAAACACTAAACGAGACACCGCGCGCACGGCGCGTTCTTTGGCATGAACCTGGCTGGCTCCCTGTTGCTCGCGATCGCGCTGATGCTGATTATCGAGGGTATGTTCCCGTTCGTTTTTCCGACGGCCTGGCGCGATACGTTTCGTAGAATCGCCGAGCGGCCGCCGCATCACATCCGGATCGGCGGGCTGATCGTGATGGGCCTTGGCCTCGTGATCCTCATGCTCGCAACCTGATTGCCTTCATAGTAGTAGGACTCAACCGATGTCGACCTGGTTACTTCCCGAGAATATTGCGGACGTGCTGCCGTCCGAGGCGCGCAAGATCGAAGAATTGCGCCGCCACCTGCTGGACCGCTTCCGCGCGTACGGCTACGAGATGGTCATGCCGCCGCTGCTCGAATATCTCGAATCGCTGCTCACCGGCGCCGGGCGCGACCTGAACCTGCGCACGTTCAAGCTCGTCGATCAGTTGTCGGGCCGCACGCTCGGCCTGCGCGCGGACATCACACCGCAGGTGGCGCGCATCGACGCGCACTTGCTGAACCGCCAGGGCGTGACGCGCCTGTGCTACGCGGGCAACGTGCTGCATACGCGTCCGCGCGGCCTGCATGCCACGCGCGAGCAGATCCAGATCGGCGCTGAAATCTATGGCCATGCCGGGCTCGAAGCCGACCTCGAAATCCAGCAATTGCTGCTCGACGCGCTGCGTCTCGCGGGCCTCGCCAAGGTGCGTCTCGACCTGTCCCACGCGGGCGTGCTCGCGGCGCTCGTCGAAGCCGATCCGGCCGTAGCGGCGCTTGGCGACGCGCTCCATGAAGCGCTGGCGGGCAAGGACGTACCGCGCCTCGCCGAATTGACCGAGGCGCTCGCGCCGCTCACGCGCGACGCGCTCCGTGCGCTGCCCTCGCTCTACGGCGACGCCAGCGTGCTGGAAGAGGCGCGCACGCGCCTGCCAGCGCTGCCGGGCATCGCACGCGCGCTGGACGATCTGGCATTTCTCGTGAGCGAGATCGACGGGGCGGAGCTGATGATCGATCTCGCCGATCTGGGCGGCTATGCCTATCACAGCGGCGTGATGTTCTCGGCCTACGTGGACGGCGTGCCGAACGCCGTGGCGCGCGGCGGCCGTTACGACAAAGTGGGCGAGGCCTATGGCCGCGCGCGTGCCGCAACAGGCTTCTCGCTCGACCTGCGCGAAGTGGCCCGTATTTCGCCCGTCGAGGCGCGCAGCAGCGCGATCCTCGCGCCCTGGCGGCACGACGAGGCCTTGCGCACCGCCGTGGCGGCGCTGCGCGACGCGGGCGAGGTCGTGATCCAGGCGCTGCCGGGCCACGAGCACGATATGGACGAATTCGCGTTCGACCGCGTGCTGATCGAGCGCAGCGGAGCGTGGGTGGTCGAAGCGCGAGCCTGAGCGTCCCGGTAAGTGATCGAGCTCGCCCAGGCCGTTGAGAGATAAGGGAAATTCCCGCTATTTCGGGAAAAAAAGCGGGCTCGCGCGCGAACCCAGGTAGAATACGTTTTTAACCAGCTAACGAAACACCATGTCTGCCAGCGCAGTGAATGTAACCCCGGGACGCAACGTCGTCGTCGTGGGCACCCAGTGGGGAGATGAAGGCAAGGGCAAGATCGTCGACTGGCTGACGGACCACGCGCAAGGCGTGGTGCGTTTCCAGGGCGGTCACAACGCCGGCCACACGCTCATCATCGGCGGCAAGAAGACCATTCTTCGCCTCATTCCGTCGGGCATCATGCGCGCGGGCGTTGCCTGCTACATCGGCAACGGCGTGGTGTTGTCGCCCGAGGCCCTGTTCAAGGAAATCGGCGAGCTTGAAAGCGCGGGCATCGACGTCCAGAGGCGCCTCTTCATCTCCGACGCGACCACGCTGATCCTGCCGTATCACATCGCCATCGACCAGGCGCGCGAAGCGAAGCGCGGCGCGGCGAAGATCGGCACGACCGGCCGCGGCATCGGCCCGGCGTACGAGGACAAGGTCGCGCGCCGCGGCATGCGCGTGCAGGATCTGTTCGAGCCGGAACTGTTCGCCGAGCGCCTGCGCGACAACCTCGACTATCACAACTTCGTGCTCACGCAGTACCTGGGCGCGGCGCCGGTGGACTTCCAGCAGACGCTCGACACGATGCTGAGCTACGCCGACCGTCTGAAGCCAATGGTAACGGACGTTTCGCGTCGCCTTTATGACGTCAACCGCTCGGGCGGCAGCCTGCTGTTCGAAGGCGCGCAGGGCACGCTGCTCGACATCGATCACGGCACCTATCCGTACGTCACGTCGAGCAACTGCGTGGCGGGCGCGGCATCGGCGGGTGTGGGCGTGGGTCCCCAGCAGCTCAACTACATCCTTGGCATTACGAAGGCGTACTGCACGCGTGTCGGTTCGGGCCCGTTCCCGAGCGAGCTCTACGACGCCGACAACGCCGACCGCCAGGAAGAAGTCGGCCTCACGCTCGCGAAGGTCGGCAAGGAATTCGGTTCGGTCACGGGCCGTCCGCGCCGCACGGGCTGGCTCGACGCCGCCGCGCTGCGCCGCTCGATCCAGATCAACGGGGTGACGGGCCTGTGCATCACGAAGCTCGACGTGCTCGACGGCCTAGACGAAGTGAAGCTCTGCGTGGGCTACAAGGTGAACGGCAAGGATGTCGACATCCTGCCGCGCGGCGCTTCTCAGGTCGCGGAGTGCGAGCCGGTCTACGAGGCCTTCCCGGGCTGGAAGGAAAGCACGATCGGCATTACGCAGTGGGACGCGCTGCCGAAGAGCGCGCAGGCCTACCTCGCGCGCGTGCAGGAAGTGGCAGGCGTGCCGATCGATATGGTGTCGACCGGTCCGGATCGCGACGAGACGATCCTGCTACGTCACCCGTTCAAGGCGTAAGCAAGAAAAAAATAAGAAAAAAACAAGGAAAATGAAGGGTAGCGCACGATGATTCAGATGATGGACCCGCGTAACGACGAGAAGAACCTGTGGGTTGGCTGGGACGAGTACCACCGGCTGATCGAGTTGCTCGCGCTTGCAGTGCATGAATCGCGCTGGAAGTTCGACCAGATCCTGTGCCTCGCGCGCGGCGGACTGCGCGTGGGCGATCAGCTCTCGCGCATCTACGACCTGCCGCTCGCGATTCTCGCGACCAGTTCGTATCGCGAAGCCGCCGGCACGGAGCAGGGTGACCTCGATATTGCGCAGTACATCACAATGACGCGCGGGGAACTCGCGGGCAACGTGCTGCTCGTCGACGATCTCGTCGATTCGGGCGTCACGCTCGCGCGCGTGCAGCAGCACCTCAAGGAGCGTTATCCGGCGGTGACGGGCGTGCGTTCGGCGGTGCTGTGGTACAAGGGCTGCTCGAAGGTGAAGCCCGACTACTTCGTGCAGCACCTGCCGACCAATCCGTGGATTCACCAGCCGTTCGAGGAGTGGGACACGGTGCGCCCGCACAATCTGGGCGCGTGGATCAAGCGTGGCCTGCAGCAGGCGAACGCAGCCCCATCGCAGTCCTGACGGCACCGGACAAGGTTTGTTGTGAATGCATCCAATTGCACCCAATGAACCTTCTGTGGCAGTCGTGAAAAGCGGAGCCTTTCGAGGCTCCGCTTTTTTTGCATGACGTTTTCGTGTCGGGGCGACCCAAAAGCCTGTACGGACACGTGAGGGTAGACAGAATGGGGGCCAATGCTACACTTCGCCGGAACGGAAGACGTGGCATGACCACAACGGGCGTCGTTGGGGTCACGTAGCCGGTTTAGAATAGCGGTCGCTTTTATTTTCCGCCTCGAAAACGGATCTCCGCGTATATGACAACTAGCACACACGTGGCAAAGCAGCCTCTGCCGGCGCTGGCCGTTGCGGCAATCGGCGTCGTGTTCGGCGACATCGGCACGAGCCCGCTCTATTCCCTGAAAGAGGCATTCAGCCCGGACCACGGCATCCCGCTCAACGACACCTCCATTCTCGGCGTCATCTCGCTGCTGTTCTGGGCGATCATGATCGTCGTCAGCGTCAAGTACGTGCTGTTCGTCATGCGCGCCGACAACAACGGCGAAGGCGGCGTGCTCGCGCTGATGGCGCTGGCGTTACGCTCGTTCAAGCGCACGAGCCGCGCCGCGCTGATCCTTACCGGCCTCGGCATCTTCGGTGCGTGCATGTTCTACGGGGACGCGGTGATCACGCCCGCGATCTCGGTGATTTCGGCGGTGGAAGGCCTTGAAATCGCGGCGCCCAAGCTTTCCCATCTCGTGGTGCCGCTCACCATCGTGATCCTGATCGCGCTCTTCTGGATCCAGCGTCACGGCACGGCGCTCGTCGGCCGTCTGTTCGGGCCGATCATGGTGCTGTGGTTCGTGACCATCGGCGTGCTCGGCCTGTCGCGCATCGTGCAGGCGCCGGGCGTCATCGCCGCGCTCAATCCGTACTACGCAGTCAGCTTCATGGGCGCGCACATGTTGCAGGCTTATGTCGTGCTCGGTTCGGTGGTGCTGGTGCTCACCGGCGCGGAAGCGCTCTACGCCGACATGGGCCATTTCGGCGCCAAGCCCATCCGCGTGGCCTGGTATGTGCTCGTGATGCCGTCGCTCGTGCTGAACTACTTCGGCCAGGGCGCGCTTCTGATGCAGGACCACCACGCCATCGAGAATCCGTTCTTCCTGCTCGCGCCCGACTGGGCGCTGCTGCCGCTCGTCGTGCTCTCGACGGTGGCGACCGTGATTGCTTCGCAGGCCGTGATTTCGGGCGCGTATTCGCTCACGAGCCAGGCGATCCTGCTCGGCTACGTGCCGCGCATGAAGGTGCTGCACACGTCCGATCTCGCGATCGGGCAGATCTACGTGCCGGTGGTGAACTGGCTGCTGCTGTTCGTCATCCTGTGCATCGTGGTCGGCTTCAAGAGCTCGGACAATCTGGCCGCGGCCTACGGTATCGCCGTGACGGCGACGATGGTCATGACCACGGTGCTGCTGTGCGTCGTGATGATCGAAATCTGGAAGTGGCACAAGGCGCTCGTCGCGCTGATCATCGGCGTCTTCCTGGCGGTCGATCTGGGCTTCTTCGGCGCGAACCTGCTGAAGGTCGAAGAGGGCGGCTGGCTGCCGCTCGGCATCGGCGCGTTGTTGTTCTTCCTCCTCATGACCTGGTACAAGGGGCGCATGATCGTGAAGGAGCGCACGGCCGCCGACGGCATCCCGCTGATGCCCTTCCTGCAGGGGCTGCTCGCGCATCCTCCGCATCGCGTTTCGGGCACGGCGATTTATCTCACCGGCAGCAACACGCTGGTGCCGGTCAGCCTGCTGCATAACCTCAAGCACAACAAGGTGCTGCACGAGCGCACCATCTTCCTGACTTTCGTGATTCGCGACATTCCCTATGTGTCCGAGGCGGAGCGCCTGAGCGTGCAGGACATCGGCGGCGGGCTTTATCTCGTGAAGGCGGACTACGGTTTCAACGAGACGCCGGACGTGAAGGCGGTGCTGCAGGAAGTGGGCCGCACGCACGACATGACCTTCGAGATAATGGATACGTCGTTCTTCATCGCTCGCGAGACGGTGGTGCCTACCCAGTTGCCGGGCATGTCGATCTTCCGCGAGCGCGTGTTCGCGTGGATGCACCAGAACGCGGCGAAGCCCACGGATTTCTTCAGCATTCCTGCCAACCGCGTGGTGGAGCTGGGGACGAAGATCGAGATCTGACGCGCGGCGTGCTGCGGAAATAAAATAACGGCACTTCGGTGCCGTTATTCGTTGGGGTGTCGCGCGACGCGAGCCTGCTCACCACAGGCCCCCGCGCGCGAAGCGCCGCGCTCGCGCCTTACCGCTGTTTGAGCTTCGCGAACGCCGCTGCCATCGCGCCGCCCGGCTCCGGGTCGCGCGAACGTTGCGGGCGGCCTGCATTGCTGCCGCTGCCGCCGTTTCGGCTGCCGGAATTGTTGCCCGCATTGCCGCTGCGCTGGGCGGCGCTTGCGGGATCGTCGTCCAGACGCATGGTGAGCGCGATGCGCTGGCGCTTCACGTCGACATCGAGCACCTTCACCTTGACGACCTGGCCGGCCTTCACGACTTCGTGCGGGTCCTTGATGAACTTCGTGGACATGGCGGAGACGTGCACGAGGCCGTCCTGATGCACGCCGATGTCGACGAACGCGCCGAACGCCGCCACGTTCGTCACGACGCCCTCTAGCAGCATGCCGGGCACGAGATCGGAGACTTTCTCGACGCCTTCGCGGAAGGTGGCGGTCTTGAACTCGGGGCGCGGGTCGCGGCCCGGCTTTTCGAGTTCGCTGAGGATGTCGCGGACCGTTGGCAGCCCGAAGCGTTCGTCGACGAACTCAGTGGGCGAGAGACCCGAGAGCGCTTCGCGATTGCCTAGCACGTCGCCAATCGAGCGCTTGATCTTCGCGAGCATGCGCTCGACGAGCGTGTACGCTTCGGGGTGCACCGACGAGCGGTCGAGCGGATTTTCGCCGGCGTTGATGCGCAGGAAGCCCGCGGCTTGCTCGAAGGTCTTGTCGCCAAGGCGTGGCACCTTCTTCAGATGCTCGCGCGAGGGGAAGGGGCCGTTGGCATCGCGGTAATCGACGATATTGCGCGCGAGCGTGGCGTTCAGCCCCGAGACGCGTGCGAGCAATGCGACCGAAGCCGTGTTCGCATCCACGCCCACGGCGTTCACGCAATCCTCGACCACGGCGTCGAGCGAGCGCGCGAGCTCGCGCTGGTTCACGTCGTGCTGGTACTGGCCGACGCCGATGGCCTTCGGCTCGATCTTCACGAGTTCGGCGAGCGGGTCCTGCAGGCGGCGCGCGATGGAGACGGCACCGCGCAGCGAGACGTCGAGTTCGGGGAACTCCTTGGCCGCCAGTTCGGATGCCGAATAAACCGATGCACCGGCTTCGGACACGACGATCTTCTGCAGCCTGAGTTCGGGATGGCGCGAGATCAGCTCGCTCGCGAGCTTGTCGGTTTCGCGCGAGGCGGTGCCGTTGCCGATGCTGATGAGTTCCGCCTGGGTTTGCGCGGCGATTCGCGCGAGCTTCGCGAGCGAGCCGTCCCAGTCGCGGCGCGGCTCGTGCGGATAGATCGTGTCGGTAGCGAGCAGCTTGCCGGTGCGGTCCACCACGGCCACCTTGACGCCGGTGCGCAGACCCGGATCGAGGCCGATCACGGCTTTCGGGCCCGCCGGCGCGGCCAGCAGCAGGTCCTTGAGATTGCGCGCGAACACGTGGATCGCTTCGGTCTCGGCCTGCTCGCGCAGGCCCGTCAGCAGTTCGCTTTCGAGGTGCGGCTGCACCTTCACGCGCCAGCACCAGCGGCACACGTCGGAGAGCCATTTGTCGGCGGCGCGCCCCTGGTTCGCGATGCCGAAATGGCGCGCGATTCGCCCTTCGCCCGGATGCGGCACCAGGGCGTCCCGCTCGGCGCCGAGGCCGAGTTTCACCATCAGCACGCCCGCGTTGCGGCCGCGAAAGAGTGCAAGGGCGCGGTGCGAGGGCACGGTCCTGATCGTTTCGGAGTACTCGTAATAATCGCGGAATTTCTCGCCTTCTTCGCCTTCCTTGCCTTCCACCACGCTCGAGCTGACGAGCGCCTCGTTGTGGAGCCACTCGCGCAGCTTGCCGAGCAGTTCGGCCGTCTCGCCGAACTGCTCCGAAAGGATGTCGCGCGCGCCGTCGAGGGCCGCTTTCACATCGGCGACACCCTTTTCGGCATCGACGTATTGCGCGGCCTCCGTCTGCGGATCGAGCAGCGGATTGCCGAGCAGCGCGTCGGCGAGCGGCTGCAGACCCGCTTCGCGCGCGATCTGAGCCCGAGTGCGGCGCTTTGGCTTGTACGGCAGATAGAGGTCTTCGAGGACCTGCTTGCTGTCCGCGACTTCGATTGCCATGCGCAGCTCGTCGGTGAGCTTGCCTTGTTCCTCGATGCTCGCGAGAATCGTGGCGCGGCGCTCTTCGAGCTCGCGCAGGTACAGGAGCCGCTCTTCGAGCGTGCGCAACTGCGTATCGTCGAGATTGCCCGTGACTTCCTTGCGGTACCGGGCGATGAACGGAACGGTCGAGCCTTCGTCGAGAAGCTGCACGGCGGCTGCCACCTGGCGAGGCTGTACGGTCAGTTCGGCGGCGATACGCTGGACGATCTTGAGTGCTACGGTTTCCGTCATAGGGTCTGGGTCTTCCTGTAGGGCCTGGCAACGCTTGCGCGAACAGGCTTCGGGATCGGGTTGCACTTGCGCGGCCGAACGGAAAGGGCCCCGGAGGGGGGCGGTCCGCCGGCCGGTAGAGCGGGGCATTTTGCCATAAATGCCGGAGCGCTCAACCCGGGGGGTGTTAGAATTTCGGGCATGTCCCGCAGCCATCCGAAGACGTTGACGATCTCCCGCTTGCTTCCCGGTTTGTCCCCCGGCTTGAACCTTGCCAACCTCCGTACGCGGAGCGGCGCCCAGTGGCGTACCGCCACCCGTCTGGCAGCTTGTGCCGTCGCACTGTACGCCGCGGCGAGCGTGCCGGCAGTGGCCCAGGAAGATCCGGCGTCCGGTACGGCGGTGTCGGCCGGGAGGGCGCAGGCAGCCAGTGCCGCGATGCCGTCCGTGGCGCCGCGGGACAATAGCCCAGGCGTGCCCTGGGTGGCGTCGGGAACGGGCGTCACGGCGAGGCCGCTGGATGCGGCGTCGGCGGCGGGTGCAAGCGCAGTTGCGGGGGAAAGCAGCGCGCAGGACAGCGTGCAGGCAGGCTTCGATGCACGGCAGAAGGTGCTGGACCGCCGCTCGGCGGAGAATAATTATCGCTATGCAGTCGCGCAGCACGACTGCTACAGCAAGTTTTTCGTGAACCACTGCCTCGGCACGGCGCGCGACCAGATGCGGGCCGTGCAGGCGGACATTCGTGGCGAACAGTTGAAGCTCGACGAGGAGCAGCGCACGGAGCGCGCGCGGCACCGCGACGAACAGGCTGCGTTGCAGCAGGCGCAAGATGCGGCCAATGCGCCGCAGCGTGCCGCCAATGAAGCGGCAAACGCGCAGGCGTATCAGCAGAAACAACAGCAGCACGTGCTGGATCAGGCCCAGCGCGCGGCGGAAGCCCCGCAGCGCGCGGCGAACGAGCAGGCGTATCAGCAGAAGCAGCAACAGCACGCACTGGATCAGGCCCAGCGCTCGGGCGAGCAGTCGCAGGCCCAGCGCGCGGCGAACCAGTCGGCGTACGACCAGAAGCAATCCGACTTCCAGCAGAAGCTGGACGAGGCTCACCGCCAGGGCCAGCAACAGGCCGAAGAGCGGCAGCAGAAAGCCGAGCACTTCCAGCAGAAGCAGGAAGACGCGGCGAAGCACAAGGCTGACGTGGAGCAGCGTCAGAAGCAGGCGGCCGAGAAGGCGCAGCAAAAGCAGCAACAGCAACAAGAGCAGCAGCGAGAACAACAACAGCAGCAGATGCAGCAGCAGGACCAGTAGCACGTTTTTCCTGGCCAGACAGCAACCTCAGGCGCGCCGACCGACAAGAGGCACGCCGCTCAACACGAGGAGGCGAGCATGCGCGAGCAACGTGAAGTCAAGTCCACGGTCCTTCAGGACCGGATACTCCAGCTGGAGTCCGAGCACGGCGATCTGGACCGTCTGATCGACCGGATGGCCGAGACGCCGGGATGCGACGATGTCGAATTGCAGAAGCTCAAGAAGCGCAAGCTCAAGGTCAAGGACAACATCATCCTGCTGCAATTGCAGCTGGACCCCGATTCAACGAAGACTTCGAACGGGCACGGCTGAGTCCGGGTTCCGGCAGGCGCCGGGGCGCGGAATCCGCAGTGCCGCGCCCGCCGAACCGAGCAGGAACCGCTTGCCTTGAATTCAACGACCGTTTCGCAATCCCGGCCTGCGCCCGAAGACGGTGTGCCGGATGCCGACGCACGTCCGTCGCGTGCCGGGGCCCCGGCGGCGCTGACCGCGCGCCGCGCAGCCGAACTCGAAAATCTGTTCGCCGCTGACGGACTGCTTGCCCGCGAGATCGACGGCTATCGCCCGCGCGCCTCGCAGATCGAAATGGCGCGCGCCGTGGCCGCGGCCATGGAGGCGGCCGCGAAGGGATTGCCCGAGCCGGAGGCGTTCGAGCTGAAGGCGCGCCCGGCGCGGCGTCAGCCGGGTGGTAGCGATGCCGCCGGCGAGGCAGCGAATACCGTTGCCGAGGCCGGCGACAACACGCTGATCGTCGAGGCCGGCACGGGCACCGGCAAGACCTACGCCTATCTCGTGCCGGCCATGCTCTGGGGCGGCAAGGTGGTCGTTTCGACCGGCACGAAGCACCTCCAGGACCAGCTCTTCCAGCGCGACATCCCCACGGTGCGCGATGCGCTCGCGGTGCCCGTGAGCGTCGCGATGCTCAAGGGGCGCTCGAACTACCTGTGCCACTACTACCTGCAGCGCACGGCCGACAACGGCCGGCTGCCGTCGCGCCAGGAAACGTCTTACCTGCAGGAGATCGTGCGCTTCGCGAAGATCACACGCTCGGGCGACAAGGCCGAGCTTGCGAGCGTGCCGGAGACGGCGGCGGTCTGGTCGATGGTGACGTCCACGCGCGAGAACTGTCTGGGCCAGGAATGTCCGCACTACAAGGACTGCTTCGTGATGCAGGCACGCCGGGAGGCGCAGCAGGCGGATATCGTGGTCGTGAATCACCACCTGTTTTTCGCGGACATCATGTTGCGCGATACGGGCATGGCTGAACTGCTGCCGAGCGCGAACACGATCATTTTCGACGAAGCCCATCAGTTACCGGAAACGGCGACGCTGTTCTTCGGCGAGACGCTCTCGACCTCGCAGTTCCTCGAGCTCGCACGCGATTGCGTGGCCGAGGGCCTGAGCCATGCGCGCGACGCGGTCGAGTGGGTCAAGCTCGGCGCGGCGCTCGAGCGCGCCGCGCGCGATGTGCGGCTCGCCTTCAAGGAGGACTCGCTACGGCTGTCGATCACGCAGCTTGCCGAGGACCACCTGCTCTTCGATGCGCTCGACGCGCTGCAGACCGAACTCGGTACGCTGGCAACGGCGCTGGCAGGGCAGGCGGAGCGCGCGGAGTCGCTAGGCGCGTGCCTGCGCCGTGCGCGCGAACTACAAGGCGTGCTGGCGGGATGGACGGCGCCGCAAGCGGGTACCGCAACCGTACGAGAGCCCGGGGCAGCGGAAGCCACCAGGGAAGGCGACGACGATCACGCCGACGCTGACGAGAAGGTCCGCTGGGTCGAGGTCTTCTCGCATACGGTGCAATTGCACGAGACGCCACTGTCGGTGGCGCCGATCTTCGCGAAGCAGCGCGCCGGTGTGCCGCGCACGTGGATCTTCACGTCGGCGACGCTCTCGGTGCGCGGCGATTTCACGCACTATGCGGCGCAGATGGGCCTGAATTCGCGCCGGTCGATGACGCTGCCCAGCCCGTTCGATTATCCCCAGCAGGGGCTGCTCTACGTGCCGCGCAACATGCCGCAGCCGTCGTCGCCGCAGTTCACCGACGCCGTGTTCGAAGCGGCGCTGCCGGCCATCGAGGCCTCGGGCGGGGGCGTTTTCATGCTGTGCACGACGCTGCGCGCGGTGGACCGGATTGCCGCGAAGCTGCGCGATACGATCGAGGCACGCGGCTGGAACACGCCGCTGCTCGTTCAGGGCGACGCGAGCCGCACAGAACTGCTGGAGCGCTTCCGCGCTTATGGCAATGCGATCCTCGTGGGCAGCCAGAGCTTCTGGGAGGGCGTGGACGTGCGCGGCGACGCGCTCTCGCTCGTCGTGATCGACAAGCTGCCTTTCGCGCCGCCCGACGACCCGGTGCTGGCTGCGCGGCTCGATGCGCTCACGAAGAAGGGATTGAGCCCGTTCGCGGTCCACCAGTTGCCTCAGGCGGTGATCACGCTCAAGCAGGGCGCAGGACGGCTGATCCGCGCGGAAACCGATCGCGGCGTGTTGATGATCTGCGACACGCGCCTCGTCGACAAGCCGTACGGCCGGCGCATCTGGCAGAGCCTGCCGCCGTTCAAACGTACGCGTGAGATCGACGTGGTGAAGGCGTTCTTTGATGGGGATGGGGAAGATCCCGCGGATTGAGGGTTGCGGCGCGTTGCTGTCACATTTTATGCAGGGCGGATAGCAAAAAAGCCACGAACGAAAGTTCGTGGCTTTTTTGCTTGCCCGCTGCACATCGGGCGAAGCCGCCGGAATGTGCAACGGTTCGCAGCAAGGCCCGCCGGAGGTGAACTCCGCACGGGCGTCGCGCGAATGCTTAGTTGCTCGCGCCCGAAGCCGGAGCAGCAGCCGACGCAGCAGCGGCTGCGTCCGAAGCGGCAGCACCAGCGTCCGAAGCAGCGGCAGCAGCCGAAGCACCAGCGTCGCTCGCAGCAGCAGCAGCGTCCGAAGCGGCAGCACCAGCGTCCGAAGCAGCAGCAGCCGGCGCCGAAGCAGCGGTTGCGTCGCTAGCCGGCGCAGCGGCCTGATCGCTGCTCTTGTTGCACGCAGCCAGTGCAACAGCTGCCAGCAGGGATGCTACGAGGAGGGATTTCTTCATGATCACGTCCTTTTATGGTTAAAGGTAAGCAACAGCGCAAAATAATACCGGTAAATGTGCCCCAACACCGACCTGAGCCGCTGGTGGAGACGCACTGCAAGAGCGTGAATCTTCCCTACGGCCTGGGCGGGAATTATAGGCACTTTCGTATCGACCGTCGACAAATCCGGGGACAATACGTTGTCTTTCTCATACAAGCACTATATTAGTACGGTATAACAGTCCGGAGCGCTTAGGCAAGCATTCCGACCCGTATCCAGCCCGCACAATACCACTCGTGCAGCAACGCTGTCACCGACGAATCGTGTGAGAGTGTTACAAAGCGTTTCCCGTCAATCAAGCGGTTGTCGGCGAATTCCGGCAGCCACTTTCTCGTCTCTCTGAGCAAATACTGCTCCCCGTTCAGGTAATACGATCGCGCATCGTAAAGCAGGATTGTCCGCCGGTCGAGAGCCAGGCCGCTTTTTGCTGCGCGAGCGACAAATCGGGCCTCGTCGAGCGGCTTTTCCGGCGCGTCGAAGACGACGTTCGGCTTCGGTTCGCTCAGCCACGAGCCGACGAACGAAGATACCTCAGCTTCGCCCCAGCGTACTTTTGCGAGCACATCGGCGACCCGCGACACGAGCGCGGGCGGCAACTGCGCGGGCTGCGCGACGGCCGGCTGGTTCGGGTCGCGGTAGAGCGTGGGGGAAGCCGGTGCGCGTTCCGTACCGCGTTCGGCGAGCCAGTAGAGAAACTGGTTCGTGAGTTCCGAGGTGGAAGGCGAACGAAAGCCGATCGAGCAGGTCATGCACTCGCCGACGGCCACGCCATCGTGCGCGATATGCGGAGGCAGATAGAGCATGTCGCCGGGCTCGAGCACCCATTCCTCTTCCGGCTCGAAGTTTGCGAGGATCTTCAGCGGCAGACCTTCCTGCAGCGTGAGGTCGCGTTGCGCGCCGATGCGCCAGCGCCGCTTGCCGTGCACCTGCAGGAGGAAGACGTCGTACGAATCGAAGTGCGGGCCGACGCCGCCGCCGTCCGTGGCGTACGAGATCATCAGGTCGTCGAGGCGCGCGTCCGGCGCAAAGCGGAAGCGCTCGAGCAGCGCCCGCGCCCGGTCGTCGTGCAGGTCGGCGCCCTGCACGAGCAGCGTCCACTGGCGCGCTTCCGGGGCGGGTAGCGCGTCCGGCGAGAACGGTCCGTGTTCGAACGCCCAGCGGCGGCGGAAATGTGTGATGAGGCGCGATTCGACGTCGTCGCTGTCGGCGAGCGCGAAGAGGTCGTCGCGCGCGAGCGGGGGCTCGATGCCGGGTATCGCCTGGCGGATCAGGAGCGGTTTTTTCTGCCAGTATCGCTTCATGAACTGCGCTGGCGTGAGGCCGCCGAGGAGTGGCGTGGGTTCGTCGGGCGCAGGACGTGCCGGAGTGGACGCGGCGCGCTGCTTGCTGGCGTTCACCGCGTGGTCAGGGGACCGCTTGGGCATCGTATAATGTGGTCTGTATTCTGGAGGAACGAATGAAAATCGCAAAGGACACCGTCGTGTCGGTCGCTTACAAGCTATCGGATGCGCAGGGCAATCTGATTGAGGAGAGCGACGAGCCGATGGTCTATCTGCACGGCGGCTATGATGGCACGTTCCCCAAGATCGAGGAAGCGCTGGACGGCAAGGAACCGGGCTTCGAGACCCAGCTTCAGCTCGAGCCGCAGGACGCGTTTGGCGAGTACGATCCCGAACTCGTCAAGATCGAGCCGCGTAGCCGTTTTCCGGAGCCGCTCGAAGTCGGTATGCAGTTCGAAGGAACGCCCGAGGAGGGTGACGAAGATCTCGACGCGCTCATCTACACCGTCACGGACGTCGCCGAGGACAAGGTCGTGCTCGACGGCAATCACCCGCTGGCCGGCATGGCGTTGCGCTTTGCCCTGACCGTCAGGGAAGTGCGCGTGGCGACCGAAGACGAGATCGAGCACGAGCACGCACACGGTGCGGACGGTCTTGAAATCGTCGACGAGGACGACGAAGAGGAAGAC
The DNA here is from genome assembly GCF_054968425.1 of Paraburkholderia sp. AV2. Lineage (NCBI taxonomy): Bacteria > Pseudomonadati > Pseudomonadota > Betaproteobacteria > Burkholderiales > Burkholderiaceae > Paraburkholderia > Paraburkholderia sp. AV2. The sequence goes on from NZ_JBANLK010000027.1 coordinate 93,459, forward strand.
GGCGGCGAAGCCGGTTCGAAACCCACGCTTCACTGATTCGCTTCGCTAATCTCCAGGCGCCGGCGAGTCGCCGGCGCGCGCATGGAGCCCGGTCGTTGTATTGGCTCATTGCGCCAGATTCATGCAGGGTGCGGCAGTATGCCCGCACCTCTCGGCACACTCTCTTATTGATTCCACGGCTGGGACGGCATTGCCGGCTGCTGCCCGGGCAGGGTGTCCAGCGTGGCCGGCGGCGACATGGGCGAAACGCTGCTCGCGGCAGAGGCGCCGGCCTGCGGCACGACGTCCGGCGCCTGAGGCATGCCGGGAATTGTCGTGACATCGGGCATCGACGAGACCTCGGGCATTTCCGGGGCCTCCCCTGGCGGGATCCCTTCGGGCAGAGGCTGTGGCAGAAGCGGCAGATGCTTCGGCACATCGCGCACGCTGACGCGCAGCGGCGTGCCGTGCGCCATGTCCGCATCGATCTGCAGCCACTGCGTAAGCGGGTTGCGCAGGTCGAATTCAATGCGCGTCACGTTCGCAATTCTCACACCTTTTTCATTGTGTAACGGCTGGTCGATCGCGAAGCCGTGCGCGAGTTTTGCGTGCGTCGGATGGATGAGCACGACCGGACCGCGGAACGTTTCGGCCAGCTTCATCAGGCTGTGCCTGAATTCGACATAGCCGTCGCGCGGCCGATGGCCGAAGCGCAGCCAGGCGAAGCGATCGGGCCGCTCTTCATGCTCGAGTATGGGATCGCCTTCGATGAAGACGATCATGGCGCGTGCGTTGCGGCGCTTCGCGACCTCGGCTGCGTGTTCGAGCCAGAAGCCATTGGCGATCACGCGATCTTCGAACTCGCCGTTGCGGCCACCCGCGTACAGATAGTGGTTGTTTCCGTCCGGTACGTTCAGCGCCACGAATACGGTGTCGCCAAGCTGCCAGCGCATGTTTTCCCGATAAGGTCGAAAGCGCGACACCTCGCTTTCGCGCGTGACGGGAAGCGGGATCTGCCCGAGCGTTGTCGGGTCGGAGAAAAAGGTCTGGCGCAGCAGGTCGAGTCGTTCGACGGGGTCCCACGAACCCGATCCGTTGGTGCCGCAACCGGCCCAATCGTGTTCGCCGGGCACGAAGACGAGGGCCGGGCGCGAAGCTTCCAGCATTGCGTGACGCTGGTCGTAGAGCGCGTCCGCACAGGTCTCGCTGGCGCCCTTGAGGTTGCCGTCGTAGACGACGAACGAGGTTTGCGGGTCGCGGCCAATCGCGTCGATGAGTCGTTGCGCTGCGGGTTCGTCGGCCTGCGATCTGACGACGTTCGCAATGACGGCGAATGCGTAGTGCGGCGCCTGCGCTTCTACCGGCGCGCTGAAGGTCAGCGCGAAAGCGACAGCGAAGGCGGCCGCCGCGCCGAACGAGGCATGGCAGCGCAAGGACGCGTCGCCGCCGCCCCCCGGGCCCCGCGCCCCCGCGCCCGCGGGGGCCGGCTTGAGTGGGGGGGCGGGCGCGGCGGGCAGGTGGGGGGCGGGGGCGTATACACAGCG
>NZ_JBANLK010000028.1:0-91211 GCF_054968425.1 Paraburkholderia sp. AV2
ACGAACGCGAGACAAATACCCCCCGCCCAAACTCAAATAGCCCGAGCCGTAACACCTGGGCGAGAGCTGGGTCATCGCCACCCAGCCGGGCCAGGCATGCGACGGCGGCAGATGCGACTGCCCGCGAATAACCGGTCATCCACGGCAGTTTCAGGTCGATCACATCGGCGATGAGTTCGACGGACGTCGTCTCCTGCATGTGAGGCGTGACGACTGCTTCGGCCAGCGTGGCGGGTTCGAGCAACGCAAGCCTGTCTAGCCAGTCCGTGGCGCGATCTGTGACCAGCATGGCGAGTTCGCGCGGGTAACGCATACCGGACTGCTCCTCGATCAGCGCAAGGGCGCGGGGCAGGCCATAGACGCGGCTGAAGATTTCAAGGTCGCTGGCCAGCGCCACCATGAAGACGGCGCGCGGCACCGACGTGCCGGAGAGTCCGTCGGGAAGGCCGCTGCCGTCCCATGTTTCGAAAATATGGCGTAGCGCGGCTTCGGTTTCGGTGGAGAGCCGCAGTATTCGCGCGACTTCGCCAGACACCTCGCAGTGAATCTGCGCGAGCGGGATCAATGTGTCCCGTACGCCGAGCGGATCGAGCGATTTCGCCCAGCCCTGGCGTTGCGCCAGCATGGCTTCGCGCACGGCCACGTCGTCGCCCAGTGCATCGGAGAATCCAGGTGCATTGGCCGTGCAGCCCGACCAGCGCAGCAATGCAGCTTCCACTGCCGTCGCGATATCCAAGTCGCGTTCGCCGGCTGCGCGGGCCAGTTGCGCGGCAAGCCAGGCCGTACGCAGCGAATGGTCGGTCGGCTGCCCCATGCTGAGATCGCCGACAAAAGCCAGAGCCTTCACCGCGTCGTAAGCCGGCACCAACGCGTGCCTGTCCGGGAAATTTCCGTGTTCGTTCTGCGCTGCATCCATGCATGTCGTCCGTTATTGCAACAGGCAGCGTAGCGCGAGGATCGGACATTTGACCGATACCGCTGCGCGCCTTGGGCTGCGATTCTAACTGTCACGCCGGCCCATGGCAGGGCATGAACCGCGAGGAACCGCCTGCAGAGCAATCAACCGGCCAGGTATTGTAAAACTTCCCTCAGTTGAGGCCACTTTGAGTCACACCACAATCCATCCTGGCTGGGTGCGGGTCTTTCACTGGATCAACGCCGCAACGGTTATTGCCATGTGCCTGAGTGGCTGGCAGGTCTACGACGCGTCGCCAGTCTTCCGCGCGATCCGCTTTCCTGCGTCGATCACGCTCGGTGGCTGGCTGGGTGGCGCACTGCTCTGGCACTTCGCACTCATGTGGGTGCTTGTGGCGAATGTCGTCGTCTATCTCGGGATGGGCCTCATCACGGGCCGGCTGCGGAACAAGCTGCTGCCTGTCGGCGTGCGCGCCATTGCGCGCGACATGCTCGCGGCACTTCAGGGCAAGCTCGGTCACGACGATCTCAGCCAGTACAACACGGTGCAGAAGTTTGCCTATCTCCTGGCGCTTGCCGATCTCGTGCTGCTCGTGCTGTCGGGGCTGGCGATCTGGAAACCGGTGCAATTCCCCGTGCTTGCCGGTGCGCTGGGCGGATTCGACAACGCGCGCGTCGTCCACTTTGTCGCGATGGCGGTCATCGTCGCTTTCCTCGCCGTTCACCTGGCCATGGTCGCACTGGTGCCGCGCTCCCTGCTCGCCATGATCCGAGGCCGATAACCATGCGCTCCCGTCAACCCGTGCGAAAACCCGACCCGATGTCCCGTCCGGACGCAGCGTCGATCATCAGGGACGCGCACCGGGAACTCGAATCGCCGGCGCGGCGCCTGCTCGGCAAGCGCATTCTCACGCTCGGCGGTCTGGTCCTGCTGTCGGGATGCGATCTGACCAGCGACAAGTCGGTCGACGCCATGCTGCGCAAGATGTCGGCGTTCAACGACGACGCACAGGCACTGCTATTCGATCCACGCAAACTGGCGCCGACGTATCCGGAGTCGATGATCGCGCGCCCGTTCCCGTTCAATGCGTTCTACGACATCGACCAGGTGCCGGACGTCGATGCGGGAACCTACCGTCTAGAACTGGGCGGGCTGGTTGGCGGTAAACGCCACTGGACGCTCGACGAGTTGCGGGCGCTCCCCCAGAAGGACCAGATTACCCGGCATATCTGCATCGAAGGCTGGAGTGCGATCGGCAGATGGGGCGGCGTGCGCTTCTCCGATTTCCTCGCGCGCGCCGGCGCCGATACGCGGGCGAAATATGTTGCGCTGCATTGTGCGGACAACTACTGGACCAGCATCGACATGCCGACCGCGCTGCATCCGCAGACGCAGCTCACGCTGACCTACGACGGCAATGTGCTGCCTCCGAAGTACGGTTTCCCGATGAAGCTGCGCATGCCGACGAAGCTCGGCTACAAGAACGCGAAGCATATTGTCGCCATCACGGTGACGAATCAATTTCCCGGCGGTTACTGGGAAAACCAGGGATACAACTGGTTCGGCGGCTCCTGAACCGCCAATGCCGCTCACGACAGAGTCTTTTGACGCAACACACCATACGGAGCATTCATGTCCATTCGATTCAAACTCGCTGTTTCCCTCGTTACGCTGGCTTTTGCCGGTGCCGCTGTCGCGCAATCCCCGGCCGGCAAGCCCGAACGCATTCGTGGCGAGATCGTGTCCGTGTCCGGCGATATCCTGAAGGTGCACCGCCATAGCGGCGACACGGTCACCATTGAGGTCAAGGACTCGGTGAGCGTCAATGCCGTCAAGGCGATCCAGTTATCCGACATCAAGCCCGGGTCCTACGTTGGCACCGCGGCAATGACCGGGGCGGACGGCAAGCTGACGGCGAGGGAAGTGCTGGTCTTCCCGGATGCCGCGCGCGGTACGGGCGAAGGGCATTACGCGTGGGACTTCGGTACGAACAGCACAATGACGAACGCCAATGTCGACAGCGTCGTGCAGGGTACCAGCGGGCGGGACCTCAAGCTGTCTTACAAGGGAGGGAATAACGTCGTCACCGTGCCGGCCAACGTTCCAGTCGTGACGCTGATTCCCGCGACCCGTGCTGATCTGACGGCTGGCAAGGCGGTATTCGTCGTTGCGACGCCAGAGGCGAATGACAGTTACGACGGCCATGTGATTGTGGTCGAAAAGGATGGCGTGGTCCCGCCGATGTAAGCCCGGCCACCGGTATCTGATTGCCACGATTCCCAATGGTGAAATCCGATAACGGATGGCAGCAGGATCGCTACCGCTCGCGTCGTATGCCATTGACAGGCGCGGGCACCATACACCCGGAGCCGCAGTCAGCGAGGTGCGCTCTTCTTTTTTGTCTTCGTCGATCTGCGGGGTGGAGTAGCGCCCTTTGCGGGCACAATTGTCAACGCTCCGTGAGTCGGAGTCGACTGTCAGAAAGTGGCCGGCTGCCGCCCGATGCAGTTGGCCTTACCCGCCTCTTGGCAGCCGTCCGTTTCCCCCCGCCCCCCCACGACTGCTTCTTAACGCCAACAGCCATTTGTCAGTTCGCACAGAAACGACGGTTTCGGCGCGATGAGCCTATTCGGAGGGGCGGAAAGGACCGGCCGCCCCGAGTGCGGGAATGCGTCCAGCACCCCTCCGAGAGAGCCCTGGCCGTTCCTGCGCGGAGTGCGGCAGGGGCCGCCTAAACCATTTCGGACTAGTCCTATGTCTAGCACGCGGCGGGGCTCCTACGCGGACGCAACGCCATCCGTATCGGCCTCGTCTTACCGGCTAAGGGCGGAAGATCCAGGTGATGCGCGGCGAGCGGGCTACAATCGAACGCCCATTTGCATGAGGACGAGGAAGGCGATTCATGAACGACGAGCGACGCTTTGCCGCGCACTTTACCGATAACCTGGGACTCTTTACGGATCTGCTGCTCCTCCGGGAAACGGGAACCGTCAATTCGGAGGGCAACTACGTCGTCGTCCGGACGCCGGACGCCCCGGATTACTTCTTCGGCAACCTGCTTTTCCTGCGGCAGCGGCCAGCGGACAGCGATATCGAGCGCCTCGAACACGACTTCGCGCGCCTGGTCGGGACACCGCCGCGCATCGCGCATCGAACCTTCGTGTGGCCTGAAGCACCCGGAACGCCCGATAGCCCCGTCAGCGCCGACGCATGGGTTCGGCAAGGCTATGACCTGACGGTCTGCCGGGTGCTTGCCGCACATCCGCACGACGTCCGCAACGTTGCGATCAACCCGCGTATCGAGGTGCGCCGACTCGAATCGCAGCGAGACGGGGACGACTGGTCCCGTATGCACTTTGCCGACCTGGCCGATCCGTTTGCCCCCAGCTCGCGGCGCTATATGGCGCATCTGCAGGCGACCTGGCGGCACCTGATCGAGCGCGGCCTGGGAGACTGCTGGGGCGCCTTCGTCGAGGACGAACTGGCGGGCAGCCTCGGCCTGTTCTTTCTCGATGGCCTGGGGCGCTTCCAGTCGGTCACCACCGCGAAGCACCATCGCAACCAGCGTGTCTGCAAGACCCTCGTGAGCGAGGCGATCAGGTTGACCACCGGGCGCGCGGAAAAGCTCGTCATGGTCGCCGACGAAGCGTATTACGCCGGCGCCATCTACGAATCGATCGGGTTTCGGCCGCATGGCCGCGTCGCCAGCCTGTGCCGGGAACCGGCCATCGGCGCGACGCGCCCGGCATGACGCAAGCCGCTCAAACGCCCCGGGTCAACTGCACGGCCTGGCGGCTGCCGTGCAGCACCAGCCCGAACAACGCCATCGCCAACCCGGCCACGACTGCGGGTATCGCAATGCTGACAAAGAGCGCCGGCATCGTCATTCCCGAAGCCAGCATCGCGCCGCCCGCCACGGCGCCCACCACCGAGCCGATTCGCCCGACACCGTTCGCCATGCTCACGCCCGTGGCGCGGCAAGCCGTGGGATAAAACGCGGCGGAGAGCGCATTCGCCCCGACCTGCGAGCCCGACACGCAGAAGCCGGCCCCGCACACCGCCAGCGCCGCGAGCCACGGCGACGCCGTCAGATAGCCGAGGGCCGCGACGAAGAGCCCGGCCGCCGCATAGCTGAGCGCCAGCACATTGCAGGGTTTCAGGCGGTCCATCAGCCAGCCGAGCACGATCGCACCGAGCGTGCCGCCCACCTGGAACATGGCGGTGACGAGAGCCGCCGTGCGTATCGTGGCGCCGCTCGTGTGCAGGAGCGTGGGCAGCCAGCTCGACAACAGGTAGATCACGAGCAGGCTCGTGAAAAACGTCGTCCACAGCAGCAGCGTGCCGCGCCGAAGCTCGGGCGTGAGCAGATCGAGAACGCGCCGCCCGGTCGAGTGCGCTCGAGCGTGAGCATGAGCGCCGCCATCGTCGACCGTGAAGACGGCGCCGTTCAGCGCGGGCTCCGGCGCAATGCGCGCGAGCGTGCGCGCAATCGCGGCCGCCGGCACGCGTGCGTTCACCATGTAGCGCACCGATTCGGGCAGCAGCAACGCGATCGCAATGCCGATCCCGAGCGGCGCGATCCCGCCGGCCAGCAGCACCGAGCGCCAGCCGAAGTTTTCGATGAGCGCCGCCGCCGCGAAACCGCCGAGCGCGGAACCGCAGGTGAAGCCGCAGAACATGGTCGTCACGAGGAACGAACGGCGCGCGGACGGACAGTATTCGGACGTGAGCGTGATCGCGTTCGGCATGGCGCCGCCCAGCCCGAGCCCGGTGAGAAAGCGCAGCGCGATCAGCCATCCCGGCGTGGGCGCGGCGGCCGACACGATGCTCGCCACGCCAAACGCCAGCACGCAGACCAGCAGCAGACGCTTGCGCCCGATCCGGTCGCCGAAAGGACCGAACACGAACGCACCCGCCATCAGACCCGCGAGGCCCGCGCCGAAAATCGGCGCAAGCTGCTTCGGCGACAAGTGCCACCAGGCGTGGATGGCGGGGGCGATGAAACCGATCGCCGCGGTGTCGAAACCGTCGATCGCGACAATCAGAAAGCAAAGGGTAACGATCAGTAGCTGGAATCGCGAAACGCGATGCCGGTCGATGAACGCGGTCACATCGATGGATGCCACGGTGGACATGCCTGTCTCCTGGAAAGGATTGCCGGCATGATCCACGCCCGCCGGGCGCGGCCTGCCGATCTTGTCGTGAATTGAGGAAAGGAAATGCGTGAGCGTCAGGCTTGCGCGTCGGCGAGACAATCCTGCGCCCGCCAGCCGTGCAGCCATTGAAGCGCGTCGTAGAACTGCTCCTGGGTGCGGCCGACCCACAGCGAATTGCGCACGAGCCGGTCGACGCCCTTCGCGTGGTAGATGCGCCCCATCTCCCGCGCCGAGTACAGCACGCGCGCGGTGCGCGGAATGCGCGCGGCCTCGTAGCGCTTGAATGCGGCCTCGAAATCGCCGTCGGCCTCGCGCACGGCAGCGCCCAGCGTGACGGCGTCTTCCAGCGCCTGGCAGGCGCCCTGCGCGATGTATTGCGTCATCGGATGCGCGGCATCGCCGAGTATCGTCGCGCGCCCGAAGCTCCATTGCGCAACCGGATCGCGGTCGGCCGTCGCCCAGCGGCGCCACGAGGTGGGCCGGTCGAGCATCTGGTGCGGCAGCGCGTGAATGCCTTCGAAGTACGAGAGCACTTCCTCCTTGCTGCCGTCGCGCACGCCCCACACCTCCTGCTCGCGGCTGTGGAACGTGACGACGAGGTTGTACTGGCGGCCGCCGCGCAGCGGATAGTGCACGAGGTGGCAATGCGGGCCCGCCCACACGACAGGGGCATTGATCTGCAGGTCCTCCGGCATATTCTCGACATCGACCACGGCGCGATAGACGACATGCCCGGTCACGCACGGTTCGTCGCCGATCAGGGCCGCGCGGATCGCCGACTTCACGCCGTCGCAGCCGATCACCGCGTCGGCCCGGTAATGTTCGCCGTGCTGATCGATGACCGTCACGCCCCGCTCGTCCTGCTCGAATCCGCAGACCTGCGTGTTCGTGCGGAACTGGATGCGCGGGTTGCCCTGCACGGCTTCGAGGATCGACAGGTGAATGTCCGCGCGATGAATCACCGCGTAGGGATTGCCAAAGCGCTCGCGAAAGCGCTCGCCGGTTTCGATGCGGGCGACCGGCTTCGCGTTGGTCGCGTCCATCAAGGAGAGCGAGTCCGTGAAGACCGCGCGATTGCGCGCAGCCTCGCCGGCGCCCAGCGCATCGAGCGCGTTGAACGCGTTGGGGCCCAGCTGGATGCCCGCGCCGATCTCGCCGATCTGGGCGGCCTGTTCGAGCAGCAGCACCTGCACGTTTTCGCGTGCAAGCGCGAGCGCCGCGGCCAGTCCGCCGATGCCGCCGCCGACGACGATTGCGCGGCGCGTTGAAAGGGTTTGTTCCATGTTTGTCTCCTGAAGGGTAGCGGGCGCGGCGCTCAGTCCGTGTAATCGGGTTGTCGCTGCGGCTCGGCGGCGACGAAGGCGGGATGCGCGCTCGCATGCCGGTAGACCGCGAGGCTGCGCGGATACGCGTCCAGTTCGCAGCCCATGCGCAGCGCGTTCGCGATCTGCGGCACGAGACAGCAGTCGGCGAGCGTAGGTTGCGCGCCGAAGCACCACGGGCCTTCGTGCGTCGGTGCGGCACGCTCGAGCAGCCGCTCCACGGCAGCCATGCCTTCGTCCACCCAGTGCCGGTACCATGCGTTCTTCTGCGCGGCCGACACTTTTAGTTCGTCCTGCAGATAACGCAGGATCCGCAGATTGTTGACGGGATGGATATCGCAACCGATCAGGTAAGCAAGCTCCAGCACGCGTGCGCGCGCCTCGGGTTCGGCCGGGATGAGACGCGGCTCGGGATAGCGCGCGTCGAGCCAGTCGATGATCGCGAGCGACTGCCCGAGGTGGAAATCGCCGTCGACGATCGCGGGTACAGACGCCGACGGATTCACGCCCGCCACATACTGCGCGTCGCGATGCGCTCCGACGCGTATGTTCACGCCCTCGTATTCGTACGCCACGCCCTTGAGATTGAGCGCAATGCGCACACGATACGAAGTCGAGCTGTTGAAGAAACTATAGAGTTGCACGATGCCCTTCCTTCGGTCCGAAGCGCGGCGGCTCAGACCACCTTCACGGTCAGTTCGCCAAGGCGCTCGACGCCCACCTTCATCGTCTCGCCGGCCTTCACGGGGCCCACGCCTTCGGGCGTGCCGGTGAAGATCACGTCGCCCGGTTCAAGGCAGAAGAACTTCGACAGATACGCAACGGTCTCGGCCACCGACCAGATGAGGTGCGAGACGTCGCTCTTTTGCTTCGTTTCGCCGTTCACGGTGAGCCACAGTCCGGCCCGGTCGAAGTGACCCACGCGGCTCGCCGGATGAACCGGACCGACCGGCGCGGAAAGATCGAAGGCCTTGCCGATTTCCCACGGGCGACCCATTTCGCGCATCTTCATCTGCAGGTCGCGGCGGGTCATATCGAGGCCCACGGCGTAGCCCCACACGTATTCGAGGGCGTTTTCGAGCGGGATGTCCGCGCCGCTCTTGCCGATCACCGCCACGAGCTCGGCCTCGTAGTGGTAGTTCTGTGTCTGCGCGGGATAGGGCAATTCGAGCGTCTCGCCGTAGGCGACCGGCACGACAGCGTTATCGGGCTTGCAGAAGAAGAACGGCGGCTCGCGGTCCGGATCGAAGCCCATCTCGCGGGCGTGGGCCGCGTAGTTGCGGCCCACGCAGTAGACGCGGCGCACCGCGAACTGGTCGTCGGAGCCTGCCACGGAAAGGGCGACAGGCGCCTCGGGAGGAAATACGAATGCCATGATGTTTGCTCTCTTCAATCGGTGGGACTCGGCCCACTCAGGAATGCTTAGGAACGAAGGAGGCCTGCCCGCACCAGCTTGGCGGCGCGGGTTGCACGTCTCCTGCGGGAAGTTCGGCGACGGCGCCCCGGCGCGTCGTTACTGGCTGCGCTCCTCGCGCAACAGATTCAGTGCGGCCAGCACGGGGCGATCGGAGTAGCTGAAGAGCACCGCGTCGGTCTCCGCTTCGAGCCGTACCGGCAGCCATGAAGGAGCGACGAACACGTCATGCGGCTCGAAGGCCAGCGTGGTGTCGCCGACGTACGCCGTGCCCCGGCCCTCCACCACGCAATACACGGTGGAGTCCGTGCTCCGGTAGGTCTTGCCCTTGAAGCCCTTCGGCAGGAACTGCATGAAGGTCGCCATGGTGGGCATCGGCCAGCCGCCGGTGGTGGGGTTCACGTAGCGCAGCTTCACGCCGTCCCATTCGTCGAGCTCGCCGTGGCGGTAGAGCGTGTCGAGCGCCTCGCGGCTGCGTTCGTACGGATAGCTGAAGATCGGCGAAGTGGGGTCGTGGCTCACGTGGCGCACCGGCATCATGTTGTAGCCGAAGCGTGCGAAGCTGTCGCCCTCGGGCCGCGTGACCGGCTGCACGGCCTCCGGGTAGTTTTCGGCAAACCCGGCATCGAGGTGCGCGAGCAGCGGGATATCGAGGCCGTCGAGCCAGACCACAGGCTCGCCGCCCTCTTCCACGGACGGATTGCCATGATCGTGCCAGGTCCACGAAGGCGTGATGATGAAGTCGCCCGGGTGCATGGTCGTGCGCTCGCCGTTCACCGCGGTCCAGGCGCCCTTGCCTTCCACGATGAAACGCAGCGCCGATTGCGTGTGACGGTGGCTCGGTGCGATTTCGCCCGGCAGGATCAGTTGCAGGCCGCCATACAGGTTCGGCGTGAGGCTCGACTTGCCGGGCAGGCCGGGATTTTCGAGGATCAGCACGCGGCGCACGGCTTCCTCCGCGCTGATCACGCGGCCCGCCTCCATGACCAGCTCGCGCAGCCCGGCGTACTTCCAGATAGCGGGAACGGCCAGCGGCAGGGGCGCCTTCGGCACGAGGCTGTGCAGCGATTCCCAGAGCGGCGCCATGCTATGGCGCGCGATCTGCGCGTAATAAGCCTCGCGGACGGACGCCTGCGCGCTATCGGACAGGGAAGCGGACATGAAAGTCTCCTGATCTGGTCCGTCTCGCGCCATGCGCGAAACGGGCGGTTCGTATCGTTGCTGTGCTGAACGCATTTATAGGCCGACGAGCTATACCCTGTAAAATCATAAATTGTTCTCATGTATATGATTTACGGCATATCTCCAGGAGGTCACCATGACCACGGACTGGACGGACCGCCTGCGGCTGCGGCACCTGCGCATGCTGATTTCGGTCGGTCAGACCGGCAACCTGAGCCAGTCGGCCGAGGCGCTCAACACCACCCAGCCGGCGCTCTCGAAGTGGCTGAAGGACCTGGAAGAGGACGTGGGCCTACCGCTCTTCGAACGGCACGCGCGCGGCCTGCGGCCGACGCCCTACGGCGAGGCGCTGATCGAGCACGCGCGGCGCATCGAGGGGCACCTCGACAGCGCCCGCGACGACATGTCCGCGCTGCGTGACGGCGGCAGCGGGCTGGTGTCGATCGGCACCTCGGGCGTTTCGGCAGCGGACACGGTGCCGCTTGCGGTCGCCCGGCTCGTGGAGCGCATGCCGCGCGCGCAGGTGCGCCTCGTCGAGAGCACCATGAACCAGATGATGCCGCTGCTCGTGCGCGGCGAAATCGACATCGTGGTCGGCCGCGCCGCCAATGCCCAGCTCGATCCCGCGTTGCAGACCGAAACGCTGTACCGCGATCCCGTGAACTTCGTGGTCGGCCTCGGCCATCCGCTGGCCAAACGCCGGTCGGTCGCCTGGGACGACGTGTTCGACTATCGCTGGATCGTCTGGCCGTCGGGCACGCCCATACGAACGGCGCTGGAATCGGCGCTGGCCGCCGCGGGTCGGGCCATGCCGCGCGACTGCGTGGAGTCGAACTCTTCGATGCTGAACGTGACGCTGCTGAACCAGTCGGAACTGATCGGCGCCGCCTCGCATCGCGCGGCGGTACGCTTCGAATGCCTTAACATCTTGCGCGTGCTGGCGATGCCGATGCCGCTCGGCAGCTCCGGCGCGGTGGCGATGTACTGGCGGCCGGACAGCCTCGGCCGCCGCGCCGTCGCACTCACGCTCGATTGTTTGCGCGACGGTGCCCATGCTGCGGTCGATACCGATTCGCAACCTGATTAGATATACTAATCATCAAGATTGGGTAAGCAATTCATGGCGCGTGGGCAGCGCCGGAGAGGCAAAAAAAAACCGTCTCCAAGGAGACGGTCAGGAGATTCTAGCCATTCCGAGGGCCGTGCTAGAACCTGAGAGGACCTCATTATAAGCACAACATGACCCCTGCCAATTCGAATTGTATGCATGGCGAATCAGAATTTTATGGTCATCCTGTGCGAATGCCCGGGCGGGTTTTCAGGCATGGCAACAAGCTGCAAAAGTGCTCTGGCCGCCCCCGTTCTCTGACACGAAAGAGTCAGCAATGTAATGCGAATATCGCATCGGGCACCTGGCACACTAATTAATTTTGAATGATCATGTCGGCATAGGCTGTCGTATCCGGCCTATGCCGCGCGGACGCCCCCTACCCGCACCGAAAACCGGAAGGCAATCGCAAGGCAGCAGACCGATGCGAGGTCTCCAAACGGGCGTTCCGCGGCTGTTTTCAGATCGCGTTGCTGGTCAAATCACACGCCGCTTTTCCGGAGCCCACCAGGCCATGAGTTCTTCCCCCGTCGTGCCGTTCGCGCGAGACAAAACGGATCACGGCGCGTTTATCGGTGACGCGCCGGCGTTTCGCCAACTGGTCCGCATGCTCGATCGCGTCGCGCCCACCGATCACGCCCTGCTCATCATCGGGCCGACCGGTTCGGGCAAGGAACTGGTCGCGCGCCGCGTGCACCTGCGCAGCCTGCGGCACGATCAACCGTTCGTCGACGTCAACTGCGGCGCCATTCCGGAACATCTCGTCGAAGCCGAACTGTTCGGACACGTCAAAGGCGCTTTCACGGGCGCGGGCGAAGGCCGCCCGGGACTGTTCCAGCAAGTGGGCAAAGGCACGCTGCTGCTCGACGAGATCGGCGAGTTGCCGCTCGCGCTGCAGCCCAAGCTGCTGCGCGTGCTCGAAACGCGCACGTTCCGCCCGGTGGGCGCCTCGACCAGCATGCGCTTCGAAGGGCGCGTGGTGGCGGCAACCCACCGGGATCTGCGCGAGCTCGCGCGCCAGGGGCTCTTCCGCGAGGATCTGTTCTACCGCCTCGCGGTCTTCGTGCTGGCGCTGCCCGGACTCGACCAGCGCGTGGAGGACATTCCCGCGCTGGTCGCGCATTTTGCTTCGCAGCATACGCGGCGCCTCGAATTTTCCCCGGCCGCCATCCGGCGGCTCAGCCGGCACACCTGGCCGGGTCATATCCGCCAACTGCGCAACCTGATCAGCCGGCTAAGCGTGCTCTCCGAAAGCACGCTCATCGACGTGGACGCGCTCGAGCCGTTTCTCGTCAACGAGACGGCGGGATCCATTTCGCGCGCCGGCCTTGCCGACATGCTGCTGCAACTCGAAGGACGCGACAAGCTCGCCGTCGCCGAAGATCTGCTGATCGACCGCGCGCTAGAGCGCAGCGCGGGCAACAAGAGCGCCGCGGCCACGCTGCTCGGCGTGGGCCGCAAGACGATCGAGCGCCGCCTGAAATCGCGCGAGGAGCACCATCGCGAAGCGCACAAATGTCTGGAAACCGCGAGCGCGCTCATCGAAGCCTCGCGCTTCGCCGATGCCATTGCCCCGTTGCGGCGCTGCCTCGACGTGCTGCAGACCGGCCCCGAACAGGGACCGGTGCGGCGTCTCCAGTTCGACGCTTACCGGCTGCTCGGCATGAGCCTGCGCAGCGTGCACGGCTGGCTGTACGCGGAAGCCACGGCCTGTTACGCGGCGGCGCTCGCCGTGGGCGAAGGCATTTGCGAGCCGCCCGAGATCGCGGCGATCCAGTTCGGCATCTGGACGACCCAGCTCACGACGCTCCAGCTCAAGCAGGCGCGCGCCACCGCGCAGGACATGCTGCAGCGCGCCCAGAACAGCGGCCATGCCATCTCGCTCGACGAAGCCCACTTCGCCATGACCAATACGCTCTTCTGGCTTGGCGACAGCGAAGAGGCGCTCGCCTGTCTCGCGCGCGGCCATCTGCTTGGCGTAGCCCGCAACGACGTACGCACCGGCTCGCAAGGCATCGACCTCGCGAGCCTCGCCTTGACGTTCGAAGGACTCGCCGCCTACCAGATCGGCGCGTTCGTGCAGGCCCGGCACGCGATGGAAATGCTGATCCTGCGCGCTTCCGAACCGGGCACGCATGCGCTCGCGCACGCGGTCAATCTGCAGGGCGCCGTGTGGCTCGCCTGCCTCTTCGACGATCGGGAGCGGCTCGGGCCGCTCGCGAGCGAGCTCGAATCGGTATCGATCGCCAACGGCTTCGCCTTTTATCGGGGCGTCGGCCAGATATTCCGCGGCTGCCAGTTGAGCGCGCTCGGCCACGCCGACGAAGCGGAAGCCGTCATGCTCGACGGCTACGATAACCATATGGTCTGCAACGGCGGTGCGCTGTTCTATTCCTTCAAGACCTGGCAGCACGGCGAACTGCTGCTGCGCGCCGGCCGTGCGGAGCAATGCGAAGCGATACTCGCCACCGCCGTCGATGAAACCCTCGCCCGCCAGGAGCGCGCCTACCTGGGCGAACTGCTGGTCACCCGGGCGCGCGCGCAATGGGCGCTCGGCGACCTGACAGCCGCGGAGCAGGGGCTGCGCACCGCCCTCTCCACGGCGCTTGCCTTCGGTTCGGTGCCCGCGCGCGTGGACGCCGCGCGCTATCTTGCCGAACTCTTCCGGTCCACCGGCCGCGAGGCCGATGCGATCGACACGCTGGACCGCGGATTGCGCGGGCTCCCGCCCGAGTCCACCACCCGCATTATCGATGCAGTCGCTTTGCTCGCCGAGCTTCGGCGCGATGTTTCCCTTGACCCTCAAAACAAAGGAACGACCCATGGCCTATGAATTAACCCGGGAAGATCTGGAACCCCTGCTGCTCGGGGCGGCATTTTTCGGCAGCGGCGGCGGCGGCACGATCGAGTCTGCGCGGCACCTCGCCGAGCATTTCGTCGCGGGCGACTACTACCCCACGGACAAGATCAAGGTGGTGTCGGTCGAGGAAGCCACCGAAGGCGCGGCCGTCATGGTCGCCTACCTCGGCGCGCCCGAAGCGATCAACAAGGCCACCCACCCGATCGGACCGGTCATCGCCGCGCAGAACGTGCAGGCCCGGCTCGCCTCGCAGCCCGCGAAGCTCGCCTATGTGATGCCGCCCGAGAGCGGTGCGCTGGGCTTCACGGTGGCGGCCCTCGTTGCCGCGAAGCTCGGCCTCGCCGTGATCGACGCCGACGGCGCGGGCCGCGCCGTGCCGTCCCTGCCCATGCTCACGTTTGCCGCCGCGGAAATCGATCCGCGCCCGGCTTTCCTCGTGAGCCAGGGCGGCCTCTGCGTCGAGCTCGACGTGACGCCGCGCAAGGGAAACCACGGCGGCCCGTCGCACCAGCGCGACGTCTCGGCCATCGTCGAACAGATGATGCGTCCCGTCGTCGCCGATCCGGAGTTCGGCCAGTTCGGCGGCCTCGCAATGTGGGTGATGACGCCGGCCGATATCGGCCGCGCCACGCCGGTGCGCGGCACGCTCAAACGCGCGCTGGAGCTGGGCCGCACCGTTCAGGCCGGCCAGATTCGCAGTCCTTCGCAAATGATCGGCTATCTCGCCGAACGCTGCGACATCGCCGCCCGCGCGATCTCCGAGCCGGGCGAGCTCGTTTCGGCGGCCGTGAAAACGAGCGGCGGCTTCGACGGCGGCCAGGTCTCCATTCGTGCCGGCGAGCGTAGCTACACGGTGGTCTACCAGAACGAATCGCTGCTCGCGTGGGACAGCGCCAGTGCGCAGCCGATCGTGCTGGCGCCGGACAGCGTGGCGTACTTCGTCGAAGGCGAGGGCCAGTCGATCTTCACCAACGGCGATCTCGTTCAAGACAACGGAAAGTTGAATCCCGCCATCGGCAAACGGCCCGTCACGCTGATCGCCTGGCGCGCCGAGCCGGAGCTGCGCAAGCCCGGCCTGATACTCGACAGCTTCATGGACCTGCTGAACAGCTTCGGCTATCTCGGCCCCTACGTGCCGCTCGAAGCGCTTGCGCACGGTCGCGAAGGCGGTGCCGCATGAACTCGCCAATTCGCATCTGCGTGCTCGTGCCGGTCGCCACGTCGCAGTACAACGACCGCATCATGAAAGCCATCGCGCCGGTCCTGCCGGCGGACGTACAGGTCGAGATCCGCAACATCACGTCCGGCCACCCCGACATCGAGAACCGCACCAACTGGCTGCAGAACGGCATGCCGGTGGTCGAACTTGCCCAGGCGATCGAGAAGGACGGCTTCGACGGCATCTGGCTGACCGACTTCGACATGTGCGGCGTCGAAGCGGCGCGGGAAGTGATCGACATTCCGATCATCGGCGGCTTTCCGCCTTCCGCCTTTGCGGCGCTGATGCTGAGCCAGCGATTCTCGATCGTGACGATCCTGCAAAGCACGCTCGCCATGCAGCGCGCGCATCCGCAAACCTATGGCATCGAGGACACGTTCGTGTCGATCCGCGCGATCGACTGCCCGGTCGCTCAACTGGAGAACGTGGACGTGGTGGTCGCGCGCACGTTCGAGGCCGCCATGAAAGCGATCAAGGAGGACGGCGCCCAGTCCATCCTGCTCGGCTGCACGGGGTTCGTGAACGTTGCCAGCCGTGTGTCGACGCTGCTTGGCGAGGCGCTCGGTGCCTATGTGCCGGTGATCGATCCGAATCAGGCCGGTTTCAGCTTCCTCGTCTCGCTCGTGCGGATGCAGGTGCGGCCAAGCCGGCTGACGTACAGCAAGGTCAGCCTGCAGGGCTGAGCGGGCGGCCAGCGGCACGGCACGCCATGTGCCGTGCCGCCGGCTTGTGCTCCGGTCCTGCGCAGTCCCATGCAATCCAGCATGAAGCTGCGATAATGACCCGTTCACAGCGTAACGCGCGGGGTGGGCCGCCAGACTGCGGGCGGCGAGCCCAAGATGAGTCATGTCCGAAGAAGTCCAGTACCGTCATTCCATCGGCGTCCCAGGCTTGACGCTCGGCACGGCCCGATACGCCGGGTTTCGCTTCGAACCCCACTATCATCTCGACTGCCATATCGGGCTGGTTGCGAGCGGCGTGCAGCGTCAATCCTTGCGGGGCGAATCGTTCCTGCTCGCGCGCGGCGCCGTTCAGATCATGCCGCCGGGCGAAGTCCACGACGGCGTCGCCGATGCGGATCACCCCTACACGCTGCACACGTTTCGTCTGTCGCCCGCGCTGCTGAACGGATTCGGCGAGGAAATCACCGGCAGGCACGCTTTCCCCTCGCAGCCCGCCATCGTGCTGCAAGACCGCGGCCTCGCCGACCGGCTGCTCCACCTCCATGCGGCCCTCCAGCACACGACGGCCGACGGGATGACGAACGAAACGCTCGTTCTCGAACTGCTGGAATCACTGTTCGCCCGCTTGAAGCAGCCCGCTCCCCAGACGATTTCCGGCGCGCTGTCGCCGCAGCAGCTTCGACAGATCCGGGATTTCGTGGACGCCCATCTCGCCGACAAGATCGTCCTGGAGGACTTGTCCCTCCTCGTCGGTCTCGACCGGTTTCGCTTCCTGAAGCGCTTCAAACGCACGGTCGGCATGACGCCTCACGCCTGGTTGCTACGCATGCGGCTGGAAAAGGCCGTCGCCTTGATGGCCGCGAACCGGCAGATGCCGATCACCGGCATTGCGCACGCCGTCGGCTTCTTCGATCAAAGCCATTTCACCCGCGCGTTTCGCGACGCCTACGGGGTGACGCCCGCGCGCTTCTGAGCGACCCCTGCAATTTTTTACAAGGCGATCGGGCAATGGGTCGGTACGCTGCCATTTCTGGCCTCGCCCCTCTCCTGGGCTGCCTCCACCCAACGCAGAAGCACCGAATGACGACTTTCAGCTTTCTCGACGACTACAGCGAGGGCGCGCACCCGGACATCCTCCGCGTCCTGACCGAAACCAACACCAGCCAGCACGCGGCGTATGGCGACGACGCCTTTTCCGCCGAGGCAACGGCACGGATCAAGGCGCGCCTTGGCGATACGTTCGACGGTGCGATCCACTACGTAGCCAGTGGCACGATGGCGAACATCGTTTCGATCGCCAGTTGCCTCCGTCCGCACGAAGCCGTCATTGCGGCAAGTTCGGGGCATATCGTGGTGAGAGAGGCCGGTGCGATCGAGGCGACGGGCCACAAGCTCATCGCCGTTCCCGCCGTTGACGGCAAGCTCACGCCGGAACATATCGAGGCCGCACTGGCGAGCAATGCCCATTTCCCGCATATGGCGAAGCCCCGGTTGATCTATCTGTCCAACGCGACCGAAACCGGCACGCTCTACACGCTTGCGGAACTGCGGAAAATTTCCGCGCTCGCCAGAGAACGGGGCCTCATTCTATTTCTGGATGGCGCGCGCCTTGCCGCAGCACTGGCTTCCGACAAAAACGACGCAACGCTCGCCGATATTGCCGCTCTTGTCGATATTTTCTGGATCGGCGGAACCAAGGTGGGTGCGCTTCTGGGTGAAGCCATCGTGGTGTGCAATCCCGCCTTGAAAGAGGACTTTGCTTTCCACATCAAGCAGCGCGGCGCCATGCTGGCAAAAGGCCGGCTGCTGGGTATCCAGTTTCAGGAATTGTTTGGGAGCGCCAATCTTTTCTTTGCCAACGCCCAGCACGCCAACGCGGCCGCAGCAAGACTCGCCGCGGGAATCGTGTCGAATGGCTACGCGCTTCAGGCGGAAACGGTGACGAACCAGGTATTCGCGATCTTGCCCGATTCCGTTATCGCGGCGTTGAAGCAAGACTTCGCTTTTTACGTGTGGGGACCGGCACACGAGCGCCATTCCGTGGTTCGGCTGGTCACGTCGTGGGCCACGGAAACCCATCGGGTCGATGCCTTTTTGAATCGACTGGCGTTGGGCTGACCGCTCGCCCCGGTTGCTTTTCGACTCCGGGGTCGCAAGATAGCTCAGTGCGACGAGACATACGTTGCCCCCTCGAACGCCTCGGGAATGGCGAAACTCTCGCGCATACGCCTGGCCTCCGCGGCGGGCGTCAAGCCAAAGAGCCGTTTGAACTCCCTCGTGAACTGGGACGCGCTCGTATAGCCCACGGCGTGGCTCGCCGCTTCGGCGGTCAGGTCGTGGCGCAACATCAGCAGCCGGGCCTGATGCAGGCGCGTGGACTTCACGTACTGCATGGGCGAAACTTGCGTGATCGCCTTGAAGTGGCTGTGAAAGCTCGGAACACTCATCCCCGCTTCTTCGGCAAGCTGCGCCACGTCGAGCGACTGCGCGTAGGCAGCGTGGATGAGACGTAGCGATCTGCCGATTCTGCCGAACTGCCCCTGCATCGCCAGCGCTTCCCGCATCGAACCGCCCTGGGCTCCGGTGAGCACACGAAAGTACAGTTCGCGCAGCAAGCCTTGGCCCAGCACGGCGGCTTCGAGCGGCCGATGCATGGCTTCGAGCAGGCGCAACACGGACGTTTGCATCGCGTCATCCATCGGCGTGGAGGTCATGCTCCGGGGCGCCTGGCTGCGCTCGGTCAGGCCTTCGCGGTCGATCTGCGCCGCCAGCTCGGCGGCCATCGCGAAATCGAGGTGCAGATACAGCGCGAGCAGCGGGCGCTCCGGGGTCGCATCGGTTTCCATGCTAAACGGCACGGGCACGGACACGGCCAGATAGTGACGCTCATCGTACAGATAGAGCTCGTCGCCGAAGTAGCCGCGCTTGCGGCCCTGGCAAACGATCACGATGCCGGGATCGTACAGAACCGGCGTGCGCGGCAGCGCCCGGTTCGAACGCAGGATGCGGACGCCCGGCAGCGCCGTCAGGTTGTAGCCCTCGTCCGGGGCCAACCCGCGCAGCAGGGAAACCATGCGCTTCTGGCTTCGCGGGGACAGCTCGGGTTGACCGGGGAAGGCGCGTTGGCTTCTCATAGTTTTATGCAAGAAAATTAGCGGAATCTGGCTTATCTTGCCCTCCTTCTCAGACTAGCATGCACTTTCCAGACAACATTCGGAGCGTGCTTCCATGACATCCAGCAAAACGCTGCTCATCACCGGCGTCAGCAGCGGCTTCGGCCGCGCGCTCGCCCAAGAGGCGCTTGCGGTCGGTCACACCGTGGTCGGGACCGTGAGAAGCGAGGAGGCATTGCGTGATTTCACGTCGCTGTCCGCGCATGCCGCTGTGGGACGCGTACTCGACGTGACCGACTTCGACGCCATCGCAGGCGCCGTGTCGGAAATCGAGGCGAACGTGGGGCCGGTCGACGTCCTCGTCAACAACGCGGGCTATGGCCACGAAGGCATCATGGAGGAATCGCCTTTGCCGGAGATGCGTCGACAGTTCGATGTGAATGTTTTCGGCGCGGTCGCGATGATGAAGGCCGTGTTGCCCTTCATGCGCGAACGCCGCCGTGGACACATTCTGAATATCACGTCGATGGGCGGTTACATCACCATGCCGGGAATCTCGTACTACTGCGGAAGCAAGTTCGCGCTTGAAGGCATCTCGGAGGCGTTGGGCAAAGAGGTGAAGCCTTTCGGCATCGCGGTGACCGCCGTCGCGCCGGGTTCGTTCCGCACGGACTGGGCCGGCCGCTCGATGACGCGAACGCCCCGCTCGATTCCGGACTACGACGATATCTTTGACCCTGTCCGTCGGGCTCGCGAAGAAAAGAGCGGCAGGCAACCGGGAGACCCCAGGAAAGCCGCGCGCGCCATGCTCGCGGCAATCGATGCGGACCGGCCCCCGGCGCATCTCTTGCTGGGCAGCGACGCGCTCGGGCTCGTGCGAGGCAAGTTGTCGGCGCTGGAGGACGAGATCCGTGCGTGGGAGGCTGTCACGATCTCGACGGATGGCTGAATCGAAAATGCCTGGCCGCGCTACCCAATCCGTTCCGACCATTCCCGAAAGTGGACGAAATCGGCACATCACGCCCCTCCCACGCATAAATTGGACGAAATCGTCCAATCCCACTCCAAACTGTGGACGAAATCGTCCTGGGGCGTGCCCCCGATAGCCGTCAACCTCCCGTCAGCAGGGACGCGCCCACATGGCACGGTCATTGCTTAGTCAGTCCGGAACCTAAAAACGCCGATTTCATAAATTTAGAGAGAGTTGTGCAGTAACCGCAGTCGTCACGTGCCGCTATCTGGCGACCAGTCCGCATCCACAAAGGACGGCGCCCCTGCGTGACGCTGAAACGGCGGGAATCGCCTGGCCATGTCCCAGGCGAGCCGCTGTCTTGGCCGCCGTTGCTCATATTCCGAGGGCAGAGCGCGGCGGCCAATCTTCTATTCGCCTGCGCGAATTCCACCAGACCCGTCATGGGACGGTGCGCCTTCACGAGACCCGGGCGCTTTCCAGGCACTGCTTATTTTTGCCGAATGTACCGATTACCCTCTGCTTTTCGCATGAGCGAGGCAGGGCGATTCGAACGTTGCTGAGTGGGACGACACAAAGAAGAGCGCCGAAGCGATCCTGTCGTGCAAGTGAGGTGAACGGGGTCGAGCGGTTGCATTGGACAGGCGAAACCAGACAGGGCACGCACATGCACCCGAAGCTTGCCGATCACAGTGCGCGCACTGTGACTCCCCCATCGAACATGAAAACGTGGCTCGCGGGCGAAAGCCCCTATACGGTACAAAATCTCGACGATGCCATCGCGCATCTCGAAGCCGCCATCGCAGCCGACAATCACGTCGCCGTCTTCGGCCGTCGCTACTGGTTCGACCGGGTGCAGCAGATCGCCCTGACGCCGGGGATCATGCACACGCAAGCCCGCCGCCTCAGTCATTTGCTGAGCCGGCTGACCGGGGAAGGCTAGCCTTCAGGTCGCGTGCTTCGGGTCGTGCCGGCCGCATTGACCGTATTAACCGCATTGACCGCACTAACGTATGGCCCTCGCCACGCCCTGCAACTGCCTGAACGCGTCATACCGCGCGTCGTGCAGGGCCGCCGTCTCACCCCTCGCGGGCGCATGGATCTTACCGATCCGCGACATCTTCGCCATGGCGGCGCGCACGTCCTCGCAAAGCCCGCCCGCCACGGCGCCCAGCATCGCCGCGCCCAGCAGCACGGGCTCTTCCGCCTCGGTCGCGAGCACGGGCTTGCCCGTCGCATCGGCCAGCAACTGGCGCACGAGCGCGAGCCGCCCCGCGCCGCCGCTGATCACGATCCGCTCGATCGGCGCGCCGGCCGCGGTCTGCGCTTCGATAATCTGGCGCAGCCCGTAGCCAATGCTGCAAATCCCGGCGATATAGAGCGCGACAAGGCTGTCCCGGTCCGTCTCCATCCCGAGCCCCGCGATCACCGCTCTCGCGTGGGGATCGGCAAACGGCGCGCGGTTGCCGAGGAATTCGGGCACGACATGCAAACCGTGCGCGAGCCCGACCGCCGCCGAAAGATCGTCGGAGGCCTGCACAGCAAGACCGGCGAGCAGTGCCGGCAGCGACTGCCCCGCTTCCTGGGCGCGGCGCTGCGTTTCGGCGGCCAGCGGATGCATCGCCAGCAGCCGCTCGATCGCCGCCCCGGCCACCGACTGGCCGCCTTCGTTGAGCCACGCCTGCGGCACCATCGCCGAGAAGTACGGCCCCCAGACGCCCGGCACGAAGACCGGTTCGCGTGTGGTCGTCATCGTGCACGACGAGGTACCGAAGACATAGGCAAGGCAGGACTCGGGCGCGCCGTCCGCGCCCACCGTGCCGATGCCCCCGGCGTGCGCGTCGATCACGCCCGCAGCAACCGGTGTGCCCGCCCTCAGGCCCAGTTCCGCCGCGGCCTGCGCGGTCAGCCCGCCGCCGAGCGGCGTGCCGGGCTCCACGACGCGCTGCCCGATGCGCGCAAAGCCTTCGTCGGCCAGCACGCCAAGACCCACCGCGCGGAAGTAGCTTTCGTCCCAGCGCCGTTCGTGGGCGAGGTAGGTCCACTTGCAGGTGACGGTGCAGGTGGAGCGCACGAGATCGCCGCTCGCGCGCCAGGTCAGGAAGTCGGTCAGATCGAAGAACTGCCAGGCGGCTTCGAACACATGGGGCCGGTTTTCGAGCAGCCAGAGCAGCTTGGGCGTTTCCATCTCCGGCGAGATCGTGCCGCCCACGAACTCGAGCACCGCGTGTCCCGTCTCGTTGATGCGTTGCGCCTGCCCGACCGCGCGATGGTCCATCCAGACGACGATGTCGCGCTCGTCCTTCTCGGTCGGCCCCACCGGCAGGGGCCGGCCGCCCTCGCCCAGCACGACCAGCGAGCAGGTGGCGTCGAAGCTGATCCCGGCGATCGCGTCGGGCGCAAGGGCCGCTGCCGCGAGCGCGTCTTTCACGGCGCGGCAGACGGCGCTCCAGATCTCCGTGCTCGACTGTTCGACGATCGCGCCGCTCGCGTGAAACACGGTGATGTCGTGCTTCGCCGAGGCCACCATCGCACCCGAGGGATCGAAGATGCCCGCGCGGGCGCTGCCTGTGCCCACGTCCACGCCTATCGCGTAGCGCGTGCCGTGCGGTACGCCTGCGGTCGCGCTTGCAGCCGGATTGTCTGTGCTCATCGCTGTTTGCATGTCAGGAGAAAAGAAGGCGGCGCACGTGCTCAGAGATCCACGCTGTTGGGCAGGATCACGAGATCGCGGATGGTCACGTTGCGCGGCCGCGTCAGCATGAAGAGTACCGCGTCGGCGACCTCTTTCGGCTGCATCAGGCTGCCCGAGGCCAGCGCCTCTTCCATTTTGGCCTTCGGCCAGTCGTCGAGCAACGCCGTGACGACGGGCCCCGGCGCCACCGCGCCCACCCGCACGCCGTGCTTCGCCACCTGGCGGCGCGTGGTGTGAACGAAGGCCTGCACGGCGAACTTCGAGGCCGTGTAGATAGGCTCCCACACCACCGGCACGATGCCCGCAATCGAACTCGTGAAGACGATGTCGCCCGACTTCTGCGCGACCAGATGCGGCAGCACCGCATGCACGGAGCGGAACGCCGCGTTGATATTGAGGTTCAGCATGCGGTCCCAGTCGTCGGGATTGCCGTTCACGACCTCGCCGCCGATATAGGCGCCCGCGTTCGCATGGAAGATGTCGAGACCGCCCGCGAGCTGGAGGATCTTCGGCAGCATCGCGGACACCTCGGCAGGCTGCAGCAGGTCCACCTGCAAGGCGAGCGCGTTCGGCCCCAGTTCGGCGCAGCAGGCTTCGAGCCGCTCTTTGGCGCGGTCGATCAGCACGACCTTCGCGCCCTCGGTCACGAGCGTGCGCGCGCATTCGAGGCCAATACCCGATGCCGCGCCCGTGATGGCGGCCACTTTTCCATTCATCGATTCAGACATGGACGACTCTCCAGGATGCAGGGAATTACGCGCGGCCGTGCGTGACACGCGAGCGCCGGGCCAGCGAGTCGACGATCACCGCGATCGCCAGCACCGCGCCGGTGATCATGAAGCGCAGCGAGGAAGACAGATTCAGCAGCGTGAGGCCGCTCGCGATCGACTGGATCACGATGATGCCGAGTACGGCCGACCACGCGCTGCCGCGCCCGCCGAACAGGCTCGTGCCGCCGATCACGGCCGCCGCGATGGCGTTCAGGTTCACGTCGCCGGTACCGGCCTGCTGGCTCGCCGAGGCGAGCCGCGCGGCCGTGAGCACGCCGCCGAGCGCGGCGAGGCCCGCGCAGAGCATGAAGGCGCTGGTGTAGATGCGGTGGACGTTGATACCGGCGCGGCGCGCGGCTTCGCGATTGCCGCCCACGGCGTTCATCGAACGGCCCCAGCGCGTGCGCATGAGCGCGTAATTCATGGCGACGGCGAGAAAGAGGAAAAGGCCGAACATCAGCGGCACGCCGCGCCCCCGGTCGAGATAGCTCACGACGAGTTCGAGGAACACGGTGATGACCACGCCGCGCGCGAGCAGGCTGCCTACCGAGGGCGCCGAAAGACGGGCCGCGCGGCGGCGCTCGCGCGTGCGTAGCCCGATCAGCACGATCGCGAGGCCCGGCAGCAGCGCGAGCGCGTGCGAGACGAACGCAGGAATGATCATCAGTTGTCCGAAGTTCACCACGGTCGAACCATAGGGCAGGTTGATCGAGCCGTCGGCGCCGAGGACGTAGAGCTGCATGCCGAGGATAGCGAGCAGGCCCGCCAGCGTGGAAACGAAGCTCGGCATGCCCAGACGGTTCAGCAGCAACGCGTAGAGCGCGCCGATCAGTGCCCCGACGACCACGGCGGCCACGATGGCGAGCAGCACGGGCCAGCCTTCGTTGACCCAAAGCGTGCCCACGAGCGCGGAGGCGAAGCCGCTCATCGAGCCCACCGAAAGGTCGATCTCGCCCACCA
This sequence comes from Paraburkholderia sp. AV2, assembly GCF_054968425.1. Lineage (NCBI taxonomy): Bacteria > Pseudomonadati > Pseudomonadota > Betaproteobacteria > Burkholderiales > Burkholderiaceae > Paraburkholderia > Paraburkholderia sp. AV2. Next base: position 24,369 of record NZ_JBANLK010000028.1, read on the forward strand.
GCAGCACGCAGACGATGCCGAGCGAAATGACCCCGACCGTCGAGCAGTCGAACAGCAGGTTCACGAGGTTGTCGGCGGAAAGAAAGACCGGGTTCAGGCTCGTGAACACGGTCCAGATGATGACGAGACCCACGATGACCGGCAGCGAGCCGAGGTCGCCCGACCGGATCCGGTCGACGAAGGCGGAGAGGCTTTCGCCGATACCGGTGGCGTGCTTCACGCGTACATCGCTGCGGTCGAGCAGCGGGGACGGCGGCGTGGCGTCCTGGGTTTCCTTGCTCATGATCGCACCTCTCATTGCATGTCCTGTTGCGCCTGGCGCCGGCCCGCGCGGCGCGAGACGGCATTCTCGGTCGCGCCGGTGATGGCGGCCACCAGTTCCGCGTTGGATGAATCGGGATAGAAGACGCCGTTGTTGCGGCCAAGGCGCAGCACCACGATCCGGTCCGCCACGGCGCGCACGTCTTCCATGTTGTGGCTGATCATGATCACCGCGTGGCCGCGCGCGCGCACCCGCTCGATCAGGTTCAGCACCTCGGCCGTCTGCGCCACGCCCAGCGCGGCGGTGGGCTCGTCGAGCATGATCAGCTTCGGGTCCAGCAACAGCGAGCGAGCGATCGCCACGGTCTGACGTTGCCCGCCCGAGAGCGAGGCGACCACGTCGCGCACGTTCGGAATGCGCGCCGAGAGCTCGTTGAGGAGCGTCCACGCGCGCACTTCCATCTGGACTTCGTCGAGCCGTATCGGGCTCAGCTCGCGGCCGAGGAAGATGTTCGCGACCACGTCCAGGTTTTCGCACAACGCGAGATCCTGGAACACGGTGGCAATGCCCAGATCGAGCGCCGTGGCGGGATCGGACAGCGTGACCTGCTGGCCGCGGAACGTGATCGTTCCCGCGCTCGGCTGATGGACGCCGGCCAGGATCTTCACGAGCGTCGATTTGCCGGCGCCGTTGTCGCCGACGAGGGCGACCACTTCGCCCGCATGCACGTCGAGCTCGATGTCGGTGAGGGCCGAGACGGCGCCGAAGTGCTTGGAAACGCCGCGCAAACTCAGCACGAGCTCGCCCGGCGCCGCGCGTGATGTGGGGTTCTCAGTCATGGTAGTCCCTGCTCTTTTGCTTCCGGAGGGCTTCCGGATTGCTTCAGGCGGGGGCCGGCTCGCGCCAGCCCCCGTTCATCTGCAAACCTGATCAGTTCGCGATATCCAGCTTCTTGCAGCCGTCGGCATAGCGGCCCGCGCACAGGTCTTTGGCGCTGGCAAAGCCCTTGTCCACGACCTCCGCCTTGATGTTCTTCGCGGTGATCACGGCGGGCTTGAAGAGCTGCGTCGGCGTATTGAAGAGGCTGGTCTCGCCCTTCGGCTTGTCGCCCGAGAGGAAGCCCACCGCCACCTTCGCGGCCGCCGCCGCGACGATCTCGCTCGGTTTGAGGATCGTGTTGTACTGGTCGCCCGAAACGATCAGCTGCAGGCCGGCGAGCGTCGCGTCGTTGCCCGTCACGGGCGGCACCGGGTTGACGCCGGCTGCCTTGAAGGCGGCGATGGTGCCGCCCGCCGTGCCGTCGTTGGCGGCCACGACGCCCACGATCTGCGAGCCGAAGCGCGTGATTTGCCCGCTCACCCATTGCTGGGCCTTGGGCGGCGCCCATTCGGGCGTGTCGTACTCGGCGAGCGTCTTGTAGCCGCTGCCTTCCAGGCCTTCGTGAATGCCCTTCTTGATGAGCCCCGCGGCCGCATCGGTCGGCGAGCCGTTGACCTCCAGCACGCCGCCCTTGCCCGTGGCAACGCCCGCGTCCTTCAGGTGCTGCACGAGCGACTGGGCGATCGATTTGCCGATCTCTTCGTTGTCGAACGAGACGTAATAGTCGGCGGGTGTGGAGGGCACCGGCCGGTCATAGGCGATCACCTTGATGCCCTGGCTCTGCGCCATATGGACCAGCGACGCAGCCGCGGTGGAATCCACCGGATCGAGCACGATCACCTTCGCCCCCTGCGCGATCACCGAATTGAACTGCTGCTGCTGCATCGCGGCGTCGGCATTCGCGTTCTGGTAGAGCACCTTGCAGCCCGCGCAGAGCTTCGCCATTTCGGCCTTGAAGCCGGGGAAATCGTGCTGCTCGTAGCGGGTCGAGGCGTGATCGGGCATCAGAAAGGCCACGGTGCCGCTCGGCGCGGCCAGCGCCGCGGTCGTGCCGGTCAGCGCCAGGGTCACTATGGCGGCGCCGATCAGAGGGGTCGAAAGTCGGGTCATGAGGTGTCTCCGTTGTTGGAAAAATGCCGATGCCGCCATGGCTATCGGGGGACCGCAGACAAGCCTTGCCCACCGCCGCAAGACCTGAGCCCGGCGTGTCGGCACGGCCTGTTGTCGTGAGCTAGCCGGGCGCGTGCGCGTCGGCGGCCGCGCTGGCCGCGTTCAACTGTTGCCACGCTCTCCAGCGCGAAGGTGACATCTGCTTGAGCTGCAGGAACTGGCGGTTGAAATTCGACAGATTATTGAAGCCGACCTGATAGCAGATGTCGGTGATGCTCAGTTCACCTGATAGAAGTAGCTGGCATGCGAGATTGATGCGCAGACGGTTCACGTACTGCACGAAAGGCACGCCCGTATGCCGGCGGAAGTAGCGGGAAAAGGCGCTGACGCTTTGCCCCGCCAGTTCGGCCAGCTCCGTCTCGCGCAGCTCCTGCGAGAGGTTCTTGCCGATGAAGCCCAGTACGTGATTGATGCGCGTGCCGGCGTAGCGCGTGGGGTCGGCGCGGTACGCGTCGCTCGCGAGCTTCACGGGCTCGGCACTGCGGCCGAGCAGATCGAAAAGCGCCATGAACAGCACGATGCGCCGCAGCCCTTGCGCACCCAGCATCTCGCGCATGACCGGTTCGGCAATCGCGCCCGTTCTCGACGGGAACAGCAGGCCCGAGCGCGAGGCCTCGAGCAGGGGCTCCACGCGGCGGAATTCGGGAAACGCCTCGCTCGTGCGTGCGATGAACCCGGCATCGAATTGCAGCACGAGACACCGTTCGTCCACACGTTCGTCCTGCGGCACGCTGCTGACCCAGTTGTGCGGCAGGTTCGGTCCCACCATCACGAGATTGCCGGGCGCGAAATTGCCGATGTGATCGCCGACGAAGTATTTGCCCACGGTCGACGTGATGAGGTGGATCTCGTACTCGGGGTGAAAATGCCAGCGCACCGTGCGATAGGGATAGCCGTGCGACCACACCTTGAACGACTCGTCGCGCGGCACGGCCACCAGTTCCAGGTCCGGCTTGTCGATCCAGGTCTTGCGGCCATCCCTGGGCGCCGCGTCCTCCGTGGCTTGCATCTGTCTTCCTCCTGCGGCGGTTCGTTCCTTGTTGTCGGGCTCGCGTTGCTGTCGAACGCCGCCATGACCTGAAAGTTACCCATGCGAGCGCCATCCCACCACTGAAAATAAGACCGCCGACTGATACTTTTTTGCATTCGGGTAAGCCCGTATCGCATCAAAAGTCAACTTTTGTGCAAGGCAACAGGTCGGGGACGGATAGATAGCTCGCGGAGATCCCGTTCCTTTCGCCCCGCGTGGCACGATCACGGACAGAGGTCGAATCGCGAGATGGCGCCATGGCGCCTACGCAGCACGATTACGGGTTTCCGGCGAAGCGGCCCGCTGGCGCTGAGGCAAGGACAAAAAATAAGCGCAACGGACACCGGCCCGTTGCGCTTTCTGTCACGCGCAGCTAGCGGCACATCAGCAGCATTTCCCCGCCCCCGAGCCGTACCGCGCGTTCTGCCGTTCGCGGAAGAATTCCTCGTAGGTCATCACTGGCCGGTCCGGATGGGTCGCGCGCATATGAGCGACATATCCTTCGTAGTCCGGCAGACCGACCATCAGGCGCATGGCCTGCCCCAGATAGCGGCCGGCCGTTTGCACGTTGTCACGCAGTCCCGAGAACATGATGCGCCTCGCCTCCGTTAATGTGCGCCGCCCACGCGCTGGGCCAACCCCGCGCCGGCCGGCATCGGCTCATAGGGCGTTTCCTGTGTGGTCGGACGATCGACCCGGCGCGCACGCGCAATCGAGATCAGCCCGTACACGACAATGCTCACCACCACGAAAATAAAGAGCCCCGAAAGCGCCGCATCCACGTAGTCGTTGAAGATCATGCGCTGCATCTGTTCGAGCGACTTCGCGGGCCCGACGATCTGGCCTTCCGCGAGCGCGGCGGAAAGCTTCTGCGCATGCGCGACGAAACTCACCTTGGGATTGCTGTCGAAGATCTTCTGCCAGCCGGCCGTCAGCGTGCAGATGAGCAGCCAGATCGTAGGCAGCACCGTGACCCAGGCGAACTTCTCGCGCTTCATCTTGAACAGCACGACGGTGGCCAGCATCAGCGCGATACCCGCCAGCATCTGGTTCGAAATGCCGAAGAGCGGCCACAGCGTATTGATGCCGCCCAGCGGGTCGACCACGCCCTGGTAGAGGAAGTAGCCCCAAGCCGCCACGCACAGCGCGGTGGCGATCAGGTTCGCGGGCAGCGACTCGGTGCGCTTGAGCGAAGGATGGAACGTGCCGAGCAAATCCTGCAGCATGAAGCGGCCCGCGCGCGTGCCCGCGTCGACGGCGGTGAGAATAAAGAGCGCTTCGAAGAGGATGGCGAAGTGATACCAGAAGGCCATCATCGCTTCGCCGCCTATCACCTGGTGCAGGATCTGCGCCATGCCCACCGCCAGCGTCGGGGCGCCGCCCGCGCGCGCGACGATGGTCGTCTCGCCCACGGCGTGCGCCGTCTGCGTGAGCATGTCGGGCGTGAGCGCGAAGCCCCAGGTGCCGACCGTGTGGGCAACCGCGTCGGGCGTCGTGCCGAGCACGGCGAGCGGCGCGTTCATCGCGAAGTACACGCCCGGCTCGATCACCGAAGCGGCCACGAGCGCCATGATCGCGACGAACGACTCCATCAGCATCGCGCCATAGCCGATAAAGCGCGCGTTGGTCTCGTTATCGAGCAGCTTGGGCGTCGTGCCCGACGAAATCAGCGCGTGGAAGCCCGAGACCGAGCCGCACGCGATCGTAATGAAGAGGAACGGGAACAGGCTGCCCGACCAGACCGGGCCCGTGCCGTCGATGAACTTCGTGAAGGCCGGCATCTTGAGCTCCGGCGCGACGATCAGGATACCGATGGCGAGCGCGAGGATCGTGCCGATCTTCAGGAACGTCGAAAGGTAGTCGCGCGGCGCGAGCAGCAGCCACACCGGCAGCACCGAGGCGACGAAGCCATAGCCGATCAGGATCCACGTGAGCTGGATGCCCGTGAACGTGAACATCGCGGCGAGCGCGGGCGAGTCGTGCACGTGCTGGCCGAACGCGATGGAGGCCATCAGCAGCACGAAGCCGATGACCGAGATTTCGCCGATCTTGCCGGGGCGAATGTAGCGCACGTACAGACCCATGAAGATCGCGATGGGGATCGTCGCGGCGACGGTGAACGTGCCCCACGGCGAGTTCGTGAGCGCCTTCACCACGATCAGTGCCAGCACCGCGAGGATGATGATCATGATGAGGAAGGTGCCGAAGAGGGCGATCACGCCGGGCACCGGCCCGAGCTCCATCTTCACGAGGTCGCCGAGCGAGCGGCCGTCGCGGCGCGTGGAAAGGAACAGCACCACGAAGTCCTGCACGGCGCCCGCGAACACCACGCCCGCGAGAATCCAGATCATGCCGGGCATGTAGCCCATCTGCACGGCCAGCACCGGGCCCACCAGCGGCCCCGCGCCCGCGATCGCCGCGAAGTGGTGGCCGAACAGCACGTATTTGTTGGTGGGCACGTAGTCGAGCCCGTCGTTGTGGCGCACGGCCGGCGTCATGCGCAGACCGTCGAGCTGCAGTACGGCGCTCGCGATGAAGCGACTGTAGAAGCGGTAGGCGATCAGATAGACGCAGATCGCGCAGACCACGATCCAGAGTGCGCTGATGCGCTCGCCGTGCGCGAGCGCGATGGTGCCGAACGCGAACGCGCCCAGCAGCGCGACGATCGTCCAGACGACGAAACTGGATGCCCGACTCATGGCGTCTCCTTGTTGTTTGTGTTTATGCGCGGTGTTTACGCGCGCGATTCCCCGGATTCGGACCGGGCCCCGATGCGCGTCGTGCCTGAATCAGGCCTGAAGCAGCGTAGCGGATTTCGGTGCGGCGCATGGCGTAGCTGCACCATGCGGCGGCCCCGTAGTATTGGCCTTCGCCCAGGCGCCCACAACCGGAGAATTACGTAAGCGTCCTACGTAAAAATACGTAGCAAGGACGCGTTCAAGGGCACGTATAGCCGCGCCTGAGCGATTCGCGCACCGGCACCATCTGTTTCGGCGAATCGGCGAGAACGGCGTCGACGCCCGCGCAGGCGGCGGCCTTGTAGTCGGCGGCGCTGTTGACGGCGATGGCGACGAGGTGAACGTCGGGATGCGTGCGAAAGCACTGGACGGCGGACGCGCTCCATAACGTGGCGTCGTTCACTGCCGAGCGACCTTCGCCCAAGGTGAAGCGCTCCACGAGATCCACCTGGCGGCGGAATTCGAATGCGGCCCACGTTCCGGCAGGCGGTGGCGCCTCGCACGCTCGTGCCAGGGCAACCGTCGCCAGGCGCTCGCGCGTCGCGTCGCGCGACTCGAATAGCCGCGCCTGCGGCCAGGCGGCAAAGGCCTGCTGGTACGCCGCTTCGGTCGAATAGAGGCGCACGCGCCCCCAGGCCTCACCGGCGGTCAGCACGCGCGCCACGGCGGCGGCCTGGGGCCGCGCCGGCAACGCCTTCATGTCGAGGATCACGGGAATGCCGGGCGGGATCCCGGCCAGCGCCGCCGCCAGCGTGGGGATGCCGACCGGCGCGGCGCGGTAGGGATAAATCATGTTGCCGGCTGCGTCCTTCGTCGCGAACCGCCAGCCCGCATTGACGCCCGCCAGTTCGGCCGCGGTCTTCGAAGCGACCGGGCCGCTCGCGTCGGTAAGCGCCGAAAGGTCCGCGGGGCGGTACAGCACCGGCACGCCGTCGCGGCTCAACTGAACGGTCAGCCAGATCATGTCGGCGTGGTTCGCAATCGCCATGCGGATGGCCGCCAGCGTGTTCTCGGGCGCGTCGCCGGTGCCGCCGCGATGCGCGATGACGAGCGGCGCCGCGGTGGCGGCAGGATGGCCGGGAGGGTTGTATGCGTTGCCGCCACAGGCGGCAACGAGCAGCACGGCCGATGCGGCAAAACAGGCGAGCAGGGGACGAAGGGGCATCGGCAAGTTCCAGTCGGATCGTTCAGGATGGGAACATATACAACGATTTCCCTGCATGGTGCGGCGCACGCGGTTATGCTTGCTCACCCCGCGCTCGACCTTCGCCATGCCTGCCCCATTTTTCTTCAACGACCGCCTGAAGACGAAGATCTTTCTGCTCGCGGTCGTGCCGTTTCTCGCCGCCATCGCCGGCATCGGCATCGGCGTGCGGCAGCAGGCCACCACGCTCGCGCAGACGCAGCACGCGACCCTGCAGGCGACATATCTGACGAGCAAGGAAATCGAGCTGCGCCACTATGTCGAGCTCGCCACGAGCGCGATCGCGCCGCTCTACGACGCCCCGGCCGATGCAACACCCGGGGAGATCGCCGCCCGCCAGCGCGAAGCGTTGACCGTGCTGCAGAAAATGGACTTCGGCCCGGACGGCTATTTCTTCGTCTACGACCTGCACGGCCGTTCGCTGATGCATCCGCGCGAGCCCGATCTGGTCGGCCGCAACCTGTGGGACCTGCGCGACCCGCAAGGCGCACTGACGATCCAGCAGCTCATCGCCGCGGCCTCGCGCGGTGGCGGCTACGTGCGCTACCAGTGGCATCGGCCCTCCACGGGCCGCCTCGCGCCGAAGCTCGGCTACGTCGTGCCGCTGTCGCGCTGGGGCTGGATGGTGGGCACCGGCATCTATCTCGACGACGTCGATTCGACGCTCGCGCACATCGACGAGCGCGCCACGGCCAATATCGAACGCACGCTGCTGTGGCTCGGCGTGATCGCGCTCTCGGGCGTCGCCGTGATCGCGCTCGGCGCGCTCGTGCTCAACGTGAGCGAGCACCGCAGCGCCGACGCCAGGCTCAAGCGCCTCGCCCAGCAGGTGGTCGAGTCGCAGGAGCAGGAGCGCGCGCGGCTGTCGCGCGAACTGCACGACGGTATCAGCCAGATGCTGGTGTCCGTGAAGCTGCTGCTCGAATCGGCGCTCGCGCGCTTCGAGCGAGGCGAGGCTCGCGTGCCGGCCGCCGAGGCCTCGCTCGCCACCGGCCTCACGCGCCTTTCCGAAACATTGCGCGAGGTGCGCCGCATCTCGCACGCACTGCGTCCCGCGATGCTCGACGACCTGGGTCTCGCCGCCGCGCTCGAACAACTCACGCGCGAGCTCGGCGAGGAATCGGGCGTGCAGATCGTCTTCGCGCAGACCGGCGCGCCCGCGCCGCCGCCCAAGGCGCGTGCCGCGCCACTGCCCGATGCCGTGAACACGGTGCTCTTTCGCATCGCCCAGGAGGCGCTCACGAACATCGTGCGCCACGCGCAGGCCCCGCGCGCGGCCCTCACGCTCGACGTGACCAACGGCGGCGTAACGCTGGTCGTGGCCGACAACGGGCGCGGATTCGATGTCGCGCAAGCCCAGGCCGATCCCCGCGCGGGCCTGGGCCTGCGCAACATGCGCGAGCGGCTGGAGCCGCTCGGCGGCCAGCTCACGCTTAGCTCGCAGCCCGGCCACACGGTCCTGACCGCGTGGGTGCCGGTTGCGGCTGCCGCCCGGGAAGGGGTGGAAAAACCCGCGGAAGCCATGCCATCAGCAGGAAAAGCAACGCCATGAACCACGACACATCCAGGCCGGCGCGCCTCGTGCTCGTCGACGACCATCCGCTCGTGCGCGACGGCCTGCGTGCGCGGCTCGAAGCGGTCGCGGGCCTCGAAGTGGCGGGCGAGGCCGGCAATGCCGACGAGGCCATCGCCCTCGCGGCCGCCGTCGAACCCGACCTCGTGCTGATGGACGTCGGCATGGCCGGGATGAACGGCATCGCGCTCGCGGGCCTCTTCCACGAGCGCTTTCCGGCCATCCGGGTGCTCATGCTTTCGATGCACGACAACGTGGAATACGTGACCGCGGCGGTGCGCGCGGGCGCGAGCGGCTATGTGCTGAAGGATTCGCCGTCCGCGGAAATCGTCCGTGCGATCGAGGCCGTCCTCGCGGGACATACCTGGTTCAGCGCGGGCCTGGGCGCGCGCATGATCCAGGCATCGGCGAAAGAGGCGCCCATCGAACGGCTAACGCCGCGCGAGCGCGACATCCTCGACGCCCTGGCGCAAGGCCTTTCGAGCAAGCAGATCGCGCAGCGTACCGGGCTTTCGGTGCGCACCGTGGAGACGCACCGGCTCAACCTCAAGCTCGATATCGACGGCCAGGCGGAGCTGATCAAGTTCGCGGTGGAAAACCGCAGGAAGTGAGAGCAAGGCGGGTGGGCGGCCGGTAACGGCCGCCCGGAGGAAAGCAGGAAGCGCGTCAGGTGCGCGCGTTGTGATCGACGAGGAACTTGATGAGGCCGTCGATGCCGCCCTTGGCGATCTGGTCGGCGAACTGCGTCTGGTACACCTGGATCAGCCAGGCGCCCATCATGTTGATGTCGTAGATCTTCCAGCCCGAAGCCGTGCGTTCGAGCCGGTAGTCGATGGCGTCGTCGCCGCCGTTGCTGAGGACGTGCGACTGCACGACCGTGTCCTTCGCGCCCGCGCCCGTGCTGGAGGGCAGGAACTTGAAGGTCACCTGCGTATCGCGCAACTGCGAGAGCGAAGCCGCGTAGGTCTTCACGAGCAGGAGCTGGAATTGCTCATAGAGCTTTTGCTGCTGGTCGGGCGTGGCCGTCGTCCAGGCCTTGCCGATGGCAATGCGCGTGGTGCGCTGGAAATCGGTGGCCGGCACAAAATGGGTCTGGACCGTCTCGGTGATCTTCGCCATGTCGCCGCCGCGCGCCTGCGGGTCGGCCTGCATCGCCTTGACGGTGCCTTCTACGGCATCCTTGACGATCGCGTCCGGCGAACTCTGGGCCCAGGCGGAACCCGACACAAAGGCAGCAGCGGCGACAAATGCAGTGAAATAACGTTTCATACGCTCATCGGGAAGTAAGATTCAAGCGCCGGGCCGCCGCGCTTCTCGCGGGCTACTCGCGGGCCGGCCGGCCCAGTATAACGGCTTTGCCGGCGCCCCCCCGTGTGTGCAAGCCGCGCCGCAATGGGCGGTGCCGGTATACTGACGCGCTTCGCCAGAAAAAAAACCGTCATGGACAGGGCCCCCTCGCCTGTATGCTGAAGCCATTCATCGTTCACCTCGTCGCCTGGTCGGTGCGCCGCGCGGCGTGGGTCATTGCACTCGCGCTCGTACTGGCCGCGCTTTGCGGCGTATACGTCGTCAAACATTTCAAGATCAACACGGACGTCAGCGGCCTCGTCGAAAACGACGCCCAATGGTCCGCGCTCGGCGACGCCATCGATAAAGCCTTCCCGCAGCGCGGCCAGTCGCTGCTCGTGGTCGTCGAGGCCAACGCGCCCGAACTCGCGGACGCCGCCGCCGACAAGCTCGCCGACGCGCTCAAGCAGGACTCGCGCGAATTCAGCGCGGTCTCGCAGCCCGCGGGCGGCCCGTTCTTCGAGCACAACGGCCTCCTGTTCCCGTCCACGGCCGAGGTGCTCTCGACCACGGGCCAGCTCGTGCAGGCCCGCCCGCTCGTCAACCAGCTCGCTAAAGACCCGAGCCTCACCGGTCTGGCCGGCACGCTCACGACCACGCTGCTGCTGCCGCTCACGATCGGCCAGGTGAAACTGCCCGACATGGCGCACCTGCTCGGCAGCGCCGCCGACACGGTCGATCAGGTGCTCGCCGGCAAGCCGGCCGCGTTCTCGTGGCGCGCGCTCGTGGACAAGGATTCGGCCACGCAGCCCGCGTTCGCGTTCGTGACCGTGCAGCCGGTGCTGAATTTCGCGGCGCTGAAGGCGGGCGCGAGCGCCTCGCAGGCGATCCGCGCCACCGCGGCGTCGCTGCATCTCGACAACGAATACGGCGCGCGCGTGCGCCTGACGGGCGAACAGCCGCTCGCCGACGAAGAATTCGCCTCGGTGGAGGACGGTGCGGCGTTCAACGGCGCGCTCACCGCCGTCGTCGTGCTCGCGATCCTCTGGCTCGCGCTGCGCTCGGGCAAGCTGATCGTCGCCGTGCTCATCACGCTCGTGATCGGCCTCGTCATCACGGCCGCGCTCGGTCTCATGATGGTGGGCTCGCTCAACATGCTCTCGGTCGCCTTCATGGTGCTGTTCGTCGGCCTTGGCGTGGACTTCGGCGTGCAGTTCGGCGTGAAGTACCGAGAGGAGCGCTACCAGGACGACCGGCTCGACGCCGCCCTCCTCAAGACGGCGCGCGTGATCGGCGTGCCGCTCACGCTCGCGGCCATCGCCGTGGCGGAAAGCTTCTTTTCCTTCCTGCCCACGGCCTACAAAGGGCTCTCCGAACTCGGCCAGATCGCGGGGGTGGGCATGTTCGTCGCCTACTTCGCGAACATGACCGTGATGCCCGCGCTCATCAGCGTGTTCAAGCCGCGCGGCGAAAAGGCCTCGCCCGGCTTCGCATTTCTCGCGCCGGTGGACCGTTGGCTCGCGGCGCACCGCAAGCCGGTGCTGATCGGCACGCTCATCGTCGTGGTGGGCGCCACGCCGCTCCTCCTGCACCTGCGCTTCGACTTCAACCCGCTGCATCTGAAGGACCCGCACACGGAGTCGATGGCGACGCTGATTGCGCTGAAGAATTCGCCCGTCATCTCGATCAACGACGTGAGCGTGCTCGCGCCCACGCTGGCCGGCGCCGACCAGATCGCCGCGAAGCTCTCGAAGCTGCCGGAAGTGGGGCGCGCCACGACGCTCAGCTCGCTGATCCCCGACGACCAGCAGCAGAAGCTCATGCTGATCTCCGGCGCCGCGCAGCAGTTGCTGCCCGCGCTCACGCAGCAGCCGTCCGCGCCGGCCACCGACGCGGTGCGTGTGGAAACGCTCAAGCGCGCTGCGAACCAGCTTGCGCTCGCGGCCGGCGATCACCCGGGCCCCGGTGCGGCGGAAGCCTCGCATCTGTCCGCCGCGCTCGCGAAACTCGCCAACGCCGACGCGGCCACGCGCGATCGCGCCGAGCAGGCCTTCAGCCTGCCGCTGAAGCTCGCGCTCGCGCAGCTCGCGCGCCTGTTGCAGCCCTCGCCGATCACGCGCGACACGCTGCCGCCCGCGATGGTGCGCGACTGGATCGCGCCGACGGGCCAGGCGATCGTGGAGATCGCGCCGCGCGTGCCGCCAGGCGTCGACCCGAACGACGACCCAATGCTCGCGCGCTTTGCCGACACCGTGAAGGCCGCGGAGCCGGGCGCCATCGGCGGGCCGATCTCGATCCTGCATTCGGCGAACGTGATCATCCTCGCGTTTCTCGAGGCGGCGGCCTGGTCCGTCGTGCTCATCACCATCCTGCTGTGGATCACGCTGCGCCAGTTCAGCGACGTGCTGCGCACGCTCATCCCGCTGCTGGTTTCGGCGCTCGTGACGCTGGAGCTTTGCGTGGTGCTCGGCATCCAGCTCAATTTCGCGAATATCATCGCGCTGCCGCTGATGCTGGGCGTGGGCGTCGCGTTCAAGATCTACTTCGTGATGGCGTGGCGCGAGGGCCAGACGGGCCTGCTCCATTCGAGCCTCACACACGCAGTGCTGTTTTCCGCGGCGACCACGGCCACCGCGTTCGGGAGCCTCTGGCTCTCGCACCATCCGGGTACGTCGAGCATGGGCAAGCTGCTCGCGCTCTCGCTCTTCTGTACGCTGATCGGCGCCGTGGTGTTCCAGCCGGTGCTGATGGGCAAACCGCGCGTGACAAAACGCAAAAGATCGCAACTCCAGGGAATCGACCAATGAAAAACAAACGAGCCGCGCTGGGCATGGCGGCGGCGACCCTGACGCTCCTCGCGGCGTCGGGCTGCGCCACGGGCCCCGACCGCAAGCCGGAAGACCCGTTCGAGCCTGCGAACCGCGCGATCTTCAAGTTCAACGACGTCATCGACCGCACCATCGCGCAGCCGGTCGCGAAAGGCTATACGAAGGTGACGCCGCAGCCGCTGCGCCAGGCGATCAGCAACTTCTTTTCGAACCTGGGCGACGTGAGCAACTTCGCCAACGACCTGCTGCAACTGAAGATCACCGACGCCACCGAGGACCTGATGCGCCTCGCGATGAACACGACCTTCGGCGTGGGCGGTCTGGTCGACTTCGCGACGCCCGCCGGGCTGCCGAAGCACCACCAGGACTTCGGCCTCACGATGGGGCGCTACGGCATTCCCGCCGGGCCGTATCTCGTGCTGCCGCTGTTCGGGCCGAGCGACGTGCGCGACGGCATCGGCATGGCCGTCGACGTGAAATTCAACGTGCTCAACTACATCGAGCCGGCCGTGCGCAATCCGCTCTACATCGCGCAGTTCATCAGCACGCGGGCGGACCTGCTCGGCGCCACCGACCTGCTCTCGCAGGCGGCGCTCGACAAGTACTCGTTCGTGCGCGATGCCTACCGCCAGCAGCGCGAATCGCTGCTGCGCGGCTCGCAGTCGGACAACCAGAGCCTGCCGAACTATGGCGATCCGGGGCAGTCGGGTTCCGCCAGCCCCGGCAATTCGAACGGGCTACCGAACTACGAGGATCCGGGCGATACGGGCAATACGGGCGGCGCCGAGGGCTCGAGCGCGACAGGAGGCAAAGGCGCAGACAAGGGCGGGGCGAACAACGGTCTGCCGGATTACTACGACCCGGGCAAATCGGGCGCGAGCGGCACGGCGGCGGCTGGCGCTGCTGCGGGCGGTGCGGGCACGGCCGGTGCCGTTACGGGCGCCGCGGCTCCCGGTGCCGCGTCAGGCGCGGCCACGGCGGCTGCGCCAGCGGTGGCATCGGCTGCGGCGGCCGCTTCGGGCGCTGCCGCCCAGGCACCTGCTGCCGCGTCGGCCGACAGTGCCGCGAATGCCGTCACCAGGCCCGCTGCACCGGCTCCGGCCTCCGCGCCCTGACGCGTTGCGAGATCGGTTTCGACGATGTAAAAACCTCGACAGACATAACGTCTGCCGAGGTTTTTTCTTTTCCGGTTTCGGAACGCAGCCGAAAGAGCAAGCGTGTCAGTGCACCGCGTCCGCTTCGCTCGGCTCGATGGCCGCATCGGCCGCCGCGTGGGCGGTCTGACGATAGCGCGCATAGGCTTCGTCGGCGTAGCGGATGCGCTCGCGTCCATGCGGCGCGGGCTTGCCGTCTTCGCCAAGGTTCACGAACACCATCTTTTCGATCGTCAGGATGCTCTTGCGCGTGATCTTGTTGCGCACTTCGCAGCGCAGCGTGATCGACGTGCGGCCGAAGTCCGTAGCCGTCATCCCGAGCTCGATGATGTCGCCCTGGCGCGCGGAGCTGACAAAGTTGATCTCCGAGATGAACTTCGTCACCACGCGCTGATTGTCGAACTGGCAAATGGCGTAGATGGCGGCTTCTTCGTCGATCCAGCGCAGCAGGCTGCCGCCGAACAGCGTGCCGTTCGGATTCAGGTCTTCAGGCTTGACCCACTTGCGAGTGTGAAAATTCATGATTGGCAACTCCCGGCAATTTGATCCGACCCCGTACAACATCGAAAAATCAGGGTTAACACCTAAATCATAACAAAAATAAGGGTTTTCCCTAGGATTTCAATATTCCGGATGAATCAGGCGGGAAAGAGCGCGCCAGAGGCCGCCAGCGCGCGCCGCGCGGCGGCGAGCGTCTGCCGCGCAGCCTTGGCGTCGGCGGCGACGCGCAGCAGGCCGCCGAGCTGCAACGGCGCGCGCGCAAGCTCGCGCAGGACCGGCAGCACGGCCGTCGTGCCATCGTCGCGCAGGCCGGCCATCGCCGCCTTCGGCAGGCTGCGCCAGGCCGGGTCGACAATCGCGCGGCATACCGCGAACGGCAGCCCGCGTTCGGCGGCGGCGGCCGCCGCCAGGTGCGATTCCATGTCGACGGCGAGCGCGCCGTCCGTCGAGCGATGCAACAAGGCCTTCTCGCTCGCGCCGGTCAGCGGGGCCGTGACCGCCGCCTCCACGCCGCGCCGCACGCGCGCCGCGAGCGGCGACGCCGCCAGCGCCCCGGCAAGCCGCGCCGTCCAGGCGGGGTCGGTGGCGATCCGGCCGAACGGACCTTCCACGGCGTCGGCAATGACGAGCGTGCCCGGCTCCAGATCGGGTGCGAGCCCCCCTGCCGTACCGAAACTCACGATGCCCGAGGCGCCGCGATCGAGCGCCGCCTGCAGCGCGCGCTCGAGCAGATCGGCGCGTGCCGCATAAACCGCCACGACGCCGTCGCGCCCATCGCCTTGCGCAATGGCCGCCTCGAACGCCATGCCTGCGACGGCGATAACAGGCCGCGCAGGCGTCGCGCCTGCGCGCATGGGTGCCGCTGCCCCCGCCATCACATTCCGACCGTCACGAACGTCGTGCCGCTGCGCTTGAGGTTGCGATAGCGCGCGAGCGCCCACAGCGGGAAGAACTTGCGATAGCCGTGGTAGCGCAGATAGAACACGCGCGGAAAGCCCGTTGCCGTGAAGCGCGTTTCGTCCCAGAGGCCGTGCTCGCGCTGCTCCCTCTGCAGCCATTCGATGCCGCGCGCCACCGCCGGGTGGTTCACCGCACCGGCCGCCATCAGGCCGAGCAGCGCCCACGCCGTCTGCGACGCCACGCTCGGCGCGCGTTCGTAGCCACGGTAGTCGAGCTTGTAGCTCGTGCCGTCCTCGCCCCAGCCGCCGTCCTCGTTCTGGATCTGCACGAGCCAGTTCACGGCGCGCTTCATGCGCGGGTCGTCGTGCGAGAGGCCGGCCGCGTTCAGCGCGCACAGCGCGGTCCACGTGCCGTAGATGTAGTTCATGCCCCAGCGGCCGTACCAACTGCCGTCGGCTTCCTGGTCTTCGAGGATGTAGTGGTACGCGAGGCGCGCCGGCTCGCTCGCGGCCGGCAACTCGCCGAGCTGCGCGAGCATCGAGAGGCAGCGGCCCGAAACGTCGACCGTGGGCGGATCGAGCAGCGCGCCGTGGTCCGAGAACGGGATGTTGTTCAGGTAGTACTGCGTGTTCTCCGGCTCGAACGCGCCCCAGCCGCCGTTGCTGCTCTGCATGCCCACGACCCATTCGCGCGCGCGGGCAATCGGTTCGTCGTACGAGCGGGTCTTGTCGAGCACGTCCACGCGGTGCATCGCCATCGCGACGACCGCCGTGTCGTCCACGTCGGGGTAGTGCGGATTCGCGTACTGGAAGGCCCAGCCGCCCGGGCGAATGTCGGGGCGGCGCGAGATCCAGTCGCCGCGCACGTCGAGAATCTGCAGCGGGCGCAGCCATTCCAGACCGCGGCGCGCAGCGTCCTCGGCGCGGGCCTCGCCCGTTTCGAGGAGGGCATGCGCGGCCAGCGACGTGTCCCACACCGGCGAGAGACAGGGCTGGCAATAGGCCTCGTCCTCGTGGATCACGAGCAGCTTCTCGACCGACTGGCGAGCGATGGCGCGGTGCGGGTGATCGGCCGGATAGCCGAGCACGTCGTACATCATCACGCTGTTCGCCATGGCCGGGAAAATCGCGCCCAGGCCGTCCTCGCCGTTCAGGCGCTCGCCGACGAAGGCCACGGCCGCGTCGATCGCGCGCTGGCGCAGGTAGTTCGGAAAGAGCGGATCGGCCACGCGCAGCACGCCGTCCACGGCGCGGAAGAAGGCGAACCAGCCCTTGCTCTGGTGTCCCGCGCGCTTGTTGAGGCCCGTGGAAACGGGCGCGCCGTGGAACAGCTCGTCGATGCGCACGCCGCGCGGATTCTTCGCCACCGGGCGCTTCGCGTTCAGCACGAGCAGCGGCACGATCACCGTGCGCGCCCAGTACGACACCTTCGAGAGGTGGAACGGGAACCACTTCGGCAGCAGCGTGATCTCGACCGGCATCATCGGCACCGCGTACCACGTCACCACGCCGAAGAGCGCGAGCAGGATGCGCGTGAAGACGTTCACGGCTTCCGCGCCGCCCGCCGCGAGGATCGCCTGGCGCGCGCGCGCCATGTGCTCGGCATCCTCCGCGTCGCCGATCATCTTCAGCGCGAAATAGGCCTTCACGCTCGCGCTCACGTCCATGGCGCCGTCCGTGAAGAGCGGCCAGCCGCCGTCCGGCAACTGGATGCGGCGCAGATAGCGCGCGATCTTCTGTTCGAGCTTCAGGTTCGGCGTCTCGCCGAGGTAGTGGACGAGCAGCACGTATTCGGCCGGGATCGTCGCGTCGGCTTCGAGCTCGTAGACCCAGTGGCCGTCGGCTTGCTGATGCGCGAGCAGCGCGTCGGTCGCGCGCATGACCGCGGCGTCGAGGGCGTCGGCCGGTGCCGCAGCGGGTGCCATCGCAGGTGCCATCGCTGACACTGCGGGCACGACGTCGGCCGACGGATCGGCGGCGGTGGCGAGGCCGCTCGCGAGGTCTTCGGTCGGCATGGCTTGGGAAAGGTCGTTCATCGGCGTTCCATATTTTCTGTCAGCAGCAGATCCGCGGCCTTGCGGCCGGAGCGGATCGCGCCTTCGATCGTCGCGGGCAGACCGGTAGCCGTCCAGTCGCCTGCAAGCATCAGGTTGTTCCAGCGGGTGCGCGTCGCGGGACGGCGCAGCTCCTCTTCGGGCACGGGCGCGAAGGTCGCGCGCGGCTCGGCCACGATCTGCCAGGGCGGCAAGGGGTCGGGCGGCAGCGTGGCCGCGGCGGCCAGGTCTGCCCAGACTCTGGTGGCGAGCGTTTCGGCCGGCAGGTCGAGCACCGCCTGGGCGTCGTGGATCGTGGCCGACACGCGCCGGGGCGCGGCCATCAGCCAGTCGGCCGTGCCGTGCACGAGGGCCATCGGCGTGGCGAGCCCCGGCGGCGGCTCCACGGCGAAATGCACGCAGACAACCGCCGTGTGGCGCCGCGGCGTCTGGATCGCGGGCACGAGCGCGGCGGCCGCCGCCGGCGGCACGGCCAGCACGACCGCCTCGCCTTCGGCCAGCGCCACGCGGTCCGCCGCGAAATCGAGCGCGGCGACGCGGCCCGCCGCGTCGTCGTACACGATCTCCCTGAGCGGCGCGTCGAGCCGGATGGCCGCGCCGCCGTGCTGAAGCATGCGCAGGGCCGGATCGACGAACGCGCTCGACAAGCCGTTCTTCGCAAAGAGCGGCCGCAAGGCGTCGCCGCCCGCCGCCAGCACCTCGCGCAGCAGGGTCGCCGCGAGTTCGGCGCTCGCCCCGCGTGGCTCGATATTGAGCGCCGCGAGAAAGAACGGGCGCAGCAGCCGGTCCCACAAGGTGCCGTCGCAGCGCATGCTCTGCGCGAGCGTGCGCCCCGGCTTGGCGAACAGGAGCGGCAGCAGCGCGAGGTAGTCGGCGGTCCTCGTGCCCGGCACGCGCGCATCCGTGTCGCCGATCCAGAACGGCACGCGGCTGCGCGAGAAGCGCACGCTCCAGCGTGCGTGCGCCGCAAGATCCATGAACGCGAAGCCGGGCTGCGCCGGACCGACGAGCTCGTCGGCCGCACCGATCGCGCGCGCGTAGTCGACGATCGCCGCGTGACCCGCCAGCATCAGGTGATTACCGCTGTCGAGCGTCGCGCCGAGCGTGCGGTCGTAATACGAGCGGCACCGTCCGCCCGCCTGCGAAGCCGCCTCGTAAAGCGCGATCTGCACGCCGCGCCGCTGCAGCCGCACCGCCGCCGCGAGGCCCGCGAGCCCCGCGCCGATCACGTGGACGAGCCTCAGTGGCATCAGAACAGCGCGTAGCGCGCGACGATCCACATCAGCCGCGCTTTCGGCTTGCTGACTTTCGTGCGCGGCAGGTCGAAACCGCGCGCGAGGGTGCGTTCGAGCAGCACGCGATAGACGCCCGACATGATGCGCGGAGCCTTCACGTGGGCACGCGGCGCCGCGTCCATGATCGCGTCGGCTTGCGCGAAATGCTGCTTCGCCCGCTCGGCGAGCGTCGCGCATACGCCCGGCAGCGCCGGATCGGCCGCGATCCGGTGTGGGTTCGTCGCCCCGATGCCTTCGCGCGCGAGCAGCTCGCGCGGCAGGTAGCAGCGGTTGATGTCCGCGTCCTCGTCGATATCGCGCAGGATGTTCGTGAGCTGCAGCGCGCGGCCCAGGTGGTGCGACAGCGCGATGCCCGGCGCCTCGTCCATCCCGAATATCCTCACCGACAGGCGGCCCGCCGCGCTCGCCACGCGGTCGCAGTAGAGATCGAGCGTCGCTTCGTCGGGCGCGCAGATGTCTTCGGCGGCGTCCATCGCCATGCCGTCGATCATCGCGTGGAAGTCGTCGCGGCGCAGGCCGAACGTATGGATCTGCCGCGTCAGCGACGCCAGCGCCGCGGGCGGCGTACCGGCGTAGCACGCGTCGATGTCGGCGCGCCAGCGGTCGAGCCCCGCCGCGCGTTCGGCGCGCGGCAGGTCGCTGTCCGCGATGTCGTCCACGGCGCGGCAGAACGCGTACACCTGGTACATGGCGTCGCGCTGCGCGGCGGGCAGGATGCGCATCGCCAGATAAAACGAGCTGCCCGACGAAGCGGCAGCGGCGTCGGTTTGTTGTGTATCGTCCACGACGAGGTTGGAAACGGCCAAGACGATCTCCGCTGGAGGCGCCCGCATGCGGGGCGTTTCAGATATTCGGGCCCGCAATGCTGCGGGTCGCCCGCGCGCGCGGCCACGCGCGAGGCAGCCGGCCGCGGGACGTCCTGGAGACGTGCGCGCAGGGCCGGAAACGGGCCAAAGTATAACAATCTTTGCCTGCTGCCGCCCGCAAAGCCCCGGCGTACGGGCCGCGATGCCCGTCCTGCGGCAACACGGCCGCGGGGCTCCGACGAACCCGCTGCGAATCAGGCGAGCGCGACGGACCGGTTGCGCCCCTGGCGCTTGGCGCGATAAAGGGCCGCATCGGCCTCGCTGACCATGCCTTCGTAGCCGGACGTGCCGGTGCGCGCCGTGGCGGCGCCGACGCTCGCCGTCACGGGGACGACGACGCCCTGCACTTCGATCGGCGCATCGCCGATGGCATGCCGGATCTTCTCGGCCACCCGCATGGCGTCGCCCAGCGGCGTGCAGGGCAGCATGAGCGCGAACTCCTCCCCGCCGAAGCGGCCGAACACGTCCTGCTTGCGCACGACGTTGGCCACCCGCTGCGCCATCACGCGCAGCACCGTGTCGCCGGCAACGTGGCCGAACTGGTCGTTGATTTTCTTGAAGTGGTCGAGATCGAACAGCAACACGGACAACTCGCCGCCGTGCCGCTGCCAGCGCGAAAACTCCTCCGAGAGGCGCGTCTCGAAGTAGCGCCGGTTGGCAATGCCGGTCAGGCCGTCGCGGTCGGCATAGTCGCGCAGCTTGGCCACGGCCTCCTCGCGCTCGCGCTGCATGACGCTCACGTGCGTCACGTCGGAGATCGTCACGCAGACCGCGATCACCTCGCGCTCGCGCATGAGCGGCATGAAGGTGCAGTCCTGCTGCATGTAGTCCACACCGCCCGTGATGGGCCGGTCGTGGTCGAAGCGGAACAGGTAGGGACGCTGCTCCCACGAGCTGAAGGCGAAGCTGCCGAGCTGGAACACGCTTTCGACCTTGCGCGTGAGCCACGCGTGCGGCAGATCGGGGAACGTTTCGAAGATCGACCGGCCGATCACTTCGTCGGCATTGCGCCCGCTATGATCCTGCATGAAACGGTTCCACATCAGAACCTTCATCTCGCGATCCAGCACGAACAGGCCGAAACCCACCCGTTCGACCACGAGATCCGACAGCGACGGCGAGCCAGCGTGTGCGTTCATAGACTATGCAGCATGGTGTCGATCGCCCGGCTCACGTAATGGATGGATTCCTCGGCCATCAGCATGACGAGATGGGCGCGGAACCGCTGGTCCTCCAGTGCGAAGTTCACTTCGACGAGCAGGGCGAGGTCCCAGGCGAGCAGCCCCGGCTGGAACACTTCGTCGAGCGTGATCTGCTCGCCGAGCAGCCCCGGGGCCGTGAAGACCGGCAGGCGGCCGAGCTGGTCGAGCATCGACGAGACGCACGCGCCGGTCAGCACGTTCGCGACGTCGTAAATCAGTTCTTCTTCGGTGAGCGTTTCGGTGGCCGTTTCGGTAAAGGCGCCGCCGATCAGTTGGCCGAGTTCGGCGATCTCGCCGCTGCGGCAGATCACGAGCGCCTCGCCCTTGATCTCCGAGCGGAAGCCCTGGCGCACGGCCGTTACCGGACCGTCGATGCCGGTCATCTCGCGCAACGCCTGCGCGGCTTCGCGCACGGCGACCACGCGCACGCGCGGCACCGAAAGCTCGATGAACGCGTCGAGCAGCCTCGACAGCCGCGTGGCCGCCTGTCCCATGCCGAGATTGGCGATTTCCTGGAGCGCGTCGCGCTGCAATTCCGTGAAGACTGGATCAGGCATACAACCCGTACTCCTTGAGGATGGGTAGCAGCGCCTCCTGGGTGACCGGCTTCGCGACGAACGCCACCGCACCGAGCGAACGCACGCGCTCCTGCGCGAGCGGCTGGATATCGGCGGACACCACGATCACGAACGAGTTCAGATCCTCGCTCTGCAAGGCTTCGAGGACCTGGAACCCCGTCATGTCGGGCATCGTGAGGTCGAGAAACATGACCGCTGCACGGCCGGCGCGATAGTGAGCAAGCGCCTCGTGTCCGTTCGACGCGTACGAAATCTCGACGTCCCAATCCTCGGGCAGCGCCCTCGTGAGCACCTTGCGGGCAAGCAGCGAATCGTCGGCGATCACGATGGGCAAGGACATGAGTATGCTAATTGACTGTGCGTTGGACGGAATGCATTAGGACGGTTTAACGGCGGCGCGAGCGCTTTCTTTAGGCGCGACGCTCCCATTTGACGTGACCGCGATTCTCGAATCATTCGGAGTGAAATGCAACTCGCCGATAACAGCGAAATGGACGGAATCGACTCCAGTTTCACGATTTACTGGAAATAATCGATCACGTTCCGAAATAAATATCGGCGATTATGCTTTTGTGTACGTTTGCGCTTCGTGAAATTTCGCGAATTGGATTTCCGGGGAAAAATCTCTCCCCATGCAAGGTCGGCTTCGCCGGCAGGGATGCCGCGGGTCGACCGGCCGAGGGACCAGCGCGGGGGCGCGGTCGTTTATGATGTCGTCAGCTTCTGTTGCCCGCTTTAGCCTTTCCGGCTCTTTGCAAGATGACTCCTGACCGTCCCGTACGGCCCGACGATCGCACGCCCCCGCCGCACCGCAACGACGAGCCGCCGTTTCCGGCGGCGCCCGGCCACGACTTCACGGTCCGCCGCCGCACGCTGATCGCGCTCCTGATCGCCGCGATCGTGCTGCCGTGCGTCTATGTCGCCGCCATGGCTTACAACGACCTTCGCACGCGCGAAGCCGACGCCGCCGACACCACGCTGCGCACCGTGCGCGTGGCGGAAGAGCACGCGCTGAAGGTGTTCGACCTGAACGAGGCGCTCGATGCGCGCGTCGTGGACCTCATGCAGGGACTCGACGACGACGGTATCCGCGCCGACGAAACCCAGTTCCACGCGAAGCTCGATGCCATCGGCGGCGGCTACCCGCAGGTCGCGTCCGTGTCGATCTTCGGGCGCGACGGCGAGCTGCTCGCGAGCAGCCGCTATTCCCCGCCGCCGCCCGTCTCGATTGCCGGGCGGGAAGATTTCATCGGCATTCGTGCCGGCCGCACGGTCGATCATGTCTCGCGCGTGATGGTGGGGGCGATAAGCGGTGAAACCGTATTCAACATGAGCGTCGCGCGCGCGGACGCCGCGGGCGACTTCGCGGGGATCGTCTCCGTCGCGCTGCGCACCGGCTACTTCAGCGCGTTCTACCGCGAACTGCTGGGCGCCGGCTCGCCGATGGACATGGGCCTCGTGCGCAGCGACGGCTCGATTCTCGCGTTCTATCCGCCGCCGCGCGCGGACGCGACCTCGGTCACGTCCCCTTCGCCGCTCTCCGTGGCGCTCGCGCGCGGCGCGGAGAGCGGCGTCGTGCGCATGCACTCGCGGCTCGTCAACGACGACGTGATCCTCGCGTACCGGCGTGTCGGCTCCTATCCCGTGTACGTGTCGTGCGGCTATCGCACGTCGGAGATCTGGGCCGCCTGGTGGACGCACCTGAGCGTGCTGCTGGTTTCGATGTTCACGCCCTCCGTGGCGCTCTGGTGCGTGATCTGGCTCTCGCTGCGCCGCCTCGCCGCCGAGGAGGAAGCCTGGGAGCGCTGGCAGGCCGAAGCGTCGATGCGGCGCTCGATCGAATCGGCCTACCGGCAGGCGCGCAAGATGGAGGCGCTCGGCAACCTGGTCGGCAGCGTCGCGCACGACTTCAACAATCTGCTGATGATCGTTTCGGCAAACGTCCAGATCGCGCGGCGGCGCGGCGCGGCGGGGCTCGAGCGCGAGCTCTCCGCGGTCGAGCGCGCGCTCAAGAGCGGACAGTCGCTCACGCGGCAGTTGCTCGGCGTCGCGCGCAAGCAGCCGCTGCGCAACGAGACCATCCACGTCGGACGCTGGCTGCCGGCCTCCCGCGAACTGCTGCGCGCCTCGCTCGGCGCGAAGGTGTCGCTCGTCGTCGATATCGACGAGGAAGTGTGGCCCGTGCTCGTCGACGTCGCCGAGTTCGAGCTCGCGCTGATCAACCTCGCCGTCAACGCGCGCGACGCCATGCCCAACGGCGGGCGCTTCACGGTAAGCGCGCGCAATATCAGCTTCCGGCCCGGCGAGGGCTTTCCGCTCGACGGCGATTTCGTGCAGATCTCGCTGGAAGATACGGGCTCCGGCATGCCGCCCGAAGTGCTCGCGCGCGCCTTCGAGCCGCTCTACACGACCAAGCCGAAGGGCATGGGGACGGGGCTGGGGCTGCCGCAGGTGTTCGCGTTCTGCGAACGCTCGGGCGGTCTCGCGGCCATCGACAGCGCGATCGGCGCGGGCACCTCGGTGCACCTCTACCTGCCGCGCGCGCTCCATGCACCGGCGACCCAGCGCGCGCCCGAACCGCGCGCGGACGAGGTTCGACAGCCCCAGGGGCTGCGCGTCCTGCTCGTGGAAGACAACGACGAAGTCGCCGCCGGCACCGAGGCGCTGCTGCAGATGATGGGCCACGAGGTGACCTGCGCCAACGACGCCGCGAGCGCGCAGCGTCTCATCGAAGAAGCGCGCGCCGTTAACGGGAGCGCGCCGCGCTTCGACCTCATGATCTCGGACATCCACATGCCGGGCGAGATGAACGGCATCGATCTCGCCGAGGCGGTGCAGTCCATCGAGCCGGCGCTGCCGATCATCCTCGTGACCGGCTACGCGGAAGAACTCGAGCGCGCGCGCCACGCCGAGGTGCGGGTGCTGTCGAAGCCGTTCGATATCGGCCTGCTCGAAAAGATGCTGGAGCAGATTCAGCGCGAGCAGCCGTCACGCGCCAGGCGGGAGCGCGACGCGACGCTTTGAGGGGCGCGCGGCACGAAGATTGCGGCACCGGGCGACGCACGATGCAGGATCGGGCGCATCATGTGAGCAACCGATGCAACCCATCGAGGAGGGTGCCATGAGACAGACCGTAACCGGCCGCTTCAGGACCTGGGACGACGCGCGCCATGCGCAGGACGTGCTGTTGCACCAGGGCTTCGCAGCGGGCGACATCGAACTGCCGGCGCATGCGCCGGGCGTGCTGGCGGGAATCGAGCGCCTCATGGCGAGCTTCTTTGCCACGGAACACCGCGTGGGCGGTGCGCCTCATACCCTGGACGACAAGGTCCTGCTTGCCGTCCACGTCATGGACGACGCGCACGCCGAGCTGGCCTGCGCGACCCTCGGCGCGGAGCATGCCGTCGAAGTCGCAATTCGTACCGACCCGTGGAGCTGGGCGACGCCCGACGAGTCGCCGGCGCGCGAGCGTTCGGCCCTCGACGAACTGGGCCTCGCCGACCTGGCCACCGCCGTGTGGCGCCGGACGATGACGCAGCCGTCCCCCGAGCACGACGCGCCGCGGCAGCCAGCGCCCCGGGCGCAGGCGCCATCATGGGCCACGCCGTCGAAGTGCCGGGCGCGCCCGTCGCGACGCAGCCGGAGAAGGACGTCGCCCCGCAGATTCCCGACGAGTTTCTCGAATACGAGGACGACACGCCGGCGCACCACCGGACGCTGCATTGAGCGACCGCGGCGGCGCGGGGGAGAACGCAACTGGCGTCAGCGTCCGAGCTGAAGCTTGACCCACTCGACGTAACGATCGACGAAGGTCTGCAGGAACTTGCGCGTGTCGTCGTTGAGAATCTCGCCCTTTTCGTTGACGCGGCTGCCGTCGTGCTTGATGTACATCTCGGGCTGGGCAAGCAGCGCGACATCGAGATAGGCGAGAACATTGCGCAGATGCTGCTGCGCGAGCGCCGTGCCGGTCGCGCCGACCGACGTGCCCAGCATGGCGGCCGGCTTGCCCCCCCATGAATTCTTGCCCCACGGACGCGAGCCCCAGTCGAGCGCGTTCTTCAGCACGCCCGGCATCGAGCGGTTGTACTCGGGCGTGACGAACAGCAACGCGTCGGACGATTCGATCTGCTGCTTGAACTGGCGCGCGATCTCGGGAAAGTCGGGATCGTAGTCCTGGCTATAGAGCGGCAGCACGCCGATGTCGAGAAACTCGAAAGAAAAATCCGCCGGCGCCAGCGAAATGATCGCATGCGCAAGCTGCCGGTTGAAGGATTCCTTGCGCAGACTGCCAACCACGACTGCAATTCGATAAGCCATTTGAGTGTCCCCGGTTGCACGCATGAAGCGCGGTGGAAGGAAACTTCATCATAGGTGCAGGCGATGACCGGCGTGCTTGAAGGTGTCCGGGGCGTCCGGCGGCACCTCGCGCGGCGCCGCCGGGCTGTGAACAAACTCGCGTTGCCGGGATTTATCCACAATTTTATTGGATAACCTTGTGGACAACCTGGCCGGACAGCCCGCCGCATATGGGGGCGAGTGGGATTGCGGGTAAAAAATGCAAATGCCCAACTATTGGGCACGTTGAGCGTCGAGACCTTTGATAACCGTTTGAGCGCCGCGGGTAGATGGCGTCGAGCACCGAACGGAAAGGTCGCGAAGGACGCCAGGAATCGCTCAGGCAAATAACGCCGCGACGTTCTCTGGCGGGCGGCCGATCATCGCTCGGCCGTCACGTACGACGATCGGGCGTTGCAGCAGGATGGGATGGCTCGCAATTGCTTCGTAGAGCTGATCATCTGCGAGACCCTCGCTATCGAGGCCGAGCTCGGTATAGACGGTCTCGCCGTTGCGGATCATCTCGCGCAGTGGACCGCCCAGCATGGCGTGAAGCGACTTCAATTGTGCGACGGTGAGCGGTGTCTTCAGGTATTCGATCACCTCGACTGGCTCGTTGGTGGTGTTCCAGGTCGTGGAGATCAGTTCGCAGGTGCTACGCGACTTGGAGCAGCGAGGGTTGTGATAGATCGTGATCATGGCTTGTGTGCGGGAAGCAGAAGTGAGGATCGTGGTGAGCAGTCCGAGCGATTTTACCTGGCAAAGGCCAGTGCCCGGTGACGACGCCGCATGTGGCTCGCCCGGAGGCGAATCTGTTGGTTCGAGTGGGCCCCTAGTTGCGGCTTTATGCGCATAAAGCGGCTGCCAGCGATTCCCATTGGAAGGAACGGGACCGAGGCCTTTATGATCCCCTCCGACTCGACGATAACCACGACACCAGGTCGCAGAATCCGCAACCTGGCGCCTGCTTTATGCGCATAAAGCAGGCCGAACGGCTAATTCATGGCCCAAATACGACAGAAGTCGTTGAATTGAAATTCAATCCAGGTAGAATCTCCGCTAATTAGCAAAAAGGAGAACACCAATTGGCGGCAGAGATAATCGCAGTCACGCAGCAGAAGGGCGGGGTCGGCAAAAGCACGATCGCGATGCATCTCGGCGCTGCATTCCACGAAAAGGGCAAGCGCGTGCTCGTCGTGGACGCAGATGGCCAAAACACGCTGGTCCATTGGGCCAGTGCCTCCGGTGACGAAGAAGCGGGCATTCCGTTTCATGTCGTCAACCTCTCCGAAGCTGGCGGCCAGATTCACCGGGAGATCAAGAAGTTCATCGCCGACTACGACATCATCGTCGTCGACTGCCCGCCGTCGATTACCGAGAAAGTTTCAGGTGTTGTGTTGCTGGCTGCGACGATTGCGGTCATTCCCACGTCGTCGTCACCGGCCGATTACTGGTCCAGCGTCGGTCTCGTTAAACTCGTCCAGCAAGCGCAGGTCATGAACGAGGATCTGCGGGCAGTATTTCTGCTCAACAAGACCGAAGAAAAGCGCATGCTGACACGGGAACTCAAGCGCGCGCTGGAAGAACTCGGCTTCCCGTTGCTGAGGACGCAGATTCCCACCCGTGAAGCGTACAAGCAGGCCATGGCGCTCGGCCAAACGGTCCTGCAAATGAACGATCGCGGCGCGCGACTCGCCGCCGTCGAAGTGCGCGCCGTCGCCGATGAAATCGCGGCGATGCTCCCCTGACTTTATGCGCATAAAGGACGCTGAATGAAACCCTCCCAATTCGCCAAAGGCTTTCAGGCGCGGCCCGATACGACAAGTAGCGAGAAGCGCACGGCACTCGACCGCCTCAATGCAATCGATGGACTGGTTCAAGACAAACCGGTGGCCCCCAAAGTCACGGGACGGTCGAGCCAGCCTGTTGTCGAACCGATCGCATCGCCCGAACCTCCCGCCGAGTCACACGAAAATGAGTCGGCGGAATATCGCGCGTGGCGACTCGAACACGCTTATCGGGCAGGACAGATCGTCGAACTGCCGCTCAAGGCCATCAAGCCCAGCCCCTTCAACCCGCGTCACTTCTATCTGAAGTCGTCGATTGCCGAACTTGCCGTCAATCTCGCGAAGCAGGGACAGCAGCAGGCCATCCACGTCATTCCCGACTACGCCGCGCCGGGCAGCTATTACGTGAGCGACGGTGGACGGCGCGTCCGCGCACTGAAAGAAGCCAACAAGGAAACCGTCAAGGCGATCGTCGTCGATCTGCCTATCGGCATTCAAAGCTACAAGCTCGGCTACGACCTCAACGTCCAGCGCGATTCGCAAACGGTTTTCGATAATGCGATCGTGTGGAAGCGCTTCATCGAAGAAAAATTCTTCCAAAGCCAGCGCGAACTCGCCGATCATCTCGGGCTCGACGAATCGACCGTCGCCGTGGCGCTCTCGATCGCCAAGCTCCCCGAGTCGATCATGCAGGAAATGGTGGCGCGGCCGGACCGGTTCGGATCGAACATGGCATATCAGGTTGGCCGCTATCACGGCGCGCGCGGGACCGAAGCCACGCTGCGACTCATCAACCGGATTCTCGCCGACGATCTAAGCACGCGGCAGGTCGCCGATATCGTCAAGGGACGCTCGAGCGCGCAGGAAAGCCCGCGGCCAGCGGGGCGCCAGCGTTACGCACAGCGACTCGAGATCAAGCTGGATGGCGTCGCCGTCGGCGATCTCAAGTCCTACGGTGAAGACAGGCTCGAGCTACGCCTGAAAGGTCTCGCGAAAGACCGGCGTGACGAGATCCTGCATCAGATCCAGCAGATCCTGCAGGCGAAATAAGCCAAAGGGAAGTATGTCGTGCCGCGATCTCCGACCATGCGTCGCGCCGGAGATCGCGTTGCCGGATTACCCGGCGATGTTATTGAACTACGTGATGTTCAGTGCAACCCAGACGGAGGCGGCGCTCACGCCGCGCGCGACTGGCTCAACGTAAAGGCGAGCAGATCGCCATCCGTCGGCTCACCCCAGGTTTTGCGGGCCAGCCAATCGAAAAAGGCGGTATCGCCCATCTTTGACTCGAGCCCGCGGCGGCGCCAGTCGTCACGAAGATGGGTGCCCAGCCCCGGCAATTCGTCGGTCTCGAACGACTGGCGTGCAACCTCCCGCTCCAGCTCACCCTGCTCGTCGTACAGCGCACGCGCCTCCTTGCGCCGCCATGCCGAGTACTCGTCCAGCAGACGCGCTTTAGGATCGGCCGCGCCGAGCGCCCCCACCTTCCCATTGGCTACCGTGCCCGAGACCGCCGCTTCGACCGGCGGCGCGTACCCCTTCTTCAGCGCGTCCTTGAACAGCGCCCCCGCGCTGCGAACCGGCGGCAGGCTGGTGCTGCGCATGCGTTGTTCGGTCAACTGCAGGGCTGCGCGAATCCGGTTTTCCTCGCTGTCGGCGTAGAGCGACTGCGCTTCCTTTAGCGGAATCCCGATCTTCACCATGCGATCGACGAGCGTGCTGTCGAACACGTTCGGATGCTCGTCGAGCGCCAGCATGGGCTGCTTGCGCTCCGTGACGCGAAACTGGATTTCGGCAACACGGCGGCCTTCGCGATGTTCGATCAACTCCACGAAAATGTTCGTGACGGCGTTGACTTCGGCGATCGCCGGCCGCAGGTAATCGCGCTTGAAGTACTTGTACTCGCGCTTGGCCTCGTCGCCGGCTTCGGTATCGGGCGTACCCGAGAGAATCGGCCGCCACCATTCCCAGGTTTCGCGCATCGTGAGGTGGCTGGGATTCGTCAGGTAGCGCACGCAGATTTCGTAGAGCGCGAGACCGGCACTGCTGCGCAACTGGCTCTGAAACTGGAGACTGAGACGGGCGTACTGGACCGGATCCAGCAGTTTCTTCTTGATCTTCGGCGCAAACGAAAACTCCACCCAGACGCGCCGCGTCGTGGGATCTTCGAGAATTTCGGCATCGGCAATCAGCGTCGAGATCCCCCATTTACGTCCGGGCTTCTGGCTCGACGTTCCCTGACTCCATTCGACCTGCACGGACACCATGCGGCGCAGATGTTCCTTGACGAGCGCCGTGTCGTTGGAATCGAATGCCGAATTAGCGACGATGTCGGAAAGAAGCGCCCGGTAGGTGTCGCCCGACTCGTCAGCCTGCTGGGCCACGGCAAGCAGCACGTTGAACAGCTTGCGGGTCAGCAGGGTGATCTTGCCGCTCTTCGGTTGAATCGCGATCGCCTCGACGGCCTTGCGCAATTCGGCCGAACTGGGGCTTACCACATCGGTTTTTTTCACGCGCTTCGTGGCCATGCGTCAGGTCGAGGAGAGATTTTCGCGAAAGGATACCGTCTGTGGTGATAGGCGTCTATAGGGCCTCTCTCACCATTGCGGGTGATGCATGCGATCCGTGCGCGGCTCACCGGGAGGCACTCCCGAAAGGGCTCACCATACGCAGACGGCCCGAAATCGCCCGGCCATTGCAGGCCGTGCGATCGGCGCAGCTGGCCCCGATCCTGCAGTGCCTCAGAATCTCGCCCATGCTCCCGTATCGTCTCACCTCAAAAAAATTTTGCCCTGACGCAACGGAAGCACGACATGGCTCGCGCTGTAGAAGCCGGGCCCCCCCGCAGCGGCTATGCACCTTGCCAGGGCTGCGGCCAGCCGGATCTCCCGCCTTGAGGCGCCCCGGGTGGGCCTGCAGACCGATGCGCGGTCACGGTCTACCCCCACCGCCTTTGTGAATCCGCGCCCGCAGAAAGCGTCAAACGGCCGCCCTGCGACTCACGGGAAGCGCTCGCCGGGCACTTGCCGTGCTTCCCTTCCGGCGGCTCCCGTAAAACCTCACTCATTGCCGGCGAAAGAGGAGACACCGGGCAGAGGAGACACCGGGCAATGTTCCATGCCTTGTCAGATCGACGCTACGCCCAGGATATCCCCCGAAAAAGCTCACCTTTATGGAAATCGACGCCTGACCGCGCCACTCTCCGGGTACCCCCGAAAAGGCTCACCTTTCAGGACCACCAGGGAAAAATCCAATAGATTCCGCCACTTATCCACATCGGTTCGGAGTAGCCAGAGCCACAACTCACTCCCGAAAATTCTCACCTTCCACTGCGCGGACCAGAATCGAACAGGTAGCCCAACCTCCGACCCAGGCTCCTGAAAAATCTCACCTCAATCGATCCAGCGCATCGCGCGCCGCAAACTTCGACCCCGTTCTGTCGGTGCTTTCAGGTCAGTGACCGCAAACCAGCCCCTGAAAAGCCTCACCTAAGCCGGTTTCGCGCCGACTTTCGGCTCCCGAAAAGACTCACCGAAGCCTCGGCATTGACCGCAGACGCCTTCCCTCCCCATCGTATGCGCTCCGCGGTCGCCGTATCCTGAATCGCCTCACCTCAAGCCGGTCAATCCAGGCAAAAAACCGGACGATGCCATCCAAACCAGGCCATCCTGCCGCTCCAGACCTCCCGTAAAACCTCACCGAAGGCTGTTCAGGGGGCTCAACAGGCCTCAAATCCGCCCCTGAATCCCGAAAAATCTCACCTCATGACGCGCTGCTGTCCCGATTCGGCTCACCCGGTACTCCCAAGGCCCGATTTTTTGGCTCAAATCCGCGACAAATGATGGTCCTGAATCCGCTCACCGTTGCAATTCCCGCAACATCGCGTCGATCTGCGACTCTGCGGCGGTTCACGCGCTTCGAGCTCCTGTATTTACTCACCCTTGCTCCGAAGTCAAGAATCCCCCGGTTCCCGAAGCCGCTCACGTCCTTTCTCGAACTGCCTCACCGGCCTCCCCGAACCCCATCACCCGCCTGTCCCGCACCTCCTCACCCAATATCCCGTAAAGCTTCACCCGACCCCGTTGTATCCCTTGCCTGGTAAGGGTTTGCCGTGGCGTTAACGTCTTTAACAGGTATCAAAGGTGTTTACTTTTATTACTCTCAAGCACGTCTACCCCGCGAGCTTCCGGAAATCCCCCTTACCAAACCCATCAATCTGATCGAAACCAGCGCTCCGTCGAACCGTGAAACAGCCAAAGAAATTCAGCGCATGGTAGAAACACAAGCATTTACAATAGCTTATGAAACAAACTTCGATTTGTTTCACGGTCACGGCATGCGACAGCGCGTCAGAAAAGCCGCTGGAGCGAAAAAAGCGAAAGGGATCGGCAATTTTCCAGGCGAGATAGTAAATACGTATCAAAAAATACGTAATTTGTTATTATTAAGCCATTCCGACCTGCCTTGAGGCAAGAATAATGCAAGACGTAGATCGCCAGGCTATCCGTGACGAACTCGAATCCCTGCGCAAGGAGGGTGCACGACGTCAGGCACTGTCGCTCCACGCCTGCAAGCGTCTCTTTTTCGACTTCGGCATCCGTCCTTCGATGGCTGCCGTCCGTGACCTGACCCAGACGGGCAGCGCGAGCGACATTCCCAAAGACATCGAGCTGTTCTGGCAGCGCATCCGCGCCGCTTCGAAAATCCGGATCAGTGGCGGCGCGATTCCGGCCGTCCTTGAGGAGCGAGCGGGCGAACTGCTCGGTGCCCTGTTCCAGGAAGCCCAGACCGTCGCACGAGAAGCACTCGACGCGGAACGGACCGAAATCGACACTCGACGGCAGGCTGCCGAACAGGTCCTTCGCGATGCTCAGGCGCGTAATACCGCGGCCGACGAGCTGCTGCAGCGCAGCGAGGCCCGTACCGAAACGGCCTGGGCTCGGGTTCGCGAGCTGGAAAGCCAGCTTGCCGCCTCGTCCGCGCACGGCGCCGTCCATCAGGACAGTCTCCAGAGCACCGTGCGCCGTCTCGAAGCGGAAAAAGACACGCTGGCGAAGCGGGTCGAGGTCGAGCAGACGAGCAATGCCGGCCTGCGTGACCGCATCGACGCCTTGCAGGACGATCTGCGCAGAAGCACCGAGCACTATGCCCAGCAGATCAAGGATGCGCTGGCCGAGGCCGAGCGGCGCGTGAAACCGATGCTGGTCGAACTCGATTCGTTGCGGACGACGTCGTCGACCTGGCAGGCGGCGCAGCGCGAGGCGAGCCGAAAGGAATTCGATTTCATCCAGCAACTGGCGACGGCCAAGGCGCGCGCCGATCGTCTCGACGCGCTCTTGCGCGAGCGCTCCGACGAAGTGGATCTCCTGACGCGCCAGGTCAACGCGTTGCGCGGCCAGCAGGGTATCGATGCGTCAGTGGCGGACGTGCTCTGTTCGCTGGCCGGCGCCGGGCGGCTCAGCGACGACGAGCTCGAACGGCTCGGCACGGTCGTGGATGGCCATGTCAGTTTGCCGGCGCGCTGCCCGAAATGCCTCGAAGGGGAGCCCGAACTTTCCGAAGTCGATCACCGCTACGAACTCTCATGTCCCGAATGCGAACACACGTCCGGAACGGGCGTGTCGCGCCTTGCCGCGGTCAGCCGATTTCTGCAGGACAAGCGTGCTTCCGAAACGGCCTGAGGTGAGTCGTTCCGGGGGCCGGCGCATGCTTTCCGGGTGAGGTTTTACGGGAGTCCCGCCGCCCCCGCCTCCCCGCGAGCCTTGTCAGATAACGTCCGGCCCGGTATCCGGCCGGAGTCCGGCGTCCTCGCGTTCCGCCCACAATCGCCACGAACGATGCAGCCGGCCTGCCGAAATCGGCTGCAGAAAACCGAGCCACTGCCCCACCCGCTCGGCGTTTTCGCCGCGCTCGAACAGATCGGCCGCATACGTATTGCGCAAGGTCTGGGGGCTTGCCCGTTCCGCGCGGCGCTGCCCCACGCCCGACGCCTCGACGATCGCGTCGACGGCTCGCAGCACCGTAGCCTTGTGCATCGGCCGGCCCGAGGGCGAGCCCGGAAAGACGAGCTGCCCCGGCAGCCCGGCCTGCTTTCGTGCTTCGAGCCAGGCGGCAACCACGTCCGCGGCAAAAGGGGCGAGACGCGTGACACGCGTGAAGAGCGGATTGTCGGCTTCGATCGTGAGCCATTCCGAGCCCGCCTGCACGCAGTCGAGCGTGAGCGCGATGGCGTCCCCCGTCTTCAGGCCGCCGCCGAGAAACACCGCGACGAGCGCCCGGTCGCGGCGTTCGCGCCAGCGCCTCGCCGCCGACGGTTCTTCGAGCGGCGCGAACAACTGGGCGAGGATCGCCGCCCGTTCGGTGGCATCCAGGAATCCGGTCGGCTCGTTTTCCCGGGCATTGCGCCAGGCCGCCTCGCCGTCCTGGGCAATGAAGCGCGCCGGGTTGGTGGACGCGAGTTCGATTTCGCGAACATGGTCGAGCACCCGTTCGATCAAACGCAGATAGCGCAGCCGCTGCGGCTTCTTTATATCGAGTCCCGCGACGAACTCCGCGATCGTGCCCGTATCGACGGAGAGAATCGTTTTGCGCCTGAGCGCCATCCATTCGAGAAACCGTCCCCACTGAACGCGGTAGACGTCAGCGGACGAGCGGCGGAACTGCTGCGTTGCGAGCCACGCGTCGAAGGCCCCGGCCGGATCGCGTTGCCAGTCCGCGCGCTGCTGGTCGAAGAGGTCGCGCGAAGGGTGGGAAAGGTCGGAAGGCGCCATGGCTCTCTTTCCGTTAGTTGCGTTCTTGGCATGGATTGTAGCGGAATGCCGGTGCAGCTCACCGCATGCACCAGCCGCGCCGGAGGTCACGATTCGCGGCGATCAGCCACCCCAGGTGCGCATCCGACGCGGCGTGTCCTGCCGGCGGGTCAGCGCTCGCGCCTCCTCGTGGATCCGGGCAGCCCGCTCGTAGGCCGAGACGGCGAAGGCGAACACGGCAGGCAACGCGTTGGAGCGCCCGAAATCCACCGGATCGTCGGTTTCCGGGTACGCCAGCTCGCCCGGCCGCTGAAACAGCCCGAGCATGATGGCGTCGTGCCGGCTCGCGAAACCGAGGTCGGCGAGCGCCTCGGCCTCGATGGCGTGCAGGAGGCGCCAACTGAGCGGCACCTGCTGTGCGATGTAGCGCTGGGCAATGCTGCGCACGACGTGCTCGAGGTCGCGCGCGGCCGCCTGAAAACGCAAGGCGGCCAGATCCTGTTCGTTGGGGGTTGGCATGGCGGCTCCAGTCGATCTTGGAACTGTATAAATATACAGTATTGGAGCGGGCTGTCCAGCCGCGCTTGCGGCGTTTACGACGATGACGGCCTCAGCCGTGGATCACGACGAGCAGCGCGCGCGCCTCGCCCTTGCCTGCGTTGCGGATCGCGTGCGCCTGGTCGGCGACGTAACGCGCCGTGTCGCCGGTCTTCAGGCGCTGCGCGGACCCCGCGGCCTCCACATCGAGCGTGCCCTGCAGCACCGTGAGGTGCTCGCGCGTACCCGGCTCGTGTGCGTTCGATACCAGCGCGCCGCCCGGCTTGAGCGTGAGCTCGTACCACTCGAAGTGGCCGGCGAGCTCGATCGGTCCCCAGACGCGCAACTGGTAGCCGGCCTCCTGGCCCGTCAGCGTCGGGATGTCGTGCGGCCCCGCTACCGCGATTGCCTCGGGCGCGCGCGGTGCGGCGAACAGCGAGTCGAGCTTCACGCCGAGCGCATTGGTGAGCCGCCATGCCACGGCGATGGTCGGGTTCGCCTTGTCGCGCTCGATTTCCGATAGCATGGATTTCGACACGCCCGCGGCGCGCGAAAGGTCGTCCAGCGTCATCCTGCGTTCGCTGCGCAGCCGCTGGATCTGCTCGCCCACGCGCGGCGGCGTGACCGGCGAGAGGACGGGCGCGCCGGCGGACGAAGGCGCCGGTTGCGGTGCCGCGTCGGCGGCCTTGGGCGGATTGCGCTTGCTTGCCATTTGCGGCTCCATCGTTTAGAGTTTGTTCGACATATCGAAATCAGGTTCGAAAAAACGAAAATTTCCGGTGAGGCTGACGGCGACTATAGCAGGCCGCGGCCCGTCCAGTCAGGAGCAAGACCCATGCGAACCCCCTATATCGAGCACCTGCGCGCCACGCTCGACCAGATCCGCGCAGACGGTTTCTACAAGAGCGAGCGCGTGATCGCGACGCCGCAGTCGTCGGCCATTGGCCTCGCCGACGGCAGCGGCGTGCTGAACTTCTGCGCCAACAACTACCTGGGCCTCGCGGACGACGCGCGGCTCATCGCGGCGGCGAAGGACGGCCTCGATCGCGACGGCTTCGGCATGGCGTCGGTGCGCTTCATCTGCGGCACGCAGAGCGTGCACAAGGCGCTCGAAAGTGCGCTGGCGCAGTTCCTGCAAACCGAGGACACGATTCTCTATTCGAGCTGCTTCGACGCGAACGGCGGCCTCTTCGAAACGCTGCTTTCCGAAGAGGACGCCATCATCAGCGACGAGCTGAACCATGCGAGCATCATCGATGGCGTGCGGCTTTCGAAGGCGCGCCGCTACCGCTACAAGAACAACGATCTCGCCGATCTCGAAGCGAAGCTGCGCGAGGCCGACGAAGCGGGCGCGCGCTACAAGCTGATCGCGACCGACGGCGTGTTCTCGATGGACGGCATCATCGCGGATCTGAAGGGCATCTGCGATCTCGCCGACCGCTACGACGCGCTCGTGATGGTGGACGACTCGCATGCGGTGGGCTTCATCGGCGAGCACGGGCGCGGCACGCCCGAGCACTGCGGCGTACTGGACCGTGTCGACATCATCACGGGCACGCTCGGCAAGGCGCTGGGCGGCGCATCGGGCGGCTATATCGCGGGCAGGAAGGAAGTGGTCGAGCTGCTGCGCCAGCGCTCGCGCCCCTATCTGTTCTCGAACACGCTCGCGCCGAGCATCGCCGCCGCGACGCTGAAGGTGCTGGAGCTGGTCGCGAGCGACGAGGGCGCCCAACTGCGCGAGCGCGTGCGGGCGAACGGCGCGCTGTTCCGGCGCGAGATGAGCGCGCTCGGCTTCACGCTCGTACCGGGCGAGCACCCGATCATTCCGGTGATGCTCGGCGACGCCCAGGTCGCCACGAAGATGGCCGACGCGCTGCTGCACGAGGGTGTCTACGTGATCGGCTTCTCCTTCCCGGTGGTGCCGAAGGGCCGCGCGCGCATTCGTACGCAGATGAGCGCCGCGCACACCCCCGAACAGATCGAACGCGCCGTGGCGGCGTTCGCGCGCGTCGGCAAGCAGCTTGGCGTGATTTGACAAGGAATCCTGAAAAATGAAAGCACTCGCCAAACTCGAACGCGGACCGGGTCTCACGCTGACCGATGTGCCGAAGCCCGAAGTTGGCCATAACGACGTGATGATCAAGATTCACCGCACGGCGATCTGCGGCACCGACATTCATATCTGGAAGTGGGACGACTGGGCACAGAAGACGATTCCGGTGCCGATGCACGTGGGTCATGAATACGTGGGCGAGATCGTCGAGATGGGCCAGGAAGTGCGCGGCTTCAGCATCGGCGACCGCGTTTCCGGCGAAGGCCACATCACCTGCGGCTTCTGCCGCAACTGTCGCGCGGGCCGCAGGCATCTGTGCCGCAACACGACGGGCGTGGGCGTGAACCGCGAGGGCGCATTCGCCGAATATCTCGTGATTCCGGCCTTCAACGCGTTCAAGATTCCGCCCGAGATTTCCGACGACCTCGCCGCGATCTTCGACCCGTTCGGCAACGCAACGCACACGGCGCTGTCTTTCAACCTCGTCGGCGAGGACGTGCTCATTACGGGCGCCGGGCCCATCGGCATCATGGCCGTGGCGATCGCGAAGCACGTGGGCGCGCGCAATGTCGTGATCACCGACGTCAACGACTATCGCCTCGAACTCGCGCGCAAGATGGGCGCGACGCGCGCCGTGAACGTCTCGCGCGAGTCGCTGCGCGACGTGATGAGCGACCTGCACATGACCGAGGGCTTCGACGTGGGCCTCGAAATGTCGGGCGTGCCGAGCGCGTTCACGGCGCTGCTCGAAGCGATGAACCACGGCGGCAAGGTGGCTCTCCTTGGCATTCCGCCGGCGCAGACCGCCATCGACTGGAACCAGGTCATCTTCAAGGGTCTGGAAATCAAGGGGGTCTACGGGCGCGAGATGTTCGAGACCTGGTACAAGATGGTCGCCATGCTGCAGAGCGGGCTCGACCTCTCGCCCATCATCACGCACCACTTCGGCGTGGACGACTACGAGCAGGGCTTTGCGGCAATGCTTTCGGGCCAGAGCGGCAAGGTCATTCTCGACTGGACGGCTTGAGCTTTATTTGAGCCTTATTGGAGCTTCAAGCTTCAAGCTTCACGTTCCCGTGGCCGGTTTTTCGAATTCGGCTTCGATGCGCACGTCGATCTCGTCGCCGACCGCGGGATACCACGTCGCCAATCCGAACCTCGCGCGGCTGAAATGGCCTTGCGCGGAGAAGCCGACGGTCGGCTGCTTCGTCAGCGGATTCGGTGCGTAGCCGTTGAACGTCACGTCCAGCGTGACCGGCTGCGTCACGCCGTGGATCGTCAGATTCCCGCTGAGCGTGCCGCGGCCCGCCCCGGTGGGCTCGAAATGCGTGCTGACGAAGCGGATCTGCCCATAGCGCGCCACATCCAGCATCTGTTCCCCCTTCACCATCCGGTCCAGCGCCGGCACGTTCGTGTCGAGGCTGGCCGCGTCGATGGTCGCGTCCACGGCGGCCTGCCGCAGTCCGCCGGTCTGCCAGTCGAGCTGGGCGCTGGCCCGGTCGAAGCGCATCACGAAGCGCGAGTAATGCAGATGATCGACGTCGAATACGATGCTCCAGTGCCACGGGTCGAGCGCGTAATGGCCCGGCGGCACCGCCGCCTCGACGCTGCTCACGCTGTGCGTCACCACGCGCAGCGGCGTGCACCCGGGCAGCAGAAGCGCACCGCAGAACGCGGCACAAAACGCGCCAGCCGCCGCGCGGCGTTTCGATGTCGTCGGGGAATGTCGATTCATGCGATCTCCTGGGTTGCCCCGATGTTAACGCGTTGACGACACCGCATATTCCGGCCGCGCATTTTTTGCTTGACGACGGAGAATGATCGTTCTACATTTCGCACCGGGAGAATGATCGTTCTACCCCGGGCGGCGTGTTTGACCCGTCCGGTTCTGTCTGGAGAGCACTGCAATGAATCCGTCTTCCCCTGGCGCCTCCGGCGCACCTCAGCCCGACGCGCGCGAGCGTCTGCTCGATGCCGCGGAAGCGTTGGTCTACGCGGGCGGCATTCATGCCACGGGCGTCGACGCGATCGTTCGCGAGGCGGGCGCGGCCCGCAAAAGTTTTTATACGTGGTTCGAATCGAAGGATGCGCTCGTGGCCGCGGCCCTCGCGCGGCGCCACGAGCGCTGGATGCGCTGGTTCGTCGAAGGCACCGGGCAGCACGGAGCATCGCCCGAAGCGCGGCTGCTCGGCATGTTCGAGGTTCTGCGCGAGTGGTTCGCGTCCGAGGGCTTTCACGGCTGTGCGTTTCTGAACGCATCGGGAGAACTCGCTTCGCCCGACGATCCGGTCCGCGTGGTGGCGCGCGAGCACAAGGCGCACCTGCTCGACTTCGTGCGCGAGCAGTGCGACGCGCTGATGGCGGCGCGCGGCGCGGATCGCCGGCACGCCGCACGTCTCGCGCGGCAGTGGCTGATCCTGATCGACGGTGCGATTGGCGTGGCGCTCGTGAGCGGCGAAGCC
Source organism: Paraburkholderia sp. AV2 (assembly GCF_054968425.1). Taxonomy (NCBI): domain Bacteria; kingdom Pseudomonadati; phylum Pseudomonadota; class Betaproteobacteria; order Burkholderiales; family Burkholderiaceae; genus Paraburkholderia; species Paraburkholderia sp. AV2. The sequence goes on from NZ_JBANLK010000028.1 coordinate 63,812, forward strand.
GATGCCGCGCTGGACGCTCGCGCCGCTGCGAAGCAGTTGCTCGAAGCGCTGCCCGGTGTGAAGACGCCACCAAGCCGTTCCCGCAGTCATTCCCGCAATCAACCCCACAGTTGAACCTGCAATTGAACCCCCGCAGCTAGTCCGTTAATCAACCCCGCTCGCGCTCGCCATCCCGGCGGGCCGACCGTTTCGTGGAGAAAGATCATGAGTGATGCTGTCGAAGTCCGCCCGCCCCTGCCGCCGTTCACGCGCGAAACCGCCGCCCAGAAGGTGCGCGCGGCCGAAGACGGCTGGAATACGCGCGATCCGCAGCGGGTCTCGCTTGCCTATACGCCGCAGAGCGTGTGGCGCAACCGCGCCGAGTTCGTCACGGGCCGCGCGGCCATCGTGGAATTGCTCACGCGCAAGTGGGCGCGCGAGCTCGACTACCGCCTGATCAAGGAGCTGTGGGCCTTCACGGAGAATCGTATCGCGGTTCGCTTCGCCTACGAATGCCACGACGATTCGGGCAACTGGTTCCGCTCGTACGGCAACGAAAACTGGGAATTCGACGCGAACGGGCTGATGGCGTACCGCCACGCGAGCATCAACGACCTGCCGATCGCCGAGCGGGACCGCCTCTTCCGCTGGCCGCTGGGCCGCCGTCCCGACGACCATCCGGGCTTGAGCGAACTCGGCCTGTGAGGCGCCGGCTCGTGCGGTCATCGTCGCGACTCACGAGCTCCTCATAATCGCCGGCGGCGTCGACTGTCCGCGCGGGCCCGATCCGGGCGCGGCCTCCATTGCGTGAGCATCGAGTTGCGGTACAGTGCGCCATGACCTGAATCCAGCAAAACCAGGCAGATCGGCGAGAGCGAGGACAAAGACCCATGCATCTTTGGCGCAGGCACGGCGGCACGGCAATCATAAAGACAATCAGAATTGCGGCGGCCGGCGTGCTGCTGCTGGCTGCGGCGGGCAGCGCCCGTGCCGACGGCTGGTGCAGCAGCGGCCTCTGGGTCGATGCGATGGCGGCCTCGTATCACATCCATCCCGACAAGGACTTCGAACAATTCAATCCGGGGCTCGGCGTGGAGTGCTGGCCGGGCGACACGTGGGCGCTCACGGCGGGCGGGTTTCGCAACTCGCTGCGCCGGCCGTCGTTCTACGGCGGCGGGGTGTGGGCGCCGGAATTCCTGCATTGGGGCTACGTGCGGCTCGCCGCGATGGGCGGCATCATCTCGGGCTACAACTACGGCGACTGGGGCCTTGGCCGCAATCACACGATCGGCCCGGTCGCGGCACCCATCGTGATGGTGGCGTACAAGCGCGTGGGCATGAATTTCATCGTGATTCCGCCGATTCCTTCCGACGACCTGCCGTTCACGATCGGGTTTCAGTTCCGGGTGAAGTTCTGAGCGCGTGAGCGGATCCGGAATGGTGAGGATTTCCAGGGGATTGGCGGCGAGGTGAAGCGTTGAATGCTTCTCGTATCACCGTGCGGTATTCCCCTTCGAAGCTGTCCTGAATATTCTCACCTGACGTCGGTTGGAGAAAATCTGCGCCCTCTGTCCACATCGCAGCAAGGATGCTTCAACCGGATCCATGGGCGCAACAAGACGCTGTTGGTAGCACCATTCTTCAATCGCTTCCGGAAGATTTTTGCGATCGTGGAAGGCGTGGCGCCGCGCGACGCTGGCCCTGTTCGCGTGCGAATGCGGCCGGCGTGCAGCCGACATGGCGCTGGAAACGTCGGGTGAAATGACTCTGGTCGGCAAAGCCCGTCAACAGCGCGATTTCCGCAAGCGGCAACCTGGTTTCGAGAATCAGCGACCTGGCGCGACGGATCCGGCACTGCTCCACGTAGCTGATCGCCGTGACGCCGATCGTGCGCTTGAATAGCCGGCTGAAATGGAACCGGCTCACGTTCACGAGTGCCGCCAGATCGTCGAGGCAGATTGGCCGGTCGAGATTGTCCTCGATGAATTCCGTCAGCCGGGCGACTTCGAGCTTGCCGAGCGAGCGGTCCGGCGCGAACTCGGCGGGTTCGAACGCGTTGTAGCTGCGCAGCAGGTGAGCCGCCAGCGCCGCGGACAGGGAGTCGACGATGAGCACCTGCGCCGGATGCGCTTTCATGTCGATTTCGCTGACGAGGCCTTGGGCAAGCCGCTCGATCACGGGATCGCGCACCAGAAATAGGCTGCGGATTTCAACCCGGACATTCTGGCGGCCGAGTTGTTCGCCGGCGAGCGCAACGAGCGAAGGGGGGACGCGCAGGCGGACGGACTGCCCGGAATCGCCCTCCCATACTGAGTCGCAGCCGGCCGGCATGAGGTAGGTGGTGCCGGCCGAGATCGTGCCGTCGTGGACGACGCCCGCCCGCGTCTGCACCAGCCTGGCGCTGCCGGAGGGGCAGTAGCCGATCAGGTGATGGTCGACCCCGGCATAGCGTTCGGAGCAGCCGAAGTAGGGGCGGTGGACATCGACCGTCACCCCGGTCCAGCCGCGGCCGCGCGTGGTCGCGACCGGCCGCTGCGGCCGTGCATGCAGGATCTCGTCGATCGTGATCAGCCGGGGCTGGCCCGATTGTCGGGGGACGGCTTCTGCGAGCTTCGTGTGATCGGGTGTCAGGGCGTTGCTGCTGCCGCCCCGCCGTCCTGGGGATTCGAATGCGGTGATCATTGGTGCCTCTCCTGGGCGGATCCGGATTCGCACATCGAGCTTGGCGCCTGACTAGTTTGGCACAACCGGCGCGGCGTTGCTGACGCGTGCGCTAGCCGCGCGGGTCCATGATGGCGCGCGGTTGCGCAGCGAACTTCGCGCCCGGATCAATTCGCAGGACGGCGCGGAACAGCGTGGACGGCAACGCCGCGCGCGAGGCTGCAGCGGTACGGGTTCGATTGCGGGAAGCGTGTCGGCGTCGGCGCTCACGCGCGCGCCATCATCAATCGTTCGCCTGCATCGGGTTCTTGATGCCCAGTACGTCGATGAGCTCGATGGCCGGCGGTGCCGCGAGCAAATCGGCGGCGCGCGACATCAGGGCCTGCCCGATAGGGCCGGACAGATGCGCATTCCGGTCTGCCTCGGAAGCGAAAGCGTCGAAGATGCCGAAGCTCGAGCCGGACAGGCGCAACGCGAACCAGATGGGCGTCGTCGATTCGCGATTCGCCATGTCGAGCGCCTGGGCGAGGAATGCCGCCACTTCGTCTTCTTTGCCAGGCTTCGCGTCGAGGCGCGCAAAGAGTGCATAGCCAATCATCGTTCTCCTCCAGATTCATACGCGGCGTCTTGGGACGATACGTGGCTTGCCCTTCGATGGCTTGCCGTTTCTTGCTCGAACTGGACGATTGATGCTTTCGATTCCGGCGGCGGTGAGCGGCTCCTTTTCGCTGGTCGATGCGGGCGCCACATTTCTCTGGCTGATCGCCGGCGGCGTGGGCGCGAACGCAAACGCAGATTAAAGCGAAGACATCCGGGCGTGCATCATCCATCCGCCTGCGGCCATGGCGGCCTGACGCAGCGATTCCGACCACGCGGGATACGGATGGCAGATCCGGGCGAAGTCTTCGCAGAGCATCGAGGCTTCCATGGCGACGGCCACCTGCGAGATCAGATCCGCCGCGCCCGCGCCGACGAGATGCGCGCCCGCGATGAGGTTGGTGCGGGAGTCGACCAGCAGCTTGACGAATCCCTCGGACGTATCGCGGATGATCGCGTTTGCATTGGCGGCGAGCGGATAGCGGCCGACTTTGTACGGCACGCCGCTTTGCCGAAGCTCGTCCTCGGTTTTGCCGATCATCGCGACTTCGGGACTCGCGTAAAGCACCTGAGGGATCGATGCATAGTTGACGAATCCCGGCAGCCCGGCGATCTGCTCGGCGCACGCAATCGCTTCCTCTTCGGCCTTCGACATCACCATCGGCCCGGCGGCGGCGTCGCCCACGACCCAGAGTCCGCGCGTGCCTGCGAGCGGCCCACGCTGAGGCAATGCGCCCTCCGCGCCGGGCTGGATGCCGACGCTCGACAGATTCAGCCCGTCGACGAATGGCCGGCGGCCGATTGCGACGAGCACCGTGTCCGCGTCGAGCGTCGTCGCGCCGTGGGGGCTTGCGCTGCGAAGATGGACGGCCACGCCTTCGGACCGCCGGTCGAGACCGACCACGTCGGTGGAGAGCCGGATGCGGATGCCCTGTCGCCTGAGCGCGCGCTGCAGGGTGGCCGCGACTTCGCTGTCGAGCCAATGACAGATGCGGTCGCGACGCTCGATCAGGGTGACGCGCGAACCGAGACGATGCCAGATCGAGCCCAGTTCGACGCCGACGGCCCCCGCGCCGACGATGGCCAGATGCCGCGGGATCCGGTCGAGCGACAGCGCATCGGCGGAATCGACGATGCGGGCGTGATCGAATGCGGCGGCGGCCAGCGGGATCGGTTCGGAGCCGGTGGCGACGACGACCGCGGGGGCGGACAAGGTCTGCTGCGCCCCATCGGTTCGGGTGAGCACCACCGTGCCCGCGCCGGCGAGCCGCGCGTGGCCGGAAATGAGCCGGACCTGCTGCGCGCGCAGCAGGCCGCGCGTTTTCCTCGACATCGTGTCGACCATCGCCGCTTTGCGGTCCATCATCCGCGCAAGCTGCAGCGTCGTCGCGGAGTCGATTCCGCGCGCGGCGTTCCGTGTCCGGTTCGCGATGTCGTACAGCTCGGAGGCATGCAGCAGCAGCCGCGAGGGCAAGCAGCCCGTGCGGATGCCGGCGCCGCCCGGCTGCGGCGCGCGTTCGATGCAGGCAACGTTGAAGCCGAGCTGGCCCGCGCGAATCGCGGTGTTGTATCCGCCCGGGCCGCAGCCGATGACGATGACGTCATAGCGATTCATCAAGGCGGCTGCGGCGGTACGACCAGCGCTCGATCAGCCGGTCCAGTGACAGCGCGCCTGGACCGATCGCCATGATCCCGACAGCAAGGGAGGCCCAGTACAGGTGGAAGTTCGCCCAGCCGTCGGGAAAAACGAGTTGAATGACTCCCGTCATCACCAGTAGCGCGAGTGCCGTCAGCCGCGTCGCGAGTCCGAGGATGAGCAGGATGGGGAGCGTGATCTCCGCCACGGCAACGAAAAGCGCGACGGTGTCCGGCGCGGGAAAGCCAAAGGCTGCGCCGAACAGGTGAACCTTGAACTGATTCTCGAACAGGTACAGCGTGGCCGGCGAGAGGGAGAGGAAACCGTCCCATCGTGTGCGGCCGGATCGAAGGAAGGGCAGCGCGAGGGCGAGCCGCAGCAAGGGGGGCGCGACCCGCCACGCGAGCTCCCGAAGCCGGTCCAGCCCGGAACGGATCAGCAGCTCGACGCGGGGTTTCGTCGGTGGCGCGTACGGGTTCATGCGCGCCTCGCACCCGGGAGAACGTCCCGGTCGTCCCGCAGGTTCCATCCGGCTATCGCGTCGGTTGCGAACAGCTCGCCTAGCGCGCGGGCCAGGTCGAAGCCCGGATCGTCGTTTTGTGCGAGCAAGGCGGCGGCCGCAATCGGATCCCCCGCAGCGAGACACTGGACGAACGTCGCCGCGCCGGCCGTTATCCGACGAACCTCGACTTCGGCATGCGGGCGGACGACGAGCGCGTGCTGGCCGCCACCGAAGACGTCGATGGCGGCCGGATTGCCGCCGTCGATATTCATCTGCCACAGGTCGACGACGGGAAAGGGCGAGCGCACGACCCGCAACGACGGATGCAGCGTGAAGCCGACGCGAGGAAGGCATTGCGCTTCGAGTGCACCGAGCGCGCCTGGCGCGGCCGGTGCGGATTCCGCCGCATGATAGGCCTCTGCCCATGCGCGTTCGAGCCGCGCGACGTCGGCCAGATACGGCACGCCTTTCGCCGGCTCGAACGCTTCGATGAAGCCCGGAAACGCTTCCCCGTATTCGAGCATGACCGGGGAGCCGGGCGGATCGAGGGCGACGTGGATCCGCGCCATCGCCGTGAAGAACTCGTCGCCCACGATGCGGCGCACCGCGGGGAAAGCCGCTTTCAGCGCGCCGATCAGCCCGGCAAAGACGTTGTTGCGATAGACATTGAAGCGTTTGACGTCCGGCTTCCGGTCGGGGCCGACGAGGCCGCGCGGTATCGGCACGGCGGGGTCGAGCAGCGCGGCGGCGAAGTCCTTCTGGCGATCGTGCAGGGAGCGCGCGTGCGGGCGCGCACGGTGCGCGGCACGGCACGGCGATGGCGGAAACATGCGGGCGGATGATCGGGGCGTCATGTCGTCCTCACGCGCGCAACGGTCGTTGCACGACGTTCGTCCACAACTGGCGCAGGCTTTCGACACCGCCGGCGGTCGAGCTCCAGAGTGTCGTATCGCTCACGAGCAGCGTGCCCTCGAACGTGTCCTCGCGCGACTGCAGGAGCGCGTCGAACGTCGACCGTTCCAGCGTGAACGGGTGGGGCGGCGCGGCGAGATCGACGGGCTGGCGGGCAAGAACATCCAGCTTGCTCGCTGCGTCGCCGAGACGTTCGAGCTGCGGCAGGTGCGGGTGCAGATTGAAGGTCGCGACGTTTCGAAGGATGCCTAACCGGTCGATATCCGTTCCGGCTTCGATAGGGGACGGAGATCCGTTCGCCTCGGCTTTGGGCCGCAGGCCAAAGCGGTTTTCCACGGGCATGCCGAGACCGGCGAGCAGCGAGCGCGCGAGGCCGCCGAAGCGCTGACGCGGCGGGATGGTCTTGTCGCCGTGGTGCTCGAACTCCACTATCTGGCGGCGTAACCGGTCGTCCTCGTCCACCCCCTCCACGTCGCCGATGTCGTGATGCGGGCAGACGAAGGCGAGGTGGTCGGGCCGCGCGAGGAACGCCCGAACCGCATCGATCTCGCCGCCATCGGCTTTCTGAGCAGTACGAAGCGAATCGAAGCTGATCACGATCAGGGTATCCACGCCGTCCAGCGTGCGAGCGTCGAGCGGCGTGAGCGTGCCATCGTCCGCGACGCGCTCGATCTCCGTGACCGGCTGCCCGGTGAGCGTCGCCGCCAGTTCGACGAACGCGGTGAAGTTGCGCTTCATGATGTGGTCGAGGAAGCCCGCGATGCTCTGGTCGAACCGGGCCGGGTCGGCATAGTCGTGGAACTTCGGAAAGCCCATCCTGCGGCTTTCGAAAAGCGCGGGGAATCGATCTTCGATCACGTGGAGCGGGGCGCCGTTCTCGCCCGGACGGCTCCACGCGTAGTAGACAAGGACCTTTCGCTGGCTCATGGCATCTGTATCCTGGTTGGCTGATGAGGCGTGAGGGGGCAAGGCGGCAGCGTGTCGTCGCGGTCGGCGCCGCCGGGTCGCGCCGCCGCCTGCATGACGGCGTCGGCGCGTGCGGCTTGCGCGGCGAGCGTGCTCCAGTCGGGCAGATTCGCGTCCCATTCGACCAGGGTGGGAAGCGGGCCGGTCCGGCGGATCGTATGGGCGTAGAGGTCCCATACGACGCCGGCGACGTGGCGGTCGTGCGTGTCGATGAGCAGCGGACGGCCCTGGTCGTCCGACTGCCGCGCATGGCCGGCCAGGTGGATCTGCTGCACCGCCGCGAGCGGCAGGGCGTCGATATAGGCGCGCGGATCCCACTGCTGGTTGATCGATGCGACGTACGCGTTATTGACGTCGAGCAGAAGGCCGCAACCGGTTCGCTGCACGATGGCGGCGATGAATTCGGCCTCCGCATAGGTGCTTTCTTCGAAGGCCAGGTACGTCGAGGGATTTTCGAGCAGCATCTGACGTTCTAGCGCTTCCTGCACCTGGTCGATATGTTCGACGACGCGAGCGAGGCTGCGCGTGGTGTACGGCACCGGCAGCAGGTCGTCGAGAAAGCCGCAGCGATGGCTGGACCAGGCCAGATGCTCGGAAAACTGCCCCGGCGCATAGCGGGTAATCAGCGTTTGCAACCGTTGCAGATGCACCGGGTCGAGCGGACGGTCCGCGCCGATCGACAGGCCGACGCCATGAAGCGAAAGCGGGTAGGCGTCGCGGATGGCGGTCAGGAAGCGGTGGGGCGGCCCGCCGGCGCCCATATAGTTTTCCGCATGAACCTCGAAGAAGCCGATGTCCGGCCGGACCTCGAGAATCGTGCGGTAGTGCTCGGCCTTGAGGCCCACGCCCGCGCGCGGCGGCAGGCGAAGGCTGGCGGGAGCCGACGACGAACGGGGCGACGAGTCAGACATGGCAGGCCGGTAGGGTGACGGAGGGAACCCGCGGTCCGGGCCTCTCGCGAGACCCGGACCTTGATCGGGATCAGGCTTTGGGAGAGAGGCTGCCCGGACCCTTCGGCGTGGAGATGCTCGTGCAGGTGCCCTTGGGCACGAGCCGGAATGCGTTGCCCTGGTAGTCTTCGGTGCTCGTTCCCGCGCAGGTTGTCCCGGCGCCCGCGTAGCAGTCGTTCTGGCCTTTCAGCGCGGTGCCGAAGCACGGTTCGACCTTGCCCGATTTGACGAGCGCGGTGTGCTCAGCCTGAATCTTCTTTTGCGCGTCGGTGAATTCCTGCGCACTTGCGGGGGCCGCTGCGATGGCAGCAAGGGCGGTTGCGACTGCGCCGGCAACCAGAGTGGTCAATTTATAGTCGGCCATGCGGTTTCTCCGAGTTGAGTGGGAGCCGTGATCTTACGAAACCGCCGTCACCCAGGGATTGCATGGTCTTGTGCGATTTGGTCTGGTATTGCGATCGGCGGGCGACAACGATCGCATGCACGCGAACCGGAGAGCAGGCACGGTCCATTGAGAGCAAAAACATGCCATTTTTCGCCGGCAAGTTGCCCTCGACAACGGCATCGGCGAACGGCTGTCTGCACGGTTGCGCCTGGACGAACCGGCGTCTATAACGGTTATCACACCCGGCATCGGCGCAGCACGCGTGGCCGGCGATCGCTTGTTATCTCGCACAGTGCGGACATGACAAAACTACAGAGTCTCATCGCAAGCGTTCTGGTTTTCATGTTGGCCGCGTGCGCGAGTCTGCCGCCGCAGAGCGGCCGGTCCCCAACCTTCGCGCTTCAAGACACGGAGTCCACACGGCTCGGCGCGATCTTCACGCCGCAGGAGCAGAGCCATCCGGGCAACAGCGCGTTTCATCTGCTGCAGGATCCGGTCGACGCGATCGTGGCGCGCGTGGCGCTCGCCCAAACGGCCGACCGCTCGCTCGACCTGCAGTACTACATCTGGCATGACGATCTGACCGGGCGCGAACTCGCGGCGGCGCTGCTCCAGGCGGCGGACCGCGGCGTACGCGTTCGTGTCCTGCTCGACGACCTGGGCACGAACGCCGACGATCAGGTTCTGCTCGCACTCAGCTCGCACCCGAACGTGAAGATACGGCTGTTCAACCCGGTCGCGAGCCGCCACTTCAAGTCGCTCGCGACTGCCCTGGAATTTTCCCGCGTCGACCGGCGCATGCACGACAAGGCGATGATTGCGGACAACGAGGCCGCCATTCTCGGTGGACGCAATATCGGCGACGAATACTTCGGCGCATCGAAAGTCTTTGCCATGGGCGATCTCGACGTGCTGATGCACGGTCCGATTGTCCGGAACGTTTCCCATGCCTTCGACCAGTTCTGGAATGCCGAATCGTCGTATTCGATCGCGCAACTGGTGGGACATCCGGCGGATCCGTCAGCGCTGGCGGACTACCGGACCAAGCTGGACGAATACATCAAAGCGGAGCATGACTCGCCCTACGTCGTGGAAGCCCGAAAGCGGATGGCCCGGATCCTCGACGCAGGCGATGCCGATTTCTCGTGGGGGCAAGCCACGCTCCTGTACGACGATCCGGCCAAGGTCACACGCGACCCGAACGACCCGCAGGGTCACCTCATGACGCGGTTCGACGCCCTGAACCTCAGGCCCGAGCACGAGATGCTCATCATCTCGCCTTATTTCGTGCCGGGGAAAGAGGGCGTGGCATGGATACGCGAGCAGACCGCGCGCGGGGTACAGGTGACGGTGTTGACCAACTCGCTGGCCGCCACCGATGTCGGCGCAGTGAATGCGGGATATCAGCACTATCGCGAGGATCTCCTCGAAGCGGGCGTGCGCCTCTATGAGCTGAAGCCGACCGGATCGAGCAAGGTGAAGTCGCAGCACGGGTTCTTCGGCTCTTCAAGAGCCTCGTTGCATGCGAAAACGTATGTCTTCGACCGGCAAAGCATTTTCATCGGCTCGATGAATCTCGATCCTCGCTCGAACCATCTCAACACGGAGATCGGCGTGCTGTGCAACAGTCCGGCGATTGCCGGCCAGGTGATCGACGACGTCGAACCGAACCTGGACACGGGGGCCTGGCGAGTCGAGCTGCGTACCGACGCGGACGGCAAGCGCCGGATCGTCTGGATCGACACCGCCGAGAACGGAACGGTGACGGAGCTGGATTCGGAGCCGGATGTTTCTTTCATGCGGCGTGCCGGCATCTGGTTCCTGGGACTGCTACCGATCGAATCGGAGCTGTGAGCGCTGGCGGTCCGCAATGGTGAGGACTTCCAGGAGGATGAGGATCTCGACGACAGCGAACGCGCAGACGTGATGTTGCGGACCGGATCGAGAGCCGGGCGTTGATCCACCGTCGAGCGTTCCCCGAATTCCCTCTCCCACCCATCCCCATGCACGGGTAGCGCTATCGGCTTCCGTGCGCCCCATCGAAAGCTTTTCATCAATTTCTTCCCGGATGACTCCGCGCAGCGTTTCGCTGCCGCGGAAATCCGGCGTTCGCGTTCGCCTAGGGTTTTGGAGCATTGCCCCCTCCCAATCTCAAATTTACGATTTGCGTAAATATTTACGCAAATTAGCAGGAGGAGCGATGTCGACTCATGAGCCAGCAGCAGGCCGGCCCTATGCCGTCGTGACGGGTGCCGCGGGCGGAATTGGCCAGGCGATCGCGCGGCGTCTCGCGCGCGACGGCTTTCACGTCGTGGCGCTGGACCTGGACGGCGCGGCGGCGCAGGCCGTGGCAGAGGCGCTTCGTGCGGCCGGCGGATCCGCGCAGTCGCACGCGATGGATCTGCGCGACGGACCGGCGACGGCAGCGCTGATCGAGTCGCTGCCGCGTCTGGACGCGCTCGTGAACAACGCGGGCATCTTCGACGAGCGCGCTTTCATGGCGCTCACCGCCGAGGATTTCCGGCGCCACTACGAGCTCAACGTCATCGCGCTCTTCAGCCTGAGCCAGCAGGCGGCACGGCGTTTGCCCCCGGGCGGCAAGATCGTGAACATCGCTTCGCGGGCGTATCTCGGCGCGCGCAATCACGCGCACTATGTGGCGGCGAAGGCGGCCGTCGTGGGCCTCACGCGGGCCATGGCGATGGAATTGATGGAGCGCGGCATTCTCGTGAACGCCGTGGCGCCGGGGCTCGTCGACACGCCGATGCTGCAGGCCCTCACGCCCGAGCGGCGCGCCGCGCAACTCGCGCTGCAGCCCACCGGGCGCGCCGCGCGCCCCGAGGACATCGCAAACGCGGTGGCCTTTCTGGCGTCGCCGCAAACGGACTTCATCACCGGCCAGACCTTGATGGTGGACGGCGGCAAGTCGCTGGGCGGCAGCTTCTGAGCGGCAGCCTCTGAGCAGCATGACCCACTAAATCAGGCGCGGCCCACGAAAGGCGCCGCGCAGAGGAGACACTCCATGAACCCAGCCGAACAAGCCGCGATCCTAAAGAAGACCGCCTGGCGCCTGATCCCGTTTCTGTTCCTGCTCTATATCGTGAGTTTCATCGACCGCACCAACGTCGGCTTCGCGGCGTTGCAGATGAACCACGACATCGGCCTTACGCCCGCGATGTACGGCCTTGGCGCAGGCATCTTCTTCGTCGGCATGCTGCCGTTCGAAGTGCCAAGCAATCTGATGATGGTGCGCTACGGCGCCCGCCTGTGGCTCACGCGCATCATCATCGCATGGGGCTGCGTGACGCTCGCGACCTCCATGATCGCCGGACCGAAGAGCTTCTACGCCATGCGTTTCCTGCTTGGTATCAGCGAAGCGGGCTTCTTTCCGGGCGTGTTGTTCTATCTGACGTTCTGGTTTCCGCGCGAGCAGCGCACGCGCATCATCGCGCGCTTCATGATCTCGCTGCCGATCGCGGCGGCGATCGGGGGCCCGGTGTCGTCGTTCATCCTGCAGGCGCTCAACGGCGTCGCGGGTCTGCCGGGCTGGCGCTGGATCTTCATTGCCGAGGGTCTGCCCGCCATCGTGCTGGGCTTCGTGACGCTGCGCGTGCTGCGCAACCAGCCTTCGCAGGTGAAGTGGCTTGCAAGCGGCGAACGCGAATGGCTGCAGGCGAAGATCGACCACGAGCAGCAGGAGGACGCGGCCCGGATGCGCGCGCACGGCTGGCGCGAGGTGCTCGAATCGCTCACGGATCTGCGCACGCTCGTCATCACCTTCACCGGCGTGTGCTTCGTGATCGGCTTCTATGGCGCGGGCTTCTGGCTGCCGCAGATCATCAAGACCTTCGGCGCCTCGACGACGACGATCGGTTTGCTGACCGCGCTGCCGAATCTGCTCGGCGCCGCCGCCATGCTGCTGTGGGCGCGCCGCTGCCGGTCCCGCACGATGCGTCTGTCCGACGTGATCCTGCCGCAACTGCTGGCCTGCGTGTCGTTCGTCGGCGCGTCGCTCACGCTGCATCAGCCGGTGTGGGCCATGAGCTGGCTGTGCCTCGCGATGATCGGCCTCTACGCCTCGATGCCCGCCTACTGGACGCTGCCCACGCTGTTCTTCAGCGGTACGGCCGCCGCCGCGACGCTCGCGTTCGTCAACGCGGTCTCGAACATGGGCGGCTTCTTCGGGCCCGCGATCATCGGCTGGCTCACGCAGACCACGGGCAGTTTCCAGGCGGCCATGGCGACCATGGGCGGCTTCGTGCTGGTCGGCGCACTCGCGCTGCAACTGCTCACACCTGCCTATCGCCGGCGCCAGCAGGATTCGGCGCTCGCCTGAGCGCCATCGATACGGCGGCGAGGCGCGTTCCGCTGCGCTTCGCCGGTTTCATCAGGCTTCGATGAGAGAACCTATCATCATGACCCAGACTTCCTCCCGCCGCCGCGTCGCACTCGTGACGGGCGGCGCCGGCGGCATCGGCGTCGCGATCTGCCGCGCGCTTGCCGCGGCGGGCCATCGCGTGGCGGTGACCGATCTGCAACTCGCGGCCGCGCGCGACGTGGCCGCGTCGCTCGAAGGCGCGGGGCACGGCGCATACGCGCTCGACGTCGCCAACGAAGCGGCGGTGGGCGCCGCTTTCGACGCCGTGACGGCCGACATGGGCCGCCCCGAGATTCTCGTGCACAGCGCGGGCATCCTGCACTTCAAGCCGGACGGCGACCGGCCGCTCGTCGTGGAAACGTCGCTCGCCGACTGGCAGCGCAACGTCGACATCAACCAGACGGGCTGTTTTCTCGTGTGCCGCGAGTACGCGCGCCGTCTGCCCGCGGGGCCGACGTTCGGCCGCGTGGTCACGCTTTCGTCGGTCGCGGCGCAACTGGGCGGGTATCGCTCGAACGCCGCATATATCGCGAGCAAGGCCGCCGTGCTCGGCTTGACGAAGGCGCTCGCGCGCGAGCTCGCGCCGCAGGGCGTGACCGTGAATGCCGTGGCGCCGGGCCTGATCGACGCGCCCATGCTGCGTCTTTCGCTGCCGCCCGAGCGCGATGCACAGGCCGCCGCGGCCATTCCGCTCAACCGTCTCGGTCTGCCCGAGGACGTGGCCGCCGCCGTCGTCCACCTCGTCAGCGCCGAGGCGGGCTACCAGACCGGCACGACGGTCGATGTAAACGGCGGATACCGGATGCAGTGATGCATTCAGGACAACCGATGGAACAGCAAGCGAAGAACGAGGAGGTGCGCAATGACAGGCGCAGCGGCAAACCATCAGGTGAATGAAGCCTACGACGTCGTCGTGGTCGGCTCGGGCGCGGGCGGACTCGGCGCCGCGCTCGTGTGCCGGCACGCGGGACTTTCCGTGCTGGTGCTGGAAAAGACCGCGCAGTTCGGGGGCTCCACGGCCGTCTCGGGCGGCGCGGTATGGATTCCCGACAATCCGCACATGGCCGGCGTCGGCCATCGCGACACGCTCGACGCGGCGCGCCGCTATCTGCGCCAGACCGTGGGCGAAGCCTTGCGCGAGCCGCTGATGGAGGCCTATCTGCAGCACGGGCCGGAGATGGTGCGCTTCATGGAGGCGCACACGGAGGTTCATTTCATCGCGCGCGCCGTTTCGCCCGACTACAAGCCCGAACTCGACGGCGCCATGCCGGGCGGCCGCACGATCGATCCCGCGCCGTTCGACGGACGCACGCTTGGAAATCTGTTCGAGCAGTTGCGCCGGCCGCTGCCGAGCTTTCTCGCGCTCGGTGGCATGATGGTGAACCGCAAGGACATCGACGCGCTGCTGGCCATGCACAAGAGCGTTGCGGCGCTCGGACATGCGCTGCCGCTCTTGCTAAGGTATGCGAAGGATCGACTGAAATGGTCGCGCGGCACGCGGCTCGTGCTTGGCAATGCGCTGGCGGCGCGCCTCCTGAAATCGGCGCACGATGCGGGCATCACGCTCATTCCTGGCGCGCGCGTAACGCGCCTCGAAACGAACGGCGCGCGCGTGAGCGGCGTGACGGTCGAGATCGGCGGCAGGAGGCGGGTCATCGTCGCGCGCCGTGCCGTCGTGCTCGCCACCGGCGGCTACGCCCAGAACGCGGCGTTGCGCGCGAAGCTGGTGCCGCACGCGGACCTGCATCGCTCGATGGCGCCCGAAGGCAACACGGGCGACGGCGCCTTGCTGGCCGAGCCGCTGGGCGGCCATTTCGCGAGCGGCAATGCAGGCGCGGCCTTCTGGACGCCGGTTTCGGTGTTTCGCGACGGCGATGGCCGCGAAGCGGTATTCCCGCACCTCATCACCGACCGGCAGAAGCCCGGCATCATGGCCGTCGATGCGAACGGTCTGCGCTTTGCCAATGAGGCCACCTCGTATCACGACTTCGTCGCGGCCATGCATCGCGCCAATGAAACAGCGCCCTGCGTGCCCGCCTGGCTCGTCTGCGACAGCGACTTCGTGCGCAGGTACGGGCTGGGACGCGTGCGTCCGCGTTCGCTCTCGCTCGGGCGTTATGTGCGCAGCGGCTATCTGAAATGCGGCACGACGCTTGATGCGCTCGCGCACGAAATCGGCGTGCCGCCCGAGGCGCTCGCGCAAAGCGCCGCCAGAATGAACGCGTTTGCGAAGCGCGGTGTGGACGAGGAGTTCGGACGCGGCAACTCGGCTTACGACCGCTATCTGGGCGACGCCTCGCAGCGGCCGAATCCGTGTCTCGGTCCGATCGAAACCGGGCCGTTCTACGCGGTGCGGATCGTGCCCGGCGACATCGGCAGCGCAACGGGCCTCGAAACGAACGAGCGCGCCCAGGTGCTCGACGGCAACGGGACCGCGATCGCCGGCCTCTATGCGGTGGGCAACGACATGAACTCGGTGATGGGCGGGACCTATCCGGCGGCGGGCATCACGCTCGGCCCCGCGCTCACCTTCGGCTATATCGCGGGCCGTGACATCGCGGGCGAGCCCGCAGCAGCCAACCGCGACGCGCACCTCGTGACGCCGTCGCCGTACAACAAAGAGGCATTGTCATCATGAACGACACTTCCCGGCGCATCGCTTTCGTCACGGGAGCCGCGAGCGGCATCGGCGCCGCGGTTTGCGAGCGGCTCGCGGCCCAGGGCGTGGGCATTGCCGCCGCCGATCTCGACGAGGCGGGCCTGCGCGCGCTGCGCGAGTGGCTTGGTAGCGCGATTCCCTTTCTGCATGGCGTGGTCGACGTGCGCGAAGAAGCGCAGATTGAAGCGTTCGTCGCACGCGTCGAACGCGAACTCGGCGCGATCACCGACGTCGTGCCCTGCGCAGGCCTCGCGCGCAGCGCGCCTGCCGAAAGCATGAGCGCCGAGCAATGGGATCTCGTGCTCGACATCAACCTGCGCGGCACCTTCCTCACCTGCAAGCATGCGGCGGCGGCCATGCTGGCGCGCCGGCACGGCAGCATCGTGTGTCTCGCTTCGGTCACGGCGCGCGGCGGGCAGCCTGGGAGAGCTAACTATGCGGCTTCGAAGTGGGGCCTCGTCGGTCTCGTGAAGAGCCTTGCGACCGAGTGGGGGAATCGCGGCGTGCGCGTGAATGCGGTGGCGCCCAACGGCGTCGACACACCGATGCTGAACGTAGGCGTGCCCGCGGCCTTTCGTGACGGCGTGATGCTCGATCGCACGCCGCTCGGGCGTTTCGCCCTCGTCGAGGAAGTAGCCGAATCGATCGCGTTTCTGCTCTCGGATGCGGCTTCCTATGTAACGGGCAGCGTGCTGGAGGTGGACGGCGGCCTGACCGCGGGCTATCTGACGCACGCGCAGGGCGCCGATTACGCGCTGCATGCGCCGCCGCGCTGAATCCCCTATAGTCGCGTGAATTCATCGAACTACCCAGGAGACCCCATGTCGCTCACGCTATCGCCGCTGCGTGCTTCGCTGCGTGTTTATTATTCGCCGTACTCGCCGTACGTGCGCAAGGTGCTCGTATGCGCCGCCGAACTCGGCATGCCTGTCGAGCGTCTTGCGAGCAACGCGAATCCCGTCACGCGCGACGCCACCGTGGTCGCGCGCAATCCGCTCGGTCAGGTGCCGACCCTGCTGGCGGGCGAACAGGAACACGAAGACGAGGGCGCCCTCTACGACAGCCGCGTGATCTGCGAATACCTCGACGCGCCGCACGGCAAGCTCTTCCCGGCCGCGGGCGAGGCACGCTGGCGCGCGCTGCGCGAGCAGGCGCTTGCCGACGGCCTGATCGGCGCCGCGCTGCTCATGCGCTATGAGCAGGTCATCCGGCCGGAAGACCTGCGTTACGCGCCGTGGTTCAACGGCCAGCACGAGAAAGTGGTGTCGGCGCTCGACCAGTTCGCCGCGTGGGTGCCGGAATTCGGCGAGCGCGTGGACATCGGCACGATCACCGTGGCCTGCGCGCTCGGTTATCTGGACCTGCGCTTTCCGGACGAAGGCTGGCGCTCGCGCACCGCGCTGGCCGACTGGTTCGCGCGCTTCGCCACGCGTGCGTCGATGCAGGCCACGCGCCATCCGGAGGCCTGAGGGGGCACGACCGGGCGGTGTCGCAAGGTAGACTGGTGGTCTTTGCTATCGATGCGCAACACCGGGAGCGTTATGGCGACCAACGAGACGAGAAAGACTCCAAGAACCCGCGTGCAATCGGCGGAAACCGGCGCCGAAATCCTGAAGGCTCTCGCGAGCCTTGGACCCTCGGCCTCGCTGACCAACATCAGCGAGGTGGCGGGCATGGTGCCCGCGAAAGCGCATCGCTATCTGCAGGCGATGATCGCGAGCGGTCTCGCGACCCAGGAAAAGCAGTCGGGCCGCTATGCGCTGGGACCGGCGGCGGTGGCGATCGGCCTTGCGGCGCTTGCCCATATCGACGTGGTCGGCAATATCTCGGACATGCTGCCCGACCTGCGCGACGAAACGGGACACACCTGCTTCGTCGCGGTGTGGGCGAACCATGGTCCGACCGTGGTGCGCGTGGTGGAGATGGTGGGCGAGGTGACCGTGCTCACGCGGGCCGGCGCGACCATGCCGCTGCTGCGCTCGGCCACCGGGCTCACGTTCGCCGCGCATCTGGGCGCCGCGGATCAGGCGCCGGTGCTCGCGGCCGAGCCCGACGACCTCCAGGCGCAGTTGCACGAAGCCGGCTCGCCGCTCAATGCCCGTCTCGCGGCGGCGCGCGAGCACGGCATCGTGGTGATCGAAGGGCTGATGGTGCCCGGCATTGCCGCGACCGCGGTGCCGGTCTTCGATGCCCGCCGGCAGATCGCGGCGGTCGTGACGGCCATCGGGCCATTCAACAGCTTCGATTCGAAGCCGGACGGACCGCTCGCGCAGCAGTTGAAGGCGTTCGGCAAGCGCGCGAGCCAGCGGCTCGGGGCGCCGATGTTCTGAGGGGCGCTCTCTTGCTCGCGGTCAGTCGTTGAAAGGCCGTGCGGGCGCGACCTTCAACGATCGTGTTCTTCCTTGATGGTGCGTTCGTCGTCGTCGAACATCTCGCCAAAATTCATCGGAACGACAACGCGAGGGTGCACCCCGGCTTCGCGGTTGTCGACGAGCGAGAACGCCTCCGAAACGATACGCTGCACGTCCTGATGAAGCATCGTGACGTCGAAGGGCAAATGCGCCGCGAACGGGTCCCAGTCGAAGCACCCGACCACCGCTTCACGCAGCGCGTCCCGCGGCAACTGCGAAGCGAAATGAACCAGGCCTTCGAAGGCGTTGATGGCGTTCATGAGCATGCCTGCCGGCACCCGGCCGTGTTTCTCCTGACGCCGCGCGAGCGCGTGCCGGGCGGCCGCCGCGTTGTAGCCGCACAGTTCCACCGCGTCGCTGCCGGGGCTGATCTGCCGCGCGGCGAACGCTTCGAAGAAACCGGCCATGCGCATCTCGGTCGCGTACTCGTGCGGCACGCCGCCCAGCAGCACGAGATCCTGCGGCGAGCGGCCGGCGGCAATCAGCTTGTCGATCATCACGTCCGTGATGACGCGCGCGCCCGCGCGGTTGTCTGAGACCACCGAAGGCGCGCCGTCGCCGGGCAGGTCGAGGTTGATCGACACGACGTCGGCCTCGTCGCACAGCGTGTTCAAGGGCGTTGGATTGCGCACGCCGGCAATGAACAGCATTTCCACGCGCTGGGACAGCAGCGTTTGCGTGACGCTCAACTCGACCGCCGGGTCGCGCTGCGTACTCACGACGATCGGGCAGAGGCCGCGGCTGCGCGCCGAGTCCTCGAAGGTTTGCGCGAGGCCCGCGAAGAACCGGTTGCGGTAGTGCGGAATGATCATGCCGGCGAGGCCCGAGCGTGAGAGCCGCAGCCCGCGCGCTTTCATGTTGACCTGGTAGCCGAGCGTCTGCGCGCACTCGAGGATGCGGTTCGCCGTCGCTTCCTTGATCCGGTAGCGCGCCCACGTGCCGTTCAGCACCATGCTCACGGTGGATATCGAAGACCCCGTCGCCGTGGCGATGTCGTAGATCGTGGACTTTCGTCCGCTGGTCATGCCCTTCATCTCTGTCTGCTCCCCGAGCGCGCTCAACCTGTCCGGCCGACGGTAGCCGCTTTGGCGCACCCCGCCATATTAGGGTTTTCACCCTCTTCCAACCATTGCTGAATGGTTTCAGCATACACCACATCAATTTGCTGAATGGATTCAGCAATTGAAAAGTGGCCCGAATGCGGCCCGTTCCAGAGTCGGAGGAGACATGACAAACAGATTGCTGCGCCGGCTGTGCGCCGGAATTCTTGCTTTTTCGTTCGCGACGGGATTTGCCTGTGCGTCGCCGGACCATCCCGTGATCGGGGTGGTCGTGAAGGTGGGCGGCATTCCCTGGTTCAACGCCATGGAGGCCGGCATCAAGAAGCGCGCCGACGAACTGGGTGTGAAGGCTTTCATGGTGGGGCCGACGAGTGCCGACCCGGCCCTTCAGGTGCGTGCGATCGAAGACCTCATCGCGCAGCATGTCGACGTCATCGGCGTAGTGCCGAACGACGCGCAGGTGCTCGAACCGGTGCTGCAGCGTGCCCGTGCCGCCGGCATCAAGGTGATCACGCACGAGTCGCCCAAGCAGCAGAACACGGACTGGGACTTCGAACTCGCATCGGCCAAGGGCTTTGGCGAGGCGTATGCGAAGACGCTGGCGAAGGACCTGGGCGGCAAGGGCGAATACGCGGTCTTTGTCGGCTCGCTCACGGTGCCGCTGCATAACGCCTGGGCGGACGCGGCCATCGCCTACCTCAAGGCGAACTACCCCGATATGAAGCTCGTGGGCGACCGCTACGGCGTGGCCGAAAACGTGGACGCCTCGCGCAAGACAGCGCTGGACCTGATGCTCGCGCATCCCAACCTGCGCGCGATTCTCGCGTTCGGCAGCCAGGGGCCGATCGGCGCCGCGCGCGCGGTGGCCGAAAAGCACGAAGAAAAACAGGTGCTCGTGCTGGGACCGTTCTCGCCGGGCCAGGGCAAGCGCCTCGTCCATGACGGCGTGCTGACGGGCGGCTACATGTGGAATCCCGAGCAGGCGGGCGAGGTGTTCGTCACGCTGGGCACGATGGTGGCCAGGGGGCAGCCGATCAAGGACGGCACGGACATTCCTGGTCTTGGCGTGGTGCATCCCGAAGGACACAACCTGATCGTGAACGATCTCGTCGAGCTGAACGCGCAGACCGTGGACAGTCTCGCGAAGATGGGTCTCTGAGCTGGGTGTTCCATGATTCCAGATTCTTCCTTGCACCCCGTTTCGCCCGCGCCCGGCGCCATGATGCCGGCCGGGCCCGCCCTGGACGAGGACCGTCCCGCGTTGCTCGAACTCGAGAACATCTCGAAGGTCTTCGGCGGCGTCAAGGCGCTGCAGCAAGTGCGCTTCGACATCATGCCGGGCGAGGTGCTGTGCCTTGCGGGCGAGAACGGTTGCGGCAAGAGCACGCTCATCAAGGTGATCAGCGGCGTGTATCAGCCGGAACCCGGCGCGCAGATGCGGTTCGACGGCGAACCGCTCGGGCGCCTCGATCCCGCCCGGGCTCGCGAGCTGGGTGTTCAGGTGATCTGGCAGGACCTCGCGCTTTTTCCCGAGATGACGGTCGCCGAAAACATCGCCTTCGAGCAGAACCTGGGCTCGCGTCCGCGCGTGGTCAGCTACGCGAAGATGAAGGAGGCGGCGCGCCGCATTCTCGAGCGCCTCGGCGTCAAGCTGCCGCTCGAACGCTCCGTGCGTTCGCTCTCGATCGCCCAGCGGCAGGTGGTGGCAATTGCCCGCGCGCTGGTGGCCGACGCGCGCATCGTTTTCATGGACGAGCCGACCGCTTCGCTGAGCCACGCGGAGACCCAGGCGCTGCTTGCCATCGTGCGGCGGCTTGCGGCGGACGGCATCGCTGTCGTGTTCGTCAGTCACCGGCTCGCGGAGGTGCTCGACGTCTGCACGCGCGTGACCGTGATGCGCGACGGCCAGTATGTCGGCACCTTCCCCACAGCCGGCATGACACAGTCGCGGCTCACCGAGCTGATGACGGGCCGCACCTTCGATTACGCCGTGCGCACGGCCGATCTCTCGCACGCGCCCGTCGCGCTTCAGGTGCAGGGACTCACGCGCCGCGGCGAGTTCGAGGACGTGACGTTCGCCGTGAAACGCGGCGAGATTCTCGGCTTGACCGGGCGTCTCGGCGCGGGGCGCACGGAACTCGCGCTGGCGCTCTTCGGCATGACGAAGCCCGGCGCCGGCGCCGTTGCTCTCGAAGGCAAGCCGCTCGTGCTGCGCTCGAACCGCGACGCGATCCGCGCGGGCCTCGCCTATGTGTCGGAGGACCGCCTTCAACTGGGCCTCGTACAGGCGCAATCGATCGGCGACAACACGGTGGCATCGGTGCTCGACGATCTGCTCGACGCTTGCCGCCTCCTCTCGCCGGGCAAGCGCGACGCGCTGATTCACGACTGGATCGGCAAACTGGCCGTCAAGATCGGCAAGCCCGACGACGCGGTTTCGACCTTGTCGGGCGGAAACCAGCAGCGCATCGTGCTCGCGAAGTGGTTGGCGACGCAACCAAAGGTGCTGATTCTCGACTCGCCGACCGTAGGGGTGGACGTGGGCGCGCGCGCCGGCATCTTCAGCATCGTGCACGAACTCGCCGCGGCCGGCATGGCCATCGTGCTGATCTCCGACGAGATTCCCGAAGTCTATTTCAACTCCGACCGCATTCTGCATATGCGCGACGGCAGGATCATTGCCGAGTACGTGCCGGGTCGGACGAGCATTGATCAAATCGAGCGAGACGTCCATGCCTGATCTTCGCAAACCCGGAATCGGCTCGATCGAGGCGCTGCTGATCCTCGTGATTGCCGTCATGGCGGCAGGACTCGGTCTGACGACGTCGACCTTCCTGACGCTGCCCAACCTGTTCGACCTGCTCAACCAGAGCTCGGTCAACATCATCTTCGGCGTCGGCTTGCTCGTGGTGCTGATTGCCGGGGGCATCGACATCTCGTTCGCCGTCGGCGCTTCCGTCGTTCAGTATCTGACCGCGTTGACGGTGGGATGGCTCGGCGGCGGCAACTGGCTGATCGGCTTTCTGGCGTCCATGGCCTTCGGCTTTCTGCTCGGCGCCCTCAATGCCACCATCATCTATCGCTTCCGGATCGTCTCGATCGTCGTCACCATCGCGACGTTCAACATCTTCTTCGGCGGGCTGATGTTCCTGACCAACGGCGTGTCGATCTACGACCTGCCTGACTGGTGGGTGAATCGCGTGTCGATCCTGCAGGTGAAGACGGCAAGCGGCGTGGCGGATCTCACGCTGCCTGTGGCCGTCATGATCGCGACCGTTATCGCGACGTGGTTCATGTTGCGAAGGACAGCTACGGGTCGGCAACTGTACGCGATGGGCGACAATCCCGAGGCCGCGCGCCGCGTGGGCGTGAATATCGGCGCGATGCATTACGTCGCGTTCGGCTGGCTCGGCATGATGGCCGGCATTGCGGGCCTGATGCAGGCGCATATCGTCCAGGAGGTCGTGCCGAATGCACTCTACGGGCGCGAACTCGACGTGCTGGCGGCCGTGGTGCTGGGCGGCGCGAGGCTGGGCGGCGGCCGCGGCACGATTCTCGGCGCGATCCTCGGCATCCTGCTCACGGCCATCACCGCAAACGGCCTCAACCTGCTCGGGATCTCGCCTTACGCCTTCAAGATGATCATCGGCGCGGTCATCCTGACTGCCATCACCCTGTCGAGCGGCGGCTTTGCGAAGCTCGTCGGATCGCGGTTCGCCTCGCAACGCGCATAGGTGCTGCCATGAGTTCCCCTTCTTCCCGACGCTCCCTCGCAGCGCATGTCCCGGCCGACGTGCTGGGCCTGCTGGGCTTTCTCGCCATCGTGATCGTGGCGATGAGCTTCGCCTCCGACCGGTTCTTTTCCGCGAGCACCTTCGTCTCGGTCGCGTTCCAGTTGCCCGAGCTGGGCTTTTTCACGCTCGCGATGCTCATGCCGCTCGTGTCCGGCGGCTTCAATCTCGCCGTCACGTTCACCGCCAATATCGCGGGTCTTGCGATGGCCTGGGTGATTCATTCGATGGGCGGCGCGGACGCGGGCGTCGCCGCCGTGGTGCTCGGCATTGCGGCGGCGCTGGCCACCGGCGCGGCAAGCGGCTGGGCGATGGGGGCGATCATTGCGCGCACGGGCGCGAGTCCGATTCTGGTGTCGCTCTCGGCCATGATCTTCCTGCGCGGCCTGGGCGAGTTCCTGACCCACGGCGGCGACATCTCCGGTTTCCCGCCGCTCGTGCTCGCCATGGGCAACGGTCTGTGGCTGGGCGTGCCGGTGCCGCTGTGGATCTTCGCGGGATGCGCCCTGCTATGGCACGTGCTGATGACGCGCTCGCGCCTTGGCTTCGCGACCCGCATGATCGGCTCCAACCTCGAAGCCACCCGCTACGCCGGCATCGATACCACGCGCGCGGTCACGCGCATCTACATGCTGTCCGGCCTCATGTGCGGGGTAGCGGGCGTGGTCATGCTGGCGAGCTTCAATTCGGTCCGCGTGGGGCATGGCGAAGCTTTCCTGCTGATCTCCGTGCTTGCCTGCTTCCTCGGCCGCGTCGATCCGTTCGGCGGATTCGGCCGCGTTGCGCCGGTCGTGGTCGCGCTCGTGATCCTGCAGACGATCGCATCGGGGTTGAATCTTCTCGGCGCCAGCCAGCATCTCGCGACGGCCCTGTGGGGGGTCTTCCTGCTCGCCGTCATGCTGTTCCGTTGGGCGTGGGCCAACGGCGTTTTCCACACTTCCGTCCGGGCGCGCCTCGCCGCGCGGCGGCACGGGACACAGTCAACCAAAGGAGTCTGAATGAACAAGCTTGGCGTACACGCTCTCGTCTGGGAGGCCAACTGGAGCCATGAGGCCTGCGCACGGGCTATCGCCCGCACCGCGGAAGTCGGCTTCGACTTCATCGAAGTGCCGGCGCTCGACCCGAAATCGATCGACGTCGATTTCACGCGGCGCGAACTCGAGAAGAACGGTCTTGGCGTGACCTTTTCGCTGGGACTCGACGCCGAGTCCGATATTTCGAGCGGCGACGTGGAGAAGGCCGCCCGCGGCAAGGAGAAGCTCGAGGCCGCATTGCGTGTCGCGCGCGACTGCGGGGCGACGCATATGTGCGGCATCCTGTACTCGGCCTTCCAGAAGTACTACGTGCCACCTACGGCCGCCGGCATTGCGATGTCGGTCGACATCCTCGGCGAGGTGGCGCAGACGGCGGCGAAGAGCGGCGTCGTCCTGGGTCTCGAAGTCGTGAACCGCTACGAGTCGAACGTGCTCAATACGGCTTCGCAGGGCGTCGAGCTGTGCAAGCGCATCGGCGCGCCGAATGTGAAGGTGCATCTGGACACGTATCACATGAATATTGAGGAATCCGATATTGCTACGGCGGTGCGCGAAACCGGCGACTACCTCGGCTACTTCCACACGGGCGACTCGCATCGCGGCTACCTCGGCTCGGGCAGCATCGACTTTTCGGAAATTTTCCGGGCGCTGGTGTTCTCCGGCTTCAAGGGGCCGATTACGTTCGAAAGCTTTTCGTCGCGCGTGGTCGGGCAGCCGCTGGAAGGCATACTGGGCATCTGGCGCAATCTGTGGGAAGACGGTCACGATCTGGCGTCGCACGCGCTGATGTATACGCGGGCGCAAATCAAGGCGGCGCAGGAAGCCTTGAAGCAAGCCGAACGGAGCCGCCTGTCGTGAGCGGCGTCGCACAGCCGGGGCAACGCATCGGCCCCGACGAGCTGGCGCAACACCTGCTCGGTCTCAAGGGCGGCGAGCGGCGTCTCGTCGCTATCGCGGGAGCGCCGGGCTCGGGCAAGAGCACCTTCGCGCAAGGGCTGTGCGCGGGCCTCAACCGGCGCGTACCGGATGTGGCCTGCGTGCTTGCGATGGACGGCTTTCACTTCGACGACCGGGTGCTGGAGGCGCGTGGCCAGCGTGCGCGCAAGGGGGCGCCGCATACGTTCGACGTGCCGGGACTCGCCGCGATGCTCGGCCGGCTCAAGGCGGACGACAGCAGCGAAATCGCGGTGCCGGTGTTCGACCGCTCGATCGAGATTGCGCGGGCGGGGGCGGAGATCATCCCGCGGTCGGCAAGGCTCGTGGTGGTCGAGGGGAACTACCTGCTGCTCGACGCGCCCGGCTGGAGCGCGCTGCAGTCGTACTTCGACGTCACGGTCATGCTGGAGGTGCCGCGCGACGTGCTGACGCAACGTCTCCTGGCCCGTTGGCGCGGCTATGGAATGGATGAAGCGGCGATACGCGTGAAGCTCCTGGAAAACGATCTGCCGAATGTGGATCTCGTCCTCTCGCAAAGCGTGGGCGCGCAGTTCGTGGTCGCCAACACCTGAGTGCGAGGAGCGAGGATGGATATCGAAGGCTGGACTCTGGCGTGGGCGCATGGCGAGGCGACAGTGCAGGCGCTGGGCGGCATGCTGGCGCCCGTGCGTTTCGACCTCGGGCCGGGGCACAGCGTGACGCCGTTTCGACCTGCACCGTGGGGGGACGACGCGCGGTGGCCGGGGCTGCTCAGGGCGTTGCGAGGGGAGTGGCCCTGCCTGCCGTTCGGCATGGCGAGAGCGCCTCGCGGTCTGCCTGCTGGTTTCGAGACGCGCGACGCGGCGGACGGCTGGGACCATGGCTACGGTGCGAATCACCTGTGGCGGTGCATGGAGCAGACGGCGCACAGGCTGACCCTTGCCATTGACTATCCGGCCGAGGCCGACATCGAAAGCCTCGAACGAACCATCGACGCCGATCCCGATGCACCGGCGCTGGTGGTCTCCGTCACCGTGCGCGCGAGGCGCCCGGTCGTACTGCCGTTTGCGTTGCATCCCACCTTCGCGGTTCCGGCGGAAGGTATCGAGGTGCTCGCCTGCCCGCACCGGCGCATCCACGGCTACCCGGTTGCGCCGGAGCCGGGGGTTTCGCGCGTTGTGTCAAACAGCACCTTCGCCTCGCTGGCTGCCCTCCCGACGGCGACAGGCCCGCTGGACGCCACGCGTTTGCCGCTGCAGGAGAAGACCGAGGAACTGCTGCAGATGGAAGGCTGCGAACCGCCCTTTGTCGTGCGATACCCGGCGCAACGAGCCGATGTCCTGCTCGACTGGGATCCGGCCGCGTTGCCCGACGCCCTGCTTTGGATCAGCAACGGCGGACGGGCGCATGAGCCCTGGTCGGGGCGGCATTTCGCCCTGGGTGTCGAACCGGCCAACAGCTTCTTCGATCTCGGCCGTGTCGTCAGGCCTCCTGGCGATCATCCGCTCGCCGGCCGCTCGGGGCTCGCGTTCGAGGCGGGCAAGCCGCGTACGGTTCGCTACCGGATCGCCGCCGTTCCCGTCATCTAACCGGCGCACCGGAACCCTCCTCAATGTCGACGGCGGCCGGCTTGCTCCGGCCTGCGCCGGGTTGACAATCCTGTCTCTCTTCGCCCTCCCGCCCGATGTCATGACAAATGCATGACATACCCGGCAGATCAATGCAAAAAGCAAACCAAAATCTGGGGCACTAGGGTTTGTACCTAGCCACGCGGTACAAAAAATTGTTAAATTGATGCTTTAGAGTGATGACTCTAAACGTGCTGCCGTAACGATGCCGTTGTCGCAAGCACACGAGCCCTGTAGCAGGGCACCTATTTTCAAGCTGGATTTTATTTAGTCTTACTAACAAAGAGAGAGGGCAGGATTGATGACCGCTTTCGCATCAGAGCATCTCAGAACCGCTTGCCAATCCGGCGTCCGGGCGTTTTTTGCGCTGGCCAATCCCGCGCTGCAGGGTGTTCAGGCCGTCGTGGATCTGAATACGCAGGCCATCAAGGCCGCCATGGCGGAAACCGAAGCGACCCTCAAGGGGGCGATTCAAAGCCAGAATCCGCTTGAATTTCTGGCCCAGCAGGTGACCGTCTCGCAGCAGGCGGCGGCCAAGGCCATCTCGTACGGCCAGCATCTTGTGGATATCGCAACGGCCACGCAGGCGGAATGGATGAGAGCCGCTCGTGCCCAGTCGGAGCAGCATGAACTGCGGTTCGAGGCTTTCTCCGGCCAGTTTTCGCCGAGCGTGCCTGCGAGTCCGGGGGCATGGATCGCCGCGATGAACTCGATGTTCTCCGCTGCCGGCGCCACTGCCGCGGCGCAGCCGGCACAAGCCGCAAAGTAAGACTTTTCCACGCATTGTGCTGCGACCGCTGTGCCGGAACACGGCGCAGGGTACGGCGCGATGCGTCGTGGCTTCGAAGTTCGAGGCAGGCAGGTAGGGATTTTTAACGCGGGAACTGGAAATGACTGACATTGTGATCGTATCGGCCGCCCGTACGGCGGTGGGC
>NZ_JBANLK010000029.1:0-9264 GCF_054968425.1 Paraburkholderia sp. AV2
ACTGCGCGACGCGTTCGTCGACGATGGTCTGGTCGTACTGATCGTATTGGTACATTCGGGGACCCCAGGGTTGGTTCAATCGCGGCGTTCCGGTTACGCCGCGCTCTCCGACTTCGACTTCGCTCCGTTTTGACCTCGCTCATGGCCGGTAGCCTTACAGCCACCCGTCATTTGCTAATGACCAAAACAGATATCCATATTTGGAAAGTTGGGGGAATGGTAATAAACTCGCTTTATATTTCAAACGACTCAAAAATCAGGTCGATATGCAAACAGGTTATAAGGGTTATCTATGAACCTGCACCAGTTCCGGTTCGTCCGCGAGGCCGTGCGGCAAAATTTCAATCTCACGGAAGCCGCCAAGGCGCTGTATACCAGTCAGCCGGGCGTTTCGAAGGCGATCATCGAGCTGGAAGACGAGCTGGGGGTCGAGATCTTCACCCGCCACGGCAAGCGCGTGCGCTCGCTGACCGAGCCCGGGCGCATCATTCTGGCGTCGGTCGAACGCATCTTGCAGGAGGTCGAGAGCCTCAAGCGGGTGGGGAAGGACTACGCGGCGCAGGATCAGGGCAATCTGACCATCGCGGCCACGCACACCCAGGCGCGCTACTCGCTGCCGGCCGCCATCGCCGAGTTCAAGCGCCGCTTCCCGAAGGTGCACCTCTCCATCCTGCAGGGCAGCCCGACCCAGGTCGCGGAAATGGTGCTCCACGACCAGGCCGACCTCTGCATCGCCACCGAGGCCATCTCGGGCTACAAGGATCTGGTGTCGCTGCCCTGCTTCACCTGGCACCACGTCGCGGTCATGCTGCCCGACCACCCGCTGCTGGAGCGCAAGCCGCTCGCGCTCGACGATCTGGCCCAGTTTCCGCTCATCACCTACGACAACGCCTTCGCGGGCCGCACCAAGATCAACGAGGCGTTTCGCCTGCGCGGCCTCTCTCCCGATATCGTGCTGGAGGCCATCGACGCGGACGTCATCAAGACCTATGTCGAGCTCGGCATGGGCGTGGGCATCATGGCCGACATCGCCTTCAACGCCGAGCGTGACCGCCACCTGCGCGCGGTGCCGGTCGGGCATCTGTTCGGCAGCAACGTCACCCGCGTCGCGCTCAAGCAGGGCGCGTATCTGCGCAGCTACGTCTACACGATGGTCGAGCTGCTCTCGCCCAGCCTGAATCGCAAGCTGATCGAACAGGCGCTCAAGGGGGAGCACGAGTCTTACGAGTTGTGAAATGACGCATTCCGGCGCCCCGCCGGTGCGCCGGTCCGACTGAACTTACAGGTGGCGCTCGACGTCCATCCTCTGATGCAGGATCCGGATCACGTCCAACGTCCGGTCCGTTTCGCGGTAGAACACGACGTGCGAGCCGACTGCGTACCGCCAGTACCCGTCGCGCACCGCGCAGGCACGTCCGATCTTGTCGCCGTGCGCCAGCGCCTCCATTGTCGCGACCAGGTCGCGGTGATAGCGGTTGGCCTGCCCGGACGACCACTGCGTGAACGTATACCGCCAGATGTCCTCGAGGTCGGCCACAGCCAGCGGCGTGAGCTGCAGTTGCCGGCCCCTAGCCCCCATGCGTGGCCCGCATGCGCGCGAGGAAGGCTTCGCTGTCAAACGGTGCGGGCGCGCCCGACGCCTCGCCGGCCTTCAGTGCTTCCTGCAGGGCCCGCACCTGCGCTTCATGCGATTCGAGCAGGCGCAGGCCAGCCCGTACGACGTCGCTGACCGATCCATACCGGCCGGACTGCACTTGCGCGTCGACGAACCCGGCGAAATGGTCGCCGAGGGAAACGGACGTGTTGCGTGACATGGTCTGACTCCTGTTCAACGCAACGATCATATACCAATCTTTGGTATTTCAGCCGGTCCCGGCGACGCATTGCCAGCGGGAAAGGAACTGTCTTAGTATTCGGGCGACGTCGGGACCGATATGTCCCTACACCCTCAAGGAGACCTGTTGAATGACTGCTCGCCGATTTGTCCGGCACATGCTGCCGCGAGCGCTCTGTGCCAGTGCGCTCGCCATGGCGGGTGTCGCCGCGCACGCCGACCTCAAAATCGGCATCGACCTTTCGAGCACCGGCCCGGCGGCCGCCATCGGCATCAGCAGCAAGAACGCCGTGCTGATGTGGCCCGACACGATCGCGGGCCAGAAGGCCGACTACATCGTGCTCGACGACGGCTCCGATCCGGGCGCGGCCGTGCGCAATGTCCACAAGCTCATCAACGAGGACCATGTCGACGTGATCGTCGGGCCGAACGTCACGCCGGCCGCGCTCGCGGCGCTCGATCCCGTCGCGGAGGGCAAGACGCCGATGATCACGCTGGTCGGCTCGGCGTCCGTGGTCGAGCCGCAGGCGGGGCCGCGCGTGTGGGCGTTCAAGATGGCGCAGACCGACGCCGCCATGGCCGACGTCATGACGCGCTACATGGCGGCGCACAACGTAAAGACGGTGGGCTTCATCGGCTTTGCCGACAGCTACGGCGACAGCTGGCTCAAGGAATTCACGAAGTTCGCGGGCGAGCGGCACATCCAGATCGTGGCGACCGAGCGCTTCAACCGCACGGACGCGAGCGTCACGGGCCAGGCGCTCAGGCTCATAGCGGCGAAGCCCGATGCGGTGCTGGTGGCCGGCGCGGGCACGCCGGCCGTGCTGCCGCAGCGCACGCTCGTCGAGCGCGGCTTCAAGGGGCCGATCTACCAGACGCACGGCATCGCCACGCCCGAGTTCATCAAGCTGGGCGGCAAGGACGTGGAAGGCACGCTGTTCCCGACGCAGCCGGTTGTCGTGGCGCGCACGCTGCCCGCCGGCGAGCCGGCGCAGAAGGCGGCGCTGGCATTCGTCGATGCCTACGAGGCGAAATACGGCCCGGGCTCGGTCACGCAGTTCGCGGGCGATGCGGCCGGGGTGTATCCGCGCCTTTCGGACGCCGTCGCGCGCGCGCTCAAGACGGCCCAGCCAGGCACCGAGGCGTTTCGCGTCGCGCTGCGCCACGAACTGGAGCAGGCGCACGAGGTGGTCGTGCCGAACGGCTTCGTCACCACGAGCCCGACCGATCACGTGGGCCTTGATCAGCGCGCGAGCGTGATGGGCACGATACGCGGCGGCAAGTTCGTGTATCTCGCGCAGTAAGGCGCGGTCGCCCCTAACGCGCGATCGTCTGCCACGCGCCGTCCGCCGCGCTGCTCGCCAGCACGGCGGCAATGAAGCGCAAGCCTTCTACGCCGTCGTCGACGGTGGTCAGCATGCGGCTCTCGGGCGGCGCGGGCACGCCCGCCTCGCTTGCCGCGATCTGCGCTGCGGCGTCGCGATAGAGCTGCGCGAATGCCTCCAGATAGCCTTCCGGGTGCCCAGGCGGCACGCGCGTCGCATGGCGCGCCGCCGCGCCCGCTACGCGTCCGCGCGTGAGCCGCTCGGCTTCGCCGCCTTGCGGCGTGAACCAGAGGATATTCGGCTCTTCCTGATCGAACGCGAGGCCGCCCTTCGTCCCGTAGACGCGCAGCCGCAACGCATTCTCCGCGCCGCTTGCCACCTGGCTCGCCCACAGCATGCCCCGCGCGCCGTTCGCGTAGCGCAGCATCGCCTGCACGTGGTCGTCCACGCGCCGGCCCGGTACGAACGTATGGACCTCCGCCGCGAGCGCCTCGGGCACGAGGCCGCTCACGAACGCCGCCAGTTGATATGCGTGGGTGCCGATGTCGCCCAGACACCCCGCCGGCCCCGCCAGCGCCGGGTCGGTACGCCAGTTCGCCTGGCGGTTCGCGCCGTCGCGCTCGACGGGCGTCGCGAGCCAGTCCTGCGCGTACTCCACCTGCACGATGCGCACCTCGCCGATCTCGCCCGCCGCCACCATCTCGCGCGCGTGGCGCACGAGCGGATAGCCCGAATACGTGTGCGTGAGCGCGAACACCAGGCCGGCCTCGCGCGCGTGCTGCGCGAGCGCCGCGCCTTCGGCCAGCGACACGGCGAGCGGCTTGTCGCAGATCACGTGGATGCCCGCGTCCATGAAGGCGTGCGCCACCGGCGCATGCAGATGGTTGGGCGTGACGATGGCGACGGCGTCGATGCCGTCGTCGAGCGTCCCCTCCACCCGCGCCATGTCGCGCCAGTCGGCGTAGCTGCGCGTGAGGCCCAGCGCCTCGGCGCTCAACTGCGCACGCACCGGATCGGATGAAAGCGCGCCCGCCACCAGTTCGAAGGCATCGTCGAGGCGCGCCGCGATACGATGCACCGCGCCGATAAACGCACCCTCGCCGCCGCCCACCATGCCGAGCCTGAGTCTTCGTGCCATTGCCTTGCCCCTTCGCTAACCTTGGGTGACCGCGTTCATTCAGATGCCCAGCAGCCCCTTCAACTGAGCCGCATCCACGCCGCTGCCGGCGAAGTCGTCGAAGGCATGCTCCGCCACGCGGATGAGGTGGCGCCGGATGAACTCGACGCCCTCGCGCGCCCCGTCGTGCGGATGCTTGAGCGCGCACTCCCATTCGAGCACGGCCCAGCCCGGGTAATCGTACTGCGTGAGCTTCGAGAAGATCGCGCCGAAATCGACCTGGCCGTCGCCCAGCGACCGGAAGCGCCCGGCGCGCTCGACCCAGCCGCTGTAACCGCCGTAGACGCCCTGCTTGCCGGTGGGCCGAAATTCGGCATCCTTGACGTGGAAGGCCTTGATGCGCGCGTGATAAAGATCGATGAACGCGAGGTAATCGAGCTGCTGCAGCACGAAGTGGCTCGGATCGTAGAGGATATTCGCGCGCGGATGATCGTCCACGGCCGCGAGGAAGCGCTCGAACGTCACGCCGTCGTGCAGGTCCTCGCCCGGATGCAGTTCGTAGCAGACGTCCACGCCCGCCGAATCGAACGCGTCGAGGATGGGCCGCCAGCGCCGTGCGAGTTCGTCGAAGGCCGCCTCGACGAGCCCTGCCGGCCGCTGCGGCCACGGGTACAGATAAGGCCACGCGAGCGCGCCCGAAAACGTAACGTGCGCCTTGAGGCCAAGGTTTTTCGAAGCGCGCGCCGCCAGCATCAACTGGTCGATGGCCCAGGCCGTGCGCGCCTCGCGGTTTCCCCGCACATGCGGCGCCGCAAAGCCGTCGAAGAGCGCGTCGTAAGCGGGATGCACGGCCACGAGCTGGCCCTGCAGATGCGTCGAGAACTCGGTGATCGCGATGCCCGCGTCGTCGGCGATGCGGCGCAGGTCGTCGCAGTAGGCCGGGCTCGCGGCGGCCTGCGCGAGATCGATGAGGCGCGGGTCCGTGGGCACCTGGATGCCCTTGTACCCCAGATGCGCGGCCCAGCCGGCCATATGCTCGAAGCTGTCGAACGGGGCGTCGTCGCCGAGAAACTGCGCCAGAAAAATCGCGGGGCCCTGAATGGTCTTCATCGGCCTCTATCCTCCGTGGTCCGCCGCGCGCCCGGATGCCGGGATGGCACGAAGGCAGGCGCGCGGCAACGGTTGATCATCGCTAGCCCGCCTCAAATCAGAACGGCGAGTCGGGGAAGTAGAAGTCCTTCGCGTTCTCCTTCGTGATGAGCACCGAAGGGATGATCGTCTTCTGCGGCAGCGCCTTGCCCGCGAGCCGCGCTTCGGCCGTCATCTTGATCGCGTCGTAGATGAATTTCGGCGAGTACGAAACGTCGGCGCGGATCAGCGGGTCGCCGTCCATCACGCGCTTGACCATGTCCTTCGAGCCCGCGCCGCCGAACACGATCTTGATGTCGGTGCGCTTCGCCTGGTCGATCGCCTTGAGCACGCCCACGGCCATGTCGTCGTCGGCGGCCCAGACGGCGTCGATGTGCGGGAAGCGCGTGAGGTAGTCCTGCATCGTGCGGAACGCGTCGTCGCGGTTCCAGTTGGCGTACTTCGCGTCCAGGATCTTCATGTTCGGGTAGTTCTTCAGCACCGAGGTGAACGCGGTCCAGCGCTCGTTGTCGAGCGTGGTGGGGATGCCGCGCAGCGCCACGATGTCGCCCTTGCCGTCGAGCTGCTTCGCGAGGTACTCGGCGGGAATGCGGCCGAACGCCGTGTTGTCGCCGGCCACGTAAGCGTCCTGCGCGCTCGTGTCGGTCAGGCCGCGATCCACCACGGTCACGTACACGCCCTGTTTCTTCACCTGCGCCACGGGCTGCGTGAGCGACGCCGATTCGAATGGGAAGATCACGAGCGCGTTGATCTTGTTGACGGTCACGAGGTCCTGCAGTTGGTTCGCCTGATCGGGCGCGTTCGCCGCCGTCTTCACGATGATCTTCAGGTCGGGATGCGCCTTCTCCAGGTCGCTCTTCGCCTTGTTAGCCCACCACACGATGCCGCCCGTGAAGCCGTGGTCGGCGGTGGGAATCGCGACGCCCAGCGTCACCTTATCGTCGGCGCACGCGGTCCCCGCGCCTAGCGTCGCCGCGAGGCCGAACGCGAGTGCGCTCGCGCCGATTGCCCGAATCATCTTCTTCATGGTGCTGTCTCCTAAGGTGCGCTCGCGCGCGAGCGTCTCGGTAAATTGACGTCTGCCTCCTTCGACTGCCGGCCTGCAATGCTGCGTATTGCCTGCTGCGCCTGCTTCATGTTTCGTACTGCGTATCGCGTCTTGCCGTTCCGTGCCCTGCCTACCTGCGCCCGCGCTGCAGGAAAGCCACGGCGATGATCGCCACGCCCTGCACGGCCGCGTTCAGATACACGCTGATGATGCTCGTGAGATTGAGGATGTTCGCGATCACCGAAAGCAGCACGGCGCCGACCACGGTCCCCGCCACGCGTCCTTCGCCGCCCTTGAGCGCGGTGCCGCCCACGACCACGGCCGCGATCGCTTCGAGCTCCCAAAGCAGGCCCGTGGTGGGCGTGGCCGACCCGAGCCTCGGCACGTAGAGCA
The DNA here is from genome assembly GCF_054968425.1 of Paraburkholderia sp. AV2. NCBI lineage: Bacteria > Pseudomonadati > Pseudomonadota > Betaproteobacteria > Burkholderiales > Burkholderiaceae > Paraburkholderia > Paraburkholderia sp. AV2. Next base: position 6,867 of record NZ_JBANLK010000029.1, read on the forward strand.
CGGTCGCGACGCCCACGCACACGCCGAGCAGCACATAGGTCGCGCACTTCACGCGATCCACGCGGATCGCCGCATAGCGCGCGACCTGCTCGTTCGAGCCGATTGCCTGGACATGCCGGCCGAACGCGGTGCGGTTGAGGATCAGCGCGCCGCCCAGCGCGACGATCGCGAAGACCCAGACCGGCACCGGTATGCCGAAGAGGCTCGCGTAATAGACCGGCCCGTAGAAGTCGACGAGATTGTTCGGCAGCGTGAGCGCGCCGCCGTCCGCGAGCCACGTCAGCACCGAGCGGAAGATGCCGAGCGTGCCGAGCGTCACGATGAACGGCTCGATGCGTCCGCGCGTGATGAGGAGGCCGTGCGCGAGCCCGAACAGCGCGCCGAGCACGAGCGCGAGCGCAATGCCGATCAGCACGATCGCGAGCGGCGCGAACGTATGCGCGCCCACCCCGGCCGCGAGCGCGTTCATGGTCCAGATCATCACGCCGGCGATCAGCGCGGCCATCGAGCCCACCGAAAGATCGATGCCGCCCGAAATGATCACGAAGGTCATGCCGACGGAGATGATGCCGATGAACGAGGTCCGCGTGAGCACGTTGAGCAGATTGCCGGGCGTGGCGAAATCGCGGTTCAGCGCGGTGCCGAGCACGCAGAGCGCAATCAGCCCGATAAGCGGCCCCACGCCCGCAAGCCGGTGTACGAACGCGGCGAGCTTGCGCACGCGGCCGTGTGCCGCGGCGGTTTCAGTGGGTGCCGGTTGCATGGGCGATCAACTCCTCTTCGTTCAGATGGTCGCTCCCGAGCGTGGCGACGAGGCGGCCCGCGCGCATCACGGCGACCCGATGCGCGAGGCCGATCAGCTCGACGAGTTCGGACGAAATCACGATCACCGCGCGCCCCGAAGCCGCGAGCCGCTGGATCAGGAAATAGATGTCGCGCTTCGCGCCCACGTCCACGCCGCGCGTGGGCTCGTCGAGCACGATCACGCGCGGATCGGGCTGCAGGAACTTGGCGAGCGCGAGCTTCTGCTGGTTGCCGCCCGAGAGCATGCGCGCGCGGCTCGCGAGGTCGCCGGTGCGGATGCCGAACTCGCGCACGGCGGTTTCGAGCGCGCGGCGCCCCGCCTTGAGATCAATGAAGGGCTTGCCGTAGCGCTCGAGGGTCATCAGCGTGAGGTTGTCCTGCAGGCTCAGGTTCAGGTGCAGACCCTTGCCCTTGCGGTCCTCGCTCAGATAGGTGATCCCATTGCGCACGGCGTCGCGCGGATGCCGCAGCGAAACGGGTTGCCCATCGATCTCGACGACGCCCGCGCTGCGCTCGCGCAAGCCCACGATCGCCTCGAAGGCTTCGGTGCGCCCCGCGCCGACGAGCCCCGCGAAGCCGAGGATCTCGCCCGCACGCACCTCGAAGCTCAGGTCCTCGACCCAGCCCGGCACGGCAAGGCCGGTCACGCGCAGCGCCACCGGCGCGCCGGCGCTTGCTTCGGTCCTGGCCGGAAACATGTCGGAAACGTCGCGGCCCACCATCAGGTTCGCCATCTGCTGACGCGCGAGTCCCGCCGTCGCGCTCGCCGCCACGAAGCGGCCGTCGCGCATCACGATCACGTCGTCGGTGATGCGCTCCACCTCGTCGAGCTTGTGCGAGATGTAGACGATCGTCGTGCCGTCCTCGCGCAGTTTCTCCATCAATGCAAAAAGACGAGCCGTTTCGGACGGCGTGAGCGTGGCAGTGGGCTCGTCCATGATGAGGAGGCGCGCATGCCGCGAGAGCGCCTTCGCGATCTCCACGAGCTGCTTCTCCGCGACGATCAGGTCGCGCACCTTCGTGTCGGGATCGCGCGCGAGGCCCACCTGCGCGAGCACGTCCCGCGCCTCGCGGCGCATCGCGGTGTCGTCGACGAAAAGGCCGCGCCGCTTCTCGTGGCCAAGAAAGATGTTCTGCGCGATCGTCAGATGCTCGGCGAGATTGAACTCCTGGTGAATCAGCACGATGCCCGCCTGCTCGGCCTCGCGCGAGCCTTCGAAGCGGCGCGCCTCGCCGTCGACGACGATCTCGCCCGCCGTGGGCGATTCGTAGCCGGCCAGGATCTTCATGAGCGTCGACTTGCCCGCGCCGTTCTCGCCGAGCAGGCCATGAATGCGGCCCGGCGCAAGCTCGAAGCTCACGCCGTGCAGCACGCGCACGGGACCGAAGTCCTTGCGGATCTCGTGGAACTTCACGGCGACGCTCATGAGCGGCCGCGCCTCCTCTCGATAAGGATGTCGTACGCACGGAGTCGCGGGGGGGGGGGGGGGGGCCGCCCCCCCCCCCCCCGCGCCCGCCGGGGGGCGCCGGGGCCCCGGGCCGCGGGCGCCGGGAGCCCGAGGGCGCACAAGGGCGCCCCCCCCCGCCGCCCCCC
>NZ_JBANLK010000029.1:9274-28788 GCF_054968425.1 Paraburkholderia sp. AV2
CCCAACCCCCCCGGCCACGGCGGGGGGGGGGGCTGTTTTTTTTTAAAACCTAACCGTGTATTCGTCCGGTCGGGTGGGGGGGGGGGGGGGCCCCCCCCCCCCCGCTCCGCTGGTCCCCTCTGCTTGTACCGCTGCCCCGCTGCTACTCCTGACGCTACTCCTTGCGCTACACCTTGCCGGCCACGCGCGGACGCACGCCGCCGACCTGTCTCATCCGCTTTGCCGCACCACCAGCCGATGCGGCAGCAGCACGCCCGGCACGTTCGCATCCGGCACGGCGAGGCGCTGCAGCAACAGCCGCGCGGCCGTCTCGCCGAGTTCGCGCATCGGCTGCGCGACGGTCGTGAGCGGCGGGTCGACCTGCGCCGCGAGCGCGATATCGTCGAAGCCCACCACCGCCACGTCGTCCGGCACGCGCCGGCCGGCGCCGCGCAGGCCGTTGATCACGCCGACTGCGAGCGTGTCCGAGACCGCGAAAATCGCGTCCGGCGCCTCCGCTTGCCGCATGAGCGCCGCGGCGGCCTCGGCGCCCGCGCCGTAGTCGAGGCAGTTCACGTTCACGCGCCAGGCGTCGCGCGCCTCGAGCCCCGCCTGCGCGAGCGCGTCGAGGTAACCGTCGCGCCGCTGCTGCGCGTAGAGGTAATGCTCGTCCGAGTTGATGAGCGCGATGCGCCGCCGGCCGCGCGCGATCAAATGCCGCACGGCGTCGCGGGCGGCAAGGAAATTGTCGATGCCGACATACGGCACGCCCACGCCCGGATCGAACTCGCAGCACGCCACCCACGGCAGCGCCGTCGCCTCGGCCGCCGCCTGGTTGGCGTGCTGGACCGTCGCCGGGTCGAGGCAAATCGCGCCGTCCGCGCGATGGCGGCGCAGCAGGTCGAAGTAGCCGCGCTCGCGGCCCGCGTCGGCGCCCGTGTCGCACAACAGCGTGAAATAGCCGTGCTGGCGCGCAACGCCATCGATGCCGCGCACGATCTCCGCGTAAAACGGGTTGCCGAAGTCCGGCACCATCGTCAGCAGCAAGCGGCTCTCCGCCGTGCGCAGGTTGCGCGCGAGCTCGTTCACGCGGTAGCCGCTCGTCTCGATTTCGGCGAGCACGCGCTCGCGCGTGGCGGGCCGCACGTTCGCGTGGCCGTTGAGCACGCGCGAAACCGTCGCCACCGATACGCCCACGCGCGCCGCCACTTCCGCAATGGAGCCGCCGCGCTGCGCCCCTGCGTCGGGTTGCGCCGGGTCGGCGGGGTTGCGTCGGAGCTGGGCGGGCATGAGGTCGCGGGCGTCGGGCCGGCAAAAATGTAATCGATTACATTCTTGGTTCGAAACCCGCCAAACTTCAAGCTTCCCGAAGCCAGGATAAATACCGATGCGCGCCTGCGGCCCCGTCTGCGGTCCGCGAGGCGGCACGGCAAGGGGGTTTGATACAATCTCGCGAGCCGCCGGACGCCTTGCGTGGCGGGGTCCAAGCCGCGATCCGAACCGAATCCGAACCCGAATCGAACCACATAACGCCGAGTCACCATGAACATCGAACAAGCGCGTTTCAACATGATCGAACAGCAGATCCGTCCCTGGGAGGTGCTCGACCAGGACGTGCTCAACCTGCTTTCGATCGTCAAGCGTGAGCATTTCGTCCCCGCGGCCTACGTGGATCTCGCGTTCGTCGACTTCGAAGTTCCGCTGCCCAACGGTCAGCACATGCTGGCGCCGCGCGTCGAAGCGCGCGTGCTGCAGGAGCTTGCCGTGAAGAAGCACGAGAGCGTGCTGGAGATCGGCGCCGGCTCGGGCTATATGGCGGCGCTGCTCGCGTACCGCGCGCAGAAGGTGCTGACGGTGGAAATCGACCCGGAACTCGCCGAATTCGCGCGCGCGAACTTCGTCAAGAACAGCGTGCTCAACGCCGAGGTCGCGCTGGGCGACGGCGCGCGCGGCTGGGCTGCCAACGCGCCCTACGACGTGATCTGCGTCTCGGGCGGCCTGCCGGTCGTGCCGCAGGATCTGCTGGAGCAGCTGAAGGTGGGCGGCCGTCTGGCGGCCTTCGTCGGCACCGCGCCGGTGATGGAAGCGCAGATCATCACCCGCATCGACGAGAAGCAATACCGCATCGCCAGTGTGTTCGAGACCTACGTCGAGCCGCTGCAGAACGCCGTTCAACCGCCGCGCTTCAAGTTCTGAAGCCGCAGCCGTTCAGCCGGGCGGCTTCATTCAGTATCCGAAGCGCGGCCCGGCATTTCCACGATATCGAGTTTTCCATGCAGAACCTGACCGCTCCCGCTCTCGCCGAATGGCTCGCCGACACCTCGCGCGCCGCCCCTGTCCTGCTCGACGTGCGCGAGCCGTGGGAGATCGAAACGGCGAAGATCGCCGGCAGCACGTCGATCCCGATGCGCGAGATCCCCGCGCGCAGCGAGGAGCTCGACGACGAGGCGCAGATCGTCTGCGTGTGCCACCACGGCGCGCGCAGCGCCCAGGTGGCGATGTTCCTCGAATCGCGCGGCTACACCAAGGTGTTCAACCTGCAGGGCGGCATTGACGCATGGTCGCGCCAGGTCGACCCGACAGTCCCGACTTACTGATCCGCCTCACTCCTCCTGGCGCAGCACGAGCGCGGCCGTCGAGAAGATCTCCGCGATCTGCGCCTCGTCCGTGATCGGCGGCGGCGAGAACGCCGGAATGTCGCCCGTGCAGCGCGCGAGCACGCTCTTCGCGAGCACGTCCCTCTCGTAGCCGCGCAGAAACACCTCCCAGGCGCGCGCCCGGCGCGCCCTCGCGCGACTCCAGCCCCACACCGCCCACCGGGATACCGCCCACGCCCCCGCCGCGATAACCGCGCTCGCGCTGGATGAGTGCCCCGGGACGGGTGGCGCGCGTTCGCCGCATTCTGATCCGGCTCCCGCGTCCACGCTCATGCGAAACACCGGTGCTGCGCACCATGCCTGCGCAGCGGCGCACCCCTCTCGCGAACGACGCCCCCGCGTCTATGCACGAAGACTCAAGAACGCACTGCGAGGAGGCAAAGCGCCCGAACATGCGCTCTCGTGCACCACATTCGCCCCTTCCCAAACGGCTCACGCGCAACGGCATCGCGCCGCGCGCCTTGATGACTCGGCGCAATGCCGGTTCGATGCATCGGCCATGCGCTGGCACAAGGTTTGCAGAAGCCATCGCGCAAGACAACAGGCCACTCGACACCCGGCGCGTAACCAGATGCGCCGGCTTTCGCGACCTGACCCATCTCAACGCCAAGGGGAAAAGAATGAACCGTCGTAGTCTGTTGAAATTCGGAACCATGTCGGGCGCACTCGCCGCCGCGGGACGCATACCGCTCGCGCACGCGGACACCGACAGCGGCCCGATCAAGGTCGGCGTGCTGCACTCGCTGTCGGGCACGATGGCGATCTCCGAGACTTCGCTGAAAGACACGGCGCTGATGACCTTCGCCGAAATCAACGCTTCGGGCGGTGTGATGGGGCGCCAGATCGAGCCGGTCGTCGTCGATCCGGCCTCGAACTGGCCGCTCTTCGCGGAGAAGGCGCGCCAGTTGATCACGCAGGACAAGGTGGCGTGCGTGTTCGGCTGCTGGACCTCGGTGTCGCGCAAGTCGGTGCTGCCCGTTTTCGAGGAACTCAACGGGCTGCTGTTCTATCCCGTGCAGTACGAAGGCGAGGAAATGTCGCGCAACGTGTTCTACACGGGCGCGGCGCCCAACCAGCAGGCGATTCCCGCTACCGAATACCTGATGAGCAGCGAAGGCGGCGGCGCGAAGCGCTTCTTCCTGCTAGGCACCGACTACGTCTACCCGCGCACGACCAACAAGATCCTGCGCGCGTTCCTGCACTCGAAGGGCGTGCAGGATGCCGACATTCAGGAGGTCTACACACCGTTCGGCCACAGCGACTATCAAACGATCGTCGCCAACATCAAGACCTTCTCGCAGGGCGGCAAGACCTGCGTGATCTCGACCATCAACGGCGATTCGAACGTGCCGTTCTACAAGGAGCTCGGCAACCAGGGCCTCAAGGCCACCGACGTGCCCGTGGTGGCGTTTTCCGTGGGCGAGGAAGAGCTGCGCGGCATCGACACGAAGCCGCTCGTGGGCAATCTCGCGGCATGGAACTACTTCATGTCGCTGCGCAATCCCGAGAACGCGAAGTTCAAGGCGATGTTCGCCGACTGGGTGAAGAAGAACAATCTGCCCGGCGGCAGCAAGCGCGTAACCAACGACCCGATGGAAGCGACCTACGTCGGCATCCATATGTGGAAGCAGGCGGTCGAAAAGGCGAAGAGCACCGATGTCGACAAGGTGCGCGTGGCGATGATCGGCCAGCAGTTCAACGCGCCTTCGGGCTTCGTGCTGGAGATGGACGGCAACCACCATCTGCATAAGCCCGTGATGATCGGCGAAGTGCGCGCGGACGGCCAGTTCAACGTGGTATGGCGCACGAAAACGGCGATTCGCGCACAGCCGTGGAGCCCGTACATTGCGGGCAATCAGGGCAAGCCCGACGTGGTCAGCTCGATTCCCGGCTTCCTGAGCCGTCGCCGCGTGGCCTGATCTTGTCCGCGACTTTGCCTTCGGATCTGCCCGCTTCCTTCTGGAAGGACACGGCATGCGTGCCGTGTCCGCCGGCATCCGCCGGCCGTTCTCCCTGGTCCTGCCCATGAATCTTCGACCTTACCTGCGCGCGGCGGTCGTGACGGCGTCGCTCGTGTGCGCCTGCCCGGCCGCCTTTGCACTCGATGCGGCCGACGTCGCGCCGCTCGCCGGCGACGATTTCGATGCGAAGTCCGCCGCCATCGACAAGCTCATCGCGACGCACGACGCCGCCTCGCTCACGCTGCTGCAGGCGCTGGGCAGCGACGGTGTGCTCGCCACCGATGCCGGCGAGGTCCTGCTTCAGGACGAAAGCGGCAACGCTCGCGACGCCGTTACCGGCAAACCCGTCGAGGCTGGCGTGGCCCAGGCGGCCCAGCCCGTCACGCTCAACAACACGCTGCGCTCGAAGGTGGCCGGCGCGATCTCGGGCCTGCAGCTCGCCTCGCCCGATCTCGAAACGCGGCGCGCCGCCATCGCGGAACTGCTGAAGAATCCCGACCCGGCGATGAAGCCGATGATCGACGCCGCGCGCGCGAAGGAAACCGACCCGGCGCTCAGGAAACGCCTCGACGTGCTCTGGGCCATGACGGCCCTGCACAATCCCGACCCGGCCACGCGCCTCGAAGCGGCGAAGCTCGTGGCCGCGCGCCACGATCTCGACATGTACGAACTGCTGCGCCCGCTCGTCGCGAAGACCGCGACGGGCGCATGGGCCGAACCCGACGTCCAGGTCCGCGCCGCGGCGCAGTCGGGCATCGACGCGCTCGACTCGATCCAGCGCCGCAGCGAGATCTTCGGCACGCTGTTCGCCGGGCTCTCGCTCGGCAGCGTGCTGCTGCTCGCCGCGCTGGGCCTCGCGATCACCTACGGCCTGATCGGCGTCATCAACATGGCGCACGGCGAGTTCCTCATGATCGGCGCCTACGCCACCTATGTCGTGCAAACGCTCGTGCAGCGCTATGCGCCCGGCGCGTTCGACTGGTACCCGCTCTTCGCGATTCCCGTCTCGTTCGTCGCCGCCGCGCTCGTGGGCGCCGTGATCGAGCGGCTCGTGATCCGCCATCTCTACGGACGCCCGCTCGAAACGCTGCTCACCACCTTCGGCATCAGCCTGATCCTCATCCAAGCTACGCGCACGATCTTCGGCGCGCAGAACGTGGAGGTTTCGAATCCCTCGTGGATGAGCGGCGGTGTAACCGTCATGCAGAACCTCATCCTCCCGTACAACCGCCTCGCGATTCTCGCGTTTTCGCTGATCGTCGTGGGCATGGCGTGGACCGTGCTCACGAAGACGCGCCTCGGCCTCTTCGTGCGCGCCGTCACGCAGAACCGCCGCATGGCCGCGTGCGTGGGCGTGAGGACCGCGCGCGTCGATGCCTGGGCCTTCGCGTTCGGCGCGGGCATTGCGGGGCTTGGCGGCTGCGCGCTCTCGCAGATCGGCAACGTCGGTCCCGATCTCGGCCAGAACTACATCATCGACTCGTTCATGGCCGTGGTGCTGGGCGGCGTGGGCCAGATCGCGGGCACGGTGGTGGGCGGCTTCGGCCTCGGGCTCGTCAGCAAGGCCATCGAACCGTTCTGGGGCGCGGTGCTCGCGAAGATCGCGGTGCTCGTGCTGATCGTGCTCTTCATCCAGAAGCGACCGCAGGGCCTCTTCGCCCTGAAGGGCCGCAGCGCGGAGGCATCATGAAACGACCCCCGCGTTCCCTGCGGTCACTCTCGCGGGCGGCCCAGCGAGTACCCACATGACGACAGCCACCTCCACCACCCACGCCCCCTACGGCGCACCCACGCCGCAACGCGGCGACGGCGCCGAGACCTTCGCGCTCGGCCTGCCCGCGCGTCCGCCGCTGCTCTCGCGCGGCGCGTGGCTCGCGCTCATTGCGCTCGTCATCGCCATCGGCGTGGGCGTGCCGCTGTGTGCGCTCGTGCTGCCGCAGTCGAGCGCGTTCCATCTCTCCGACTATGCGATGACGCTCGCCGGCAAGCTCATGTGCTACGCGATCGCCGCGCTCGCGCTCGATCTCGTGTGGGGCTACTGCGGCATCCTCAGTCTTGGCCACGGCCTCTTCTTCGCGCTCGGCGGCTACGCCATCGGCATGTACCTGATGCGCGAGATCGGCCACGACGGCAAGTACGGCAGCGACCTGCCCGACTTCATGGTGTTTCTCGACTGGCACCAGTTGCCGTGGTACTGGCAAGGCACGCAGCACCTCTGGTACGCACTCCTGCTCGTCGTGCTTGCGCCCGCCGTGCTCGCCTGGGTATTCGGCTTCTTCACGTTCCGCTCGCGCGTGAAGGGCGTCTACCTCTCGATCATCACGCAGGCCATGACGTTCGCGGCCATGCTGTTCTTCTACCGCAACGAAACGGGCTTCGGCGGCAACAACGGCTTCACCGACTTCAAGCGCATCGCGGGTTTCCCCATCACGCATCCGGGCACGCGCACGGTGCTCTTCCTCATGACCTTCGCCACGCTCGTGCTCGCGTTCCTCGGAGCGCGCGCGATCGTCACCTCGAAGCTCGGCCGTGTCGTGACCGCCGTGCGCGACGGCGAAACGCGCCTCATGTTCCTCGGCTACAGCCCGCTCGGCTACAAGCTCTTCATCTGGACGCTTTCGGCCGCGCTGTGCGGCATCGCCGGCGCGCTCTACGTGCCGCAGGTGGGCATCATCAACCCGAGCGAGATGTCGCCGGGCAACTCCATCGAAATGGCGATCTGGGTGGCCGTGGGCGGACGCGGCACGCTCATCGGCCCGATCATCGGCGCCTTTGCCGTGAATGGCGCGAAGAGCTTCTTCACCGCCTATTTCGCGGAGTACTGGCTGTTCTTCCTCGGCCTCATCTTCGTGCTCGTGCCGCTCCTGTTGCCGAACGGCATCATGGGCCTCGCTGAACGCCTGACCGAGCGCCTGACCGAACGCCTGACGAAGGGCAACGACACGCCCGGGAGCGGCGCATGAACGGCCACGCCATCCTCAACGATCCGCTCGGCCACAACCCGTTCGACGCCGCCGAAGATCACGACCGGCCCACGCTCTCGGGCGTGGCCGAACTGGGTCACGTGGTCGAGCCGGGCACGATCGACACTTCGCACGGCACGATCCTCTATCTGGAGGACGTGACCGTGAGCTTCGACGGCTTTCGCGCGCTCAACAGGCTCACGCTCTCGATCGACGTGGGCGAGCTGCGCTGCGTGATCGGCCCGAACGGCGCGGGCAAGACGACGATGATGGACGTCATCACGGGCAAGACCGAACCCGACGCGGGCAAGGTGTTCCTCGGCCAGACGCTCGACCTCACGCGCATGAACGAGCCGGCGATCGCGCGCGCGGGCATCGGCCGCAAGTTCCAGAAGCCCACGGTGTTCGAGCAGCACCCGGTGTGGGAAAACCTCGAACTCGCGATGAAGGCCGACAAGGGCTGGTTCGCCTCGCTGCGCGCGCGGCTGGGGCGCGAAGCGCAGGCAAAGATCGAGGAAACGCTGGAGGTGATCCGCCTGGAAGGCGACGCGCGGCGGCTCGCGGGCGAGCTCTCACATGGGCAGAAACAGCGCCTCGAGATCGGCATGCTGCTCATGCAGCGCCCCGCCTTGCTGCTGCTCGACGAACCGGCCGCCGGCATGACCGACGACGAGACGATGGAACTCGCCGCGCTCCTGAACCGCCTGCGCGGCAGCTGCTCGATGATGGTGGTCGAGCACGACATGGAGTTCGTCGCGGCGCTCGCGGGCGCAACCGGGCGCGTGACCGTGATGGCCGAAGGCAGCGTGCTGGCCGAGGGTACGCTCGAAAGCGTCAAGCGCGACGAGACGGTGATCGAATCGTATCTGGGCCGCTAGCGCGGCATAAGGCGTAGAACAAGCCGTGGAATAAGCGGTGGAACAAGCACGACAGGCATCGACATGCTGACTATCGAATCGTTGAACCAGTATTACGGCGGCAGCCACATCCTTCGCAACGTCTCGATGACGGTGCCGGAAGGCAAGCTCACGGTGCTGCTCGGGCGTAACGGCGTAGGCAAGACGACGCTTCTGCGCTGCCTGATGGGCGTTGTGCACGCAAAAAGCGGCGCGATCGCCTGGAACGGCCAGGCACTCACGAAACTGCCCACGTGGGCGCGCGTGGCGAACGGGCTCGCCTATGTGCCGCAGGGGCGCGATATTTTCCCGAGGCTCACGGTGGAGGAAAACCTGCTCGTGGGTGCCGCCAGCAAGAAGCGCGCGCCGTCGAAGGTGCCCGAGCACATCTACCGGCTTTTTCCGGTGCTCGAAGACATGAAGGCGCGCCGCGGCGGCGACCTCTCGGGAGGCCAGCAGCAGCAGCTCGCGATCGGCCGCGCGCTGATGAGCGAGCCGCAACTGCTGATCCTCGACGAGCCCACCGAAGGCATCCAGCCTTCGATCATCCAGGACATCGGGCGCACGCTGCGCCAGCTCGTCGAGGAGATGCAGATGACCGTGCTGCTCGTCGAGCAGTACTACGATTTCGCGCGGGCCATCGCCGACCGTTATTGGGTGATGAGCCGCGGCGAGATCGTGACGGGGGGCGAAGGCGCGGACATGGACGCGGATGGGGTGCGGACGCTGATTACGGTTTGAAGGACTGAGGGGCCTGAGGGGCGGGCTGAAGACGGGCCTGCTCATGCAGCGGGCCATGCTATCCTCGACGCCACCTGATCCCACCCCGGCCCGCTCGCGCCGGCCTCCAGCATGTCGCTCCACGAAGACCACTCGACGCTCGCCCCCCGCACCTCCACGCCTCAAGAATGGCTCGCCCGCCTCGAACTCGGCTTCGCGCGCCAGGGGGCCCGCACGACGCTCGCGCATCGGCGACATACCGGACCGCTGCGCGTGCAGCGTCCGCTCTATCCCGAAGGCGACGCGATCTGCCACGCGGTGATCGTGCATCCGCCGGCGGGCATTGCGGGCGGCGACCGACTCGACATCGACGTGAACGTCGGCGCGCAGACCCATGCGGTACTGACCACGCCGGGCGCGACGAAGTGGTACAAGTCGAACGGCCGCGTGGCGCGCCAGCGTATCGCGATTCATGTTCACGACGAAGCGAAGCTCGACTGGCTGCCGCAGAACAACCTGATCTTCGACCACGCTCACGCCGAACTCGACTTCTCGCTCACGCTCGGCGCGAACGCCACGGCGATCGGCTGGGACGCCGTGCAACTGGGCCGGCAAGCGGCGGGCGAGCGCTGGTCGGCGGGCATGCTGCGCTCGATTGCGCGCATCGCGCGGGCCGCGCCCGATGACGCGAACGGCAACGACGCCAGCGACCTGCTCTGGTTCGAACGCGCCCTCGTCGATGCCGCCGATTCCCTGCGCGACGCGCCGCAGGGGCTGGCCGGCTATCCGGCATTCGGCGTGCTGTGGGCCGTGAGCCCCGCCTGCGACGACGCGCTCGCGCAGCAGCTCGCGGCCACCCTGCCGTTTGACGCCGCCGTGCGCGGCGGCGCAAGCTGCGTTTGCCCGGGCGTGCTCGTGGTGCGGGTGCTCGCCCGCTCGATGGAGCCGCTGCAACAGCAGCTCACGCGCTGCTGGACGACCCTGCGGCCGCTCGTGCATGGCGTCGAGGCGGCGCCGCTGAGGCTCTGGACGACCTGATCCTCATGCATCGTTGTAGCGCAGCCGCGCACCACGTTGCAGCGCGATAACGCCGTGAGGGTGCGCGAAAGCCTCGCAAATGGTGCGTCCCCTTCATTGGCACGCACCTTGCTGTGCCGTTGTGCTGCCCCCTCGTTGCCCCTTTCGTTGCCCTTTTGTCCCGGGCCAGTTCGTTGCAATGCTTCCGTAAATGGCTTCCGGTATGCTCGCGCGAGAATGATCCGAGGCAAACCCGCGGCCCGGCGGCGCGCCGGACGCCCAACCGACCTGGAACGATGAAGCTCACGCCACGCGAGAAAGACAAGCTCCTGATCTTCACCGCCGCGCTGCTCGCCGAAAGGCGTCGCGCGCGCGGCCTCAAGCTCAACTACCCCGAGGCGGTGGCGTTCATCAGCGCCGCGCTCATGGAAGCCGCCCGCGACGGCAAGACCGTCGCCGAGGTCATGCACTACGGCACGACGCTGCTCACGCGCGACGAAGTGATGGAAGGCGTGCCGGAAATGATCCCCGACATCCAGGTGGAAGCGACGTTTCCCGACGGCACGAAGCTCGTGACCGTCCATCACCCGATTCCGTGAGGAAGACGCCCATGATCCCAGGCGAGATGCTGATCGACGACGGCGAAATCGAACTGAACGCCGGACGCGAGACCCTCACCGTGACGGTGGCCAACACCGGCGACCGGCCCGTGCAGATCGGCTCGCATTTCCACTTCTACGAAGTCAACGACGCGCTCTCGTTCGACCGCGAGGCCGCGCGCGGCTTTCGCCTGAACATCGCCGCGGGCACAGCCGTGCGCTTCGAACCGGGCCAGGAGCGCACCGTCGAACTCGTGGCGCTGGCCGGCGAGCGCGCCGTCTACGGCTTCAACGGCAAGGTGATGGGCCCGCTCTGAGCGCATCGCGCCCGCGTCCCGAATCCATCAGGAATCCGATATGACATTGAAAATCGGCCGCCGCGCCTATGCGGAGATGTTCGGCCCCACCACCGGCGACCGCGTGCGCCTCGCCGACACCGAGCTCATCATCGAAGTCGAGCGCGACTACACGGTCTATGGCGACGAAGTGAAATTCGGCGGCGGCAAGGTGATTCGCGACGGCATGGGCCAGTCGCAGCGCCTCGCAGCCGAGGTGGCGGACACGGTCATCACGAACGCCGTGATCGTCGATCACTGGGGCATCGTGAAGGCCGACATCGGCATCAAGGACGGACGCATCTGGAAGATCGGCAAGGCCGGTAACCCCGACGTGCAGCCTGCCGTGACGATCCCCATCGGCGCTTCGACCGAAGTGATCGCGGGCGAAGGGCAGATCGTGACGGCGGGCGGCATCGACACGCACATCCACTTCATCAGCCCGCAGCAGATCGACGAGGCGCTCGCCTCGGGCGTGACGACGATGCTCGGCGGCGGCACGGGCCCCGCCACCGGCACCAACGCCACCACCTGCACGCCGGGCCCGTGGCACATGGAGCGCATGCTGCAGGCGGCAGACGGCTGGCCAATCAACCTCGGCTTCCTCGGCAAGGGCAACGTGAGCCTGCCCAGGCCCGCCGAAGAGCAGATCGCGGCGGGTGCGATCGGCCTGAAGCTGCACGAGGACTGGGGCTCGACGCCGGCCGCCATCGACAACTGCCTGACGGTGGCCGACGCCACCGACACGCAGGTCGCCATCCACACCGACACGCTCAACGAATCGGGCTTCGTAGAAGCGACCGTCGCGGCCTTCAAGGGCCGCACGATCCACACGTATCACACGGAAGGCGCGGGCGGCGGCCACGCCCCCGACATCATCAAGGTGTGCGGCGAGGCGAACGTACTGCCCTCCTCGACCAACCCCACGCGCCCGTACACGGTCAACACGCTCGACGAACACCTCGACATGCTGATGGTCTGCCATCACCTCGATCCGTCGATTGCCGAGGACATCGCGTTCGCCGAGTCGCGCATCCGCCGCGAGACGATCGCCGCCGAAGACATCCTGCATGACCTCGGGGCGCTTTCGATGCTTTCGTCGGACTCCCAGGCGATGGGCCGCGTGGGCGAGGTCATCATCCGCACGTGGCAAACCGCGCACAAAATGAAGGTGCAGCGCGGCGCACTGCCCGGCGACAGCGCCCGCCACGACAACTTCCGCGTGAAGCGCTACGTCGCGAAGTACACGATCAACCCGGCCATCACGCACGGCATCGCGCACGAAGTGGGCTCGATCGAACCCGGCAAATGGGCCGACCTCGTGTTCTGGGAGCCTGCGTTCTTCGGCATCAAGCCTTCGCTGATCCTCAAGGGCGGCATGATCGCCCTCGCCCAGATGGGCGATCCGAACGCCTCGATCCCCACACCGCAGCCGGTCCATTACCGCGAGATGTTCGCCACGCGTGGCCAGGCACTCGCCCGGACCTCGCTCACGTTCGTCTCCCAGCTCGCGCTCGATCAGGGCGTGGCGGAGCGATATGGCCTGCAAAAGCGCGTGGTGGCCGTGCGCGGCTGCCGCAACGTGACGAAGGCCGACATGATCCACAACGCGTGGCAGCCGGCGATCACCGTCGACCCCGAGACTTATCAGGTCGTCGCGGACGGCCAGTTGCTCACCTGCGAACCTGCCACGGTGCTGCCGATGGCACAGCGTTATTTCCTCTTCTAGCATGCGAACGATAGACAAACGACTCACCGCGAAGCTCGCACCGGTTCTCGTGCGGCGCGCGCCCACGCTCACGCTGCCCTATGACGCGCGCTGCAAGAGCCGCCTCGCCGCCACGCTCGACACGGGCGAGGAAGTGGGCGTCGTGCTGCCGCGCGGCACGGTGCTGCGGGACGGCGACGTGCTCGTTGCCGACGACGGCGGCCTCGTGCGCGTGATCGCCGCGGCCGAAAGCGTGCTGCTCGTGCGCGCGCCGGATCGCCTCACGCTCACGCGCGCCGCGTATCACCTCGGCAACCGTCACACGCCGGTCGAAGTGGGCACGGACGAACTGAAGCTCGAAGCGGACCCCGTGCTCGAAGACATGCTCAAGCGCCTCGGCGCGCAGGTCGAGCGCGCGACGCTGCCGTTCCAGCCCGAAGCCGGCGCTTATGGCGGCGGCCACCGGCATGGCCACGACGAAACCTTCGCGGACGACTATGCGCTCGCCCAGCGCGTGTACGACGAGCATCATGGCCACGGGCATTCGCACGATCACGGGCACGACCACGTCCACGGCCCCGACTGCGGGCACGACCACGGCCACGAGCACCACGGCCATGCGCATCGCTGAACTCACCGCGCTGCTGCACCTTGCATCACCCGCACTGCCGATCGGCGCCTTCAGCTACTCGCAGGGGCTGGAGACGGCTATCGACGCGCATCTCGTCGAAAACGCCGACGACGCCGCGCGCTGGATCGAGAGCGGACTCGCAAATGTCCTGGCGCCGGGCGAGCTGCCGTTCGTCGCGCATCAGCTCGAACGCTGGCGCACGCACGATGCAGCCGCGCTGATCGAAGCGAATACGGAATTCGTCGCGAGCCGCGAGTCGGCGGAACTGCGCCGCGAGACCTCGCAGATGGGCTGGTCGTTGCGACAGCTTTGCGCGCAACTCGAATGGGGCGACGCCGAGCGCCTTGCCACGCTCGAACGCATGGCGCCGGTGGCGCAGCCCAGCGCGTGGGCCTATGCCGCATGGGCGCACGGCGCCGCGCCCGACGCGGCGCTCGCGGCCTATGCTTTCAGTTGGGCCGAGAACCAGACGGCGGCCGCGCTCAAGGCCGTGCCGCTCGGCCAGGTCGCGGGACAGCGCATCCTCGTCGCACTGCGCCCCGTCATCGAGGCGGCCGTCGCCCGCGCGCTCGCCACGCCGCCCGACGCGATCAACACGTTCGCGCCGCAGCTCGGCATCCTCAGTGCACGACACGAATCGCAATACTCGCGGCTTTTCCGCTCTTAGCTTCGGACTACGGAAAAAACAGGAAATAAACAGGAACACCCGGATGAACATCAAGCGCACAAAGAAACTGCCGCCGCTACGCGTTGGCGTAGGTGGTCCGGTAGGATCCGGCAAAACCACGCTGCTCGAAATGCTCTGCAAGGCCATGCGCGAGCGCTACGACCTCGTCGCCATCACCAACGACATCTACACGAAGGAGGATCAGCGCCTCCTGACCGTCGCAGGCGCGCTGCCCGCCGAGCGCATCATGGGCGTCGAGACCGGCGGCTGCCCGCACACGGCGATCCGCGAAGACGCCTCGATCAACCTCGAGGCCGTGGACCAGATGCTCGCGCGCTTTCCCGACGCGGACATCGTGTTCATCGAGTCGGGCGGCGACAACCTCGCGGCCACCTTCAGCCCCGAGCTTTCCGACCTCACGATCTACGTGATCGACGTGGCGGGCGGCGAGAAGATACCGCGCAAGGGCGGCCCCGGCATCACGAAGTCGGACCTGCTCTTGATCAACAAGACCGATCTGGCGCCGCTCGTGGGCGCGAACCTCGACGTAATGGCCTCGGATGCGAAGAAGATGCGCGGCGAGCGCCCGTTCGTGATGTGCAACCTGAAAGCGCTGGAGGGGCTCGATCAGGTGGTCGCGTTCATCGAGAAGAAGGGGTTGCTTGCGGCGTGAATCCGGTGGCCTGAGGTTCGCGGCCTCAGGCCCAGTGCTCAGACGTCGAGCGAAGCCCCCGATGAAGAGGATGACGAAGCAGACGAAGAAGCGGACTCCGGCAACAGCGTCATGAGCACGTCCACCGTGCGCGCCGTCGCCCCGCGATGGCGCGCCGCAAAGGCAGCGGCCGCCCCCCCCATCGCCACGCGCCGCGGCTTGTCTTCGAAGAGCGCACGCAACGTCCGCGCGAGATCCGCGGGATCCTGCACCTGCAGCGCCGCACCGGCCGCGACGGCGTCGGCAGTGGCCTGCGTGAAGTTGAACACGTGCGGGCCGATCAGCACGGGCACGCCCACGGCGCAAGCCTCGATCAGGTTCTGGCCGCCGAGCGGCAACAAGCTGCCGCCGATGAACGCCAGATCCGCGGCAGCGTAGTACGCGCCCATCTCCCCCATCGAGTCGCCCAGCAGCACCTTCACGTCCGGCGGCAGCGCACGCGGGCTCTCGTGCGACGGCGCCGCCGCAGCCGCGGCGCTCGCGGCCCACTGCGAGCGCCGCGCGAGCTCGAGGTCCTTGCGCACGATCAGCGCGGCCACTTCGTCGAAACGCTGCGGATGCCGCGGCACGAGAATCAGCAAGGCGTCGTCGAGCCCGAGCGCCGCGAACGCCTGCAGCACGAGTTCCTCTTCGCCCTCGCGCGTGCTGGCCGCAACCCAGACGGGCCGCGCGCCGATCGCGCGGCGCCACTCATGGCCGCGTGCGACGAGTTCCGGCGGGCTCGCCATGTCGAACTTCAGATTGCCGAGCACGGCGACGTTGCGCGCGCCCAGGGCGCTCAGCCGTTCGGCGTCCGATGGGCTTTGCGCAAGCACACGGGTAAAGCCGCCGAACACCTCTTTCGCCGCCGCGCCGAACTTCGCCGCCCGCTTGTACGAACGCGCCGACATGCGCGCGTTGGTCAGCACGAGCGGCACGTCGGCGCGCCGGCATTCGTCGATGAGCGTAGGCCAGACCTCGGTCTCCATCACGAGCCCGAGCGAGGGCCGCCACGCGCGCAGAAAGCGGCGCACCGCCTGCGGCGTGTCGTAAGGCAGATAGCAGCGCAGCACGCGGTTGCCGAACAGTTGCTCTCCCGCGGCGCGGCCGCCGGGCGTCATGTGCGTGAGCAGCACGCGCGCATCGGGCCGTGCCGCGATCAGCGCATCGACGAGCGGCTGCGCCGCCCGCGTCTCGCCCACCGAAACCGCATGCACCCAGATGAGCGGCGCGCCGTCCTCCGGCAGGCGCCCCGCCGAGTAGCCGAACCGTTCGCCGATATGCTCGCGATAACCATGCTCGCGCCGCGACCGGATGAAAAGCCGCAGCACGGCGAGCGGCGCGACGAGCCACCAGGCCGCACGATAGACGGCCCTCAGCATCGGGCCTCCACCGCCATGGCGCAAAGCATGGGGTGCATGAGGATACGCGCGCTCAAACGAGTTCCTTGCCCTTGAGGCGTTCGAGAATGCCGAGCGGCGCCCAGTCTGGGTGCACCATGCCCTTCACCGGCAGGAAGAAGGTCTGCTCCATCATGAACTGGCCGGACATCACCGCATGCGAGGTGTGATCGGAGAAGCACACCCAGACGCTGCCCGGCGGAAAGCCGATGGTCTCCTGCGGGCTCGACTTCTGGTAGTCGAGGTCGGCCTTCATGCCGTCGTGCAGATGCAGCATCAGATGGTCGTACTCGCTGCGCGGCGACTTCGTGATGTGCAGCAGATGCTGCAGCCACGCCGAGCCCGGCATCTGCGCCTTGATCTGCGGAAGAAAGCGCTTCGCCATGTCCTCGAAGGGTTCGCCCACGCGCCACACGCGCGGCGCGCCATTCGGGTTCACGTTCGTGAAGACGCGCAGGATGCGCTCGCCGTAGTTGGGGCGCGACGGAAACGCGTCCACGTGCAGGCGCGAATCGTCCTTGCGCCACGAGGTCTGACGCGTTTCCACCTGATGCAGGCGCAGGCTGGTCGGCGCGACGCGCAGCTTGCCGTCGTACTCGGGAAAAAGGCCGTCGACGAGCGTGCGCGCGCAGGTCTGGTAGCGCGCGATGAGCGCGCGCACGGCCGACTGCGTAACCGCGTCGCCCAGTACGCCATGCAGCGCGCCGCCGTTCGGGTCGAGGCTGATGTTCTTGCGCTTGGGGTCGGCAATGGCCGGGTCGAGCAGCGCGCGCTCGCCGCCTTCCACCGGAAACGTCAGGTTCGGAAAGTACAGCACCTTGCCCTGCTCGACGGCATCGAGCAGCGTCTCGCGCGGCCGCGAAAGCTGCTGGCCGTGCCAGTCGCCGGACGTGATTTCGATGATCTGGGATTCGTTCATGGTCGCCCCTGGAAGCGGTGGATCGGGTGACGATCGGGTGACTACAGCAGCCCAAAGCCGGCCAGCGCGGTCTTGACCTGCGCGAGCGTCGGCGGCTGGCCGGCGGTGCCCAGGTTGGTGATGTTCGGCGACCAGTAGCCGCCCGTCCGCCAAGCGGTCGCGAAATTGTACAACTCGACGGTCGGCCGCTTGAGCGCCGCCGCGATGTGGACGAGACCTGTGTCAACCCCCACGGTCGCCGCTGCGCCGTCGATCAGGCCCACCACGGCGGGCAACGAGAGCTTCGGCGGCACGATGGCCGCCTCGCCGAACTCGCGCGCAAGGCGCTCGCTCGTGGCGCGCTCCGCGTCGTTGCCCCAGGGCAGCACGAGCGAGGCGCCGCGCCGCACGAGCGCCTGGCCCAGCTCGATCCAGCTGGCGTCGGGCCATTGCTTGTCGGCACGGGACGTGGCGTGCACGAATACGACGTAGGGGACCGGCAGGTTCAGGCCGACGCCCGCCAGCGTCTGGGCCGCGCGCGCGGTGTCGAGGCCGAAGTCGATGTCGTCGGCAGGCTGGGGCGGCGGCTCGTTCAGCGCCGCCGCGACCAGTTGCCGGGTGCGCTCGACCACATGAGTACGCGGCTCGATGCGGATCGACCGGTCGTAGAAGAAGCGCACGGGCCATTCGTAGCCCGCGCCTTCCGTCCGGTTGCCGAGGCCTACGAGCGGGCCACGGGCCCAGCTTGCCACCCAGGCCGTCTTGATGAGGCCCTGGCAGTCGATCACGAGGTCGTACTTCTCGGCCGCGAGCGCGCGGCGAAACGCGCCGATCTCGCGCCAGTTGGCGGCTGAAAAAAGGCCCTTGCGCCAGCGGCGCAGCGAAAATGGAATCGCGCGACGCACGCCCTGCACGAGTTCGACGAGCGACGCGAAGCTTTCCTCGACGAGCCAGTCGATCTGCGCGTCGGGATGCCGCCGCCGGATGTCGGCGATCGCGGGCATGTTGTGGACGACGTCGCCCAGCGACGATACGCGCACGATGAGGATTTTTTGCACGCTCAAGAGAGAAATACCGGCGAACTGCGCCGAAAGATGCGTTAAAGGTTCGTGATTCTAGCGCGAGCGGGCGCGCCGTCGGGCAAAAGCAACGGGGGCGCCGCGCGCGGCTCGCGGAGCGTGTCCTCGTGCGGCAGAGGCCAGCGCGACGCCGCTTCCGCCACCGGGCCCTGCCCGTCGCCGGCCGTGCCATCGTGCCCATGTACAATTACGGTGCCCAGGTGGCCAAACCCACGGCCCAGGCCCACGGGGCCGAAACCCAGGCGGCCAAACCCGAAACGAACACCAGGTATGCGCCAATGAAGTCCTTTATTTTCTGCACGAGCTACATCAAAGACCGGGATGCCTGGACACACCGGTACCAGAGATGGCTGCATTACTACGACAAAATGCCCATCGTTGCAGAAAAGAAAATCATGATCGATGACGGGTCTCCGTTTTCCCCGCCACGCGAGGAAATCGAGGTCGTTCATCACTCGGACGATATCGCGCAGAGCAGTGCCCGCAATCTGCTGGTTCGCTTCGACGATAATCTCGGACGACAAAGCCTTTCGGCCTACCCTGGCTGGTGGCGCAGCTTTCTGCACTCGCTCGAGATCGCCAAAAATCTGGGCGCGGACAAAATAATCCACATCGAATCCGACGCCTATATTTTGAGCCGGCGGCTCGTGGACTTCATCAATAACGTCGACTCCGGGTGGCATGTGCTCTGGGCGCAGCGATACGCCTTGCCGGAAACGGCGATTCAGGTGATATGCCGCGATCAGTTTCCGGCATTCGAACGGTTCAAAAACGAATCAGACGAATTGATCCAGCAGGACATTGCGGAAAGACTGCTGCCGTTCACATCGGTCGGCAAGCAGTTCAAGGGGGATCGTTACAGCGAATTCAAGCGAAACCGGGGGATTTTTCGTTCGCAGAAATTCAACCGCATCCCGCTCTTTCAGCATGATTTTTTCTGGGAGCCGATCCCGGACGATGCGGATTTTGCGACCCAGGTGGTAGGCCGGCAAAAAGTCGAGTTTCGTTCGCAAGCGGCCTAGTCGTCCCATGTCCCGCCCCCTCATCAACCTGAACGAAACCTTCCAGCGGGCGCAGGCCCTGCTGCGGCAGGGGCAGCACGCAGACGCCGAGGCCTGCCTGCAGCAGATCCTGCAGGCCGATCCCGCGCATGCCGACGCGTTGCATGCAAACGCGCTGTTGCGTCGCGCCGGCGGGGACCCTGCCGGGGGGGCGCCAAGGGGCCGTCGCGCCCTAGGCGGTTAGGCCCCAACGGGGGTGTTTCACGCGGCTGTAGGCCGCGCCCAGCACGCCGAGGGCCCGGCCCCCGGCCC